>JBGVJN010000117.1:0-14214 GCA_045129455.1 Faecousia sp. | reverse complement strand
TGGACTTTGCCAGCTTGGCGTGCAGCTGCAGATGCCGCTGTTCCCCATGGGCGGGGATGAAGAACTTGGGCTTTACCAGACCGTGAATGATCTTCAGCTCCTCCTGACAGGCGTGGCCGGAGACATGCAGACCTTCACTTTTTTCGTAGACCACATCCGCGCCCTTGCGGTACAGCTCGTTGATGATCCGGGAAACAGCCTTCTCATTGCCGGGGATGGCGGAGGCGGAGATGATGATCCGGTCGCCGGGCTGGATATCCACCTGCTTGTGCGTGGAGAAGGCCATGCGGTACAGTGCGGACATATTCTCGCCCTGAGAGCCGGTGGAGACGATGACCAGCTTGTTCTTGGGAATGTTTTTGATGGCGTTCAGCTCCACAAGAGTGCCGGCCTTGATTTTCAGATAGCCCAGCTCCTGGGCCACCTTCAGCATATTTTCCATGCTGCGGCCGGAAACTGCCACCTTGCGGCCATGGCGGTGCGCGGTGTTGAGGATGGCCTGCAGGCGATGCATATTGGAGGCAAAGGTGGTGACGATGATCCGCTGATCGCAGTTTTTGAACTGCCGATCCAGACCCTCGGCTACCACGGTCTCGCTGGGAGTGTAGCCCTGGCGCTCCACATTGGTGGAGTCACACAGCAGCGCAAGAACACCCTTGTTGCCCAGCTCGCCCAGACGGGCAAGGTCTGTCATGCCGCCTTCGGCGGTGGGGTCGATCTTAAAGTCGCCGGTCATGACCACCGTGCCCACAGGTGTGTGGATGGCGAAGGCTACGGCATCGGCAATGGAGTGGTTGACATGGATGAATTCCACACTGAAGCAGCCGGCCTTGACCACATCGCCGGGCTTGTGGGTATGCAGCTTCACCACACCGGCCAGGTTATGCTCCTCCAGCTTCAGCTTGATGAGGCCGTTGGTCATGGCGGTGCCGTGGATGGGACAGTTGACCTGCTGCATGCAGTAGGGAATAGAGCCGATGTGATCCTCGTGACCGTGGGTGATGAACATGCCCCGCAGCTTCTTTTGATTTGCTACCAGATAGGAAAAGTCGGGGATCACCAGATCCACGCCGTACATCTCCTCGTCCGGGAAGCCAACGCCGCAATCCACGACGATCATATCCTTGCCGTATTCCAATACGGTGATATTCTTGCCGATCTCATCCAGACCGCCAAGAGGGATGATTTTCAGTTTTTCTGCCAAATGGTATCATTGCTCCTTTCATTCGTATGCAAAAAGTCATAGCAAAGCAGGCAGCCATTCGCCTCTTTTTTCAGCCCTGTACCGCCAAAGTGAGAGGAAAACGCCTGCTTGAATATGTGGTTTTCAGTTGCCCGGGTCTGCCCACCCGGCGCATTCTAAGCATAGTATAACACATTTCCGGCAAAAAGTATACCATTATTTTTCGCCGGGATCCGACGGAACTCACAAGAAAAAAGCAGGCACCCGGTGGGGTGCCTGCCGCGGTATGGATCAATCTTCGGAAAACAGCTGCTGGGAGCAATACTTGATGATGGCGCCCCGGGTGATGATGCCAATAAAGGCGTCCTTATCGTCCACCACGGGAACAAAATTCTGGGAGCTGGCCCGATGGACCAGGTCCTGCATGGAGGTGTTGACCCGCACAGGAATATTATCCCTGCGCCGGGAGATCTCCATGATCCGATGGGCTTCCGCCTGGCGGATGTCCATGTAGCACATATTCTTGATAGCCCAAAGCAGATCGCCCTCGGTAAGGGTCCCCCGATATTCACCCCACTTATTTAGGATCGGCAGGGCAGCGTATCCAGCGGATTCCATCTTCTCCAGCGCCTGGCGCAGAGTATAGTCATCATGCAGATAGATGCACATGGCCTTCGGTGTCAGAAAAAATAAAATGTTATGATTCATACAGGCTCCTTTTCCGGGCAACACTGACGGCGCTCCCCGTTACAGTGCTATTATATCATACTTTACGGAAAGAAGGATGAAAATTTACTGTAAACTTGGGTTTTCAGTGCCGAAAAAACCGAAGGAAACTTGTGCAGAATTACCAAATCAGCATCCGAAATGGAAGGGGGAGTCGTCGAAAGTAGCAAAATAATCGGCGGGAGTCTCAGCTCGGCGGATCAGCTGGAAGCTGCCGTCAGACTTGAGCAGCACCTCGGCGGAGCGGAGCTTTCCGTTGTAGTTGTAGCCCATGGAGTGGCCGTGGGCGCCGGTATCGTGGATCACCAGGATGTCGCCGATGTCGATCTGAGGCAGGCTGCGTTCGATGGCAAACTTGTCGTTGTTTTCGCACAGACCGCCGGTGACATCGTACACATGGTCCAAAATGGCATCTTCTTTGCCCAGCACCGTGATGTGGTGATAAGCGCCATACATGGCGGGGCGCATCAGATCCGCCGCGCAGGCATCCAGACCGATGTACTCCCGATAGATGTGCTTCTGGTGCAGCACGGTGGAGACCAGATGCCCGAAGGGTGCCAGCATGAATCTGCCAAGCTCGGTAAAGATAGCGATGTCGCCCATGCCTGCCGGTGTCAGGATCTGCTCGTAGCGCTGACGCACGCCTTCACCGATGAGGTGGATATTGCAGTTGGGCTGCTCCGGGCGATAGTCCACGCCGATGCCGCCGGAGAGGTTGATGAAGGTGAAGTCCGCGCCGGTGGCATTGCGCAGCCGCACTGCCAGACGGAACAGATTGGCGGCCAGCTCCGGATAGTACTCATTGGTGGTGGTATTGGAGGCCAGGAAGGCATGGATGCCGAAGTGCTTGGTGCCCAGCTGCATCAGCCGGGTAATGGCACCGGCCATCTGATCCTCGGTCATGCCGTACTTGGCGTCCCGGGGCATATCCATGATAGTGTTGCCCAGGCTGAAGGAGCCGCCGGGGTTGTAGCGCAGGCAAACGGTCTCCGGCACGGCACCTGCCACACGGTGGAGGAATTCCACATGGGTGGCGTCGTCCAAATTAATGTAAGCGCCCATATCGTAGGCCTTCTTCATGTCCAGCTCCGGGGTCACATTGGAGGAGAACATTACATCGTGGCCGGTGACACCCACGGCTTCCGCCAGCAGCAGCTCCGTGTAGCTGGCGCAATCGCAGCCGCAGCCTTCCTCGTGCAGCAGCTGCAGAATATAGGGGTTGGGAGTTGCCTTCACGGCAAAGTATTCCCGGAAGCCGGGATTCCAGGCAAAGGCTGCCTTCAGATCCCGGGCTCTTTGGCGGATGCCGGCTTCGTCATAAATATGGAAGGGCGTGGGGATCTGCGCCTTGATCTCCTGAGCCTTTTCAAGGGTCAAAAAAGTGGTCTTCTTCATTTTCCTTTTCCTCACATTCAAAGGGATATTGTGGCAGTTGGCAAAAAACAAAACCCCGTGTCGGAGCGACACGGGGCGACAAAACGCGATTCCCAGGTCAGCACTCCATCGTAAAGATGACAGTTCTGCGCATATTCTGCGCAGCCCCAGAACATACCCCGTTGGCACAGGGCATCTTCTTCGGCAATGTTCCCTTTCCCGCGGCGGCAATTGCCAAACCGCGGCGGTACTGATGAACACCGCAACCTCAGCCTTGGTTATGCTAGGATTCTAGCCCATTTATACCCCGTTGTCAATACTTTTCTACCGCTCTACCAGGGGTAGAATAGGGTATCTACCAGTCGGGGAGGCGTGATTTGGGAAGGGTAGGGTGTCAAATGAGAAAAAAGTGGTATAGTTATCTCATTAAATTAGAAAGGAAGCTGCGTATGAAACGAACCAAGCTTGCCCAGCGGAAGCTGCCGGATTATACCAAAGGTGAGGAGATCATGAATATGGTCACCCATATCGTTGGCGGCGTCCTGGGTTTGATCGCCTTGGTGGTATGTATCCTTCGGGCGATCCTCAATGGCGATCGCTGGGCACTGATCACCGGCATCATCTACGGCTGCAGCATGATCCTGCTGTACACCATGTCCAGCGTCTACCACGGGCTGCGTCCCTGCGCGGGCAAGAAGGTGATGCAGATCATCGACCACTGCACCATCTATTTTCTCATCGCCGGAACTTATACTCCCATTGCTATGTGTATCTACCGGCCTTTTGACCCTGTTCTGGGCTGGGGGATGCTGGCGTTTCAGTGGGGCTTGACGGCGCTGGCTGTGACGCTGACAGCCATCGACCTGAAAAAGTACAATGTGTTTTCCATGATCTGCTATATCGGCATGGGTTGGGCGGTGCTGCCCTTTATGGGGCTGACCCGGCAGCTGCTGGGGGAGCAGGGCTTCAGCTTTCTTCTGGCCGGCGGCATCGCCTATACGATCGGAGCGATCCTCTACGGCATCGGTTCCAAAAAACGGTGGTTTCACAGCGTGTTCTACATCTTCGTGGTGCTGGGAAGCTTGCTGCAGATGATCAGTATTGTTGGATATGTTATGTAAACCTAAAACGCAATAAGCAAGGGCGTGTTGCTTTGTTTTGCAACACGCCCTTTTGTATCAGCGGTAACGCCAGGTGCTTCGGGACAGGAGCACCAGCATGGGGAAGATCTCCAGACGGCCGGCCAGCATATCCAGGATCAGCACCAGCTTGGAAAGGATGCTGAAGCCGGCATAATTGCAGGTGGGGCCGACGGCTTCCAGGCCGGGACCAATATTATTGAAGCAGGCGATCACGGCGGTGATGTTGGTGGTTGTGGAGAAACCGTCCAGGCTGATGAGAAGCACGCTGATGATCATAATGATCACATAGGCCGCAAGGTAGGCGTTGGTATTGTCCAGGACCTTTTCGTCCACCACAGCGCCGTTGCTGCGGACGATCTGTACCTTCTTGGGATGCAGTACCTGGCGGATATTGCGCCGCAGGCTCTTGAAGATCAGCAGCACACGGGCGACCTTAATGCCGCCGCCGGTGGAGCCGGCGCAGGCGCCGATGATCATCAGCATCAAAAGGATAGACTTGGAGAAGCCGGGCCAGAGATCAAAATCCGCGGTGGAATAGCCGGTAGTGGTGATGATGCTGCTGACCTGGAAGGCGGCATGGCGGATCGTCTCCTCCAGTGTACCGTAAACACCCTGCAGATTCAGCACGATCAGCAGGATGCTGACGGCAACGATGCCAAGATACAGTCGCAGCTCTTCGTCTTTGAATACGCTCTTGAACTGTCCCAGAAGGATCAGATAATAGCAGCTGAAGTTGATGCCAAAGAGGAACATGAATACGGCGGTGACATTTTGGATGTACGGCGAGCAGCTCATCAGAGAATCATTGTAGATACCCAGACCGCCGGTACCGGCAGTGCCGAAGGCAGTACACAGAGCATCCAGCAGCGGCATATCGCCGCACAGAAGGAAGATTACATCCAGGACCGTCAGTGCGATGTAGATCAGATACAGGATGGATGCGGTCTTGCGCATCTTGGGTACCAGCTTGCCCACATCCGGGCCGGGGCTTTCTGCCCGCAGCAGGTGCATGGTGAAGCCGTTGCCTTTGCCGTCACCGGGAGCGATGGCCAGCAGGAACACCAGCACGCCCATGCCGCCCAGCCAATGGCTGAAGCTGCGCCAGTAAAGAATGCCGGGGGACAGGCTCTCCACATCCGCCAGGATGGATGAGCCGGTGGTGGTGAAACCGGAGACGATCTCGAAAAACGCGTCGATATAGCTGGGGATCTCCCGGGAGATCCAGAAGGGAAGGCAGCCCAGCAGACTCATGACGATCCAGCTGATGCTGACGCACACCAGGCCTTCCTTAGCGTTCAGCGCCTGGGGAGCGCCCTTGCACAGAAGCCACAGCACCACCTGCACCAGCAGCATGATGCCCATGGCGGCCAGAAAACCGACGGTGGCCATCTGCTGACCGCTGCAGATACTGATGATCAGCGGTGGGAGCATAAAGACCGTTTCCACAAACACGGTTTGGGAAATGAACCGTCCCATAATCTTGTAGTTCATAGGAACCTCCGCTTATGCAAAGATATCGTTCAGCTGCTGCAGCTTGCCCCGCTCACTGGTGACCACCACCAGGGAATCGCCCTCGTGGAATTCGGAGTTACCGTTGGGGATCTCGGAGCGGGAACCGTGGGTGATGCTGGCAAGCAGTACATTGGGCTTCAGCTTCAGTTCCTTCAGTGGTGTGCCGCAGTTGCGGGTAGTGCTGTCCACCAAAAATTCCACCGCTTCCGCCTGGCCGTCGGCGATGGAGTGCAGAGAAACGGCGGCGCCGGTCTGATTCTGCATGGCACGGACATAACGGACAATGTTGCTGCAGCAAAGCTCCTTGGGGCATACGATGCTGCCCAGAGCCAGGCTGTCGATGATGTTCCGGTTTTCCGCATGGCTCAGCTTTGTGATGACCTGGGGAAGATCCCGGGAATTGCCATAGAGGGAGATGATCATATTCAGCTCATCGATGCCGGTAAGGGTAACCAGAGCGTCGCAGGAGGAAAGACCTTCGCTTTCCAGCAAAGCCTGGTCGGTGGCATCGCCGTGGACGACACAGGCATCGGGCAGCATGGTAGCCAGCTCCTTGCAGCGAACAAGATCGTTCTCAATGACCTGGACGGAAATGCCGCTTTTGAGCAGCATGCTGGCAAGATAATAGCTGACACGGCCACCGCCGCAAAGGATCACACGACGGGCACGGCGGGTAATGATGCCCAGATTTTTCAGAAGCAGCGTCAGAGTTTCGGTGGGGGCGGTAACGAAGATCCGGTCGCCTTCCTCCAGAACAAAATTGGCACCGGGGGTCACAGCTGTACCGTTGCGCAGTACCGCGCAGACCAGAACTCTGCACTTGACGATGCCGGGCAGATCCATCATGGAAACGCCCCGAAGCTTGCTGTCATCATCGATACGCAGCTCCACGATCTCAGCTCTGCCCTTGGCAAAAGTATCTCTGCGCAGGAAGCCGGGATACTTCAGCAGCCGCTCGATCTCGGTGGCGGCCTGCTTTTCCGGGTTGATGGCCATGGAAAGACCGAAAATATCCCGCATTTCGTAGATCTGCTCTGTGTATTCCGGATTGCGGATCCGGGCGATGGTATGCAGCTTGGGATTCAGACCGTGGGCGGTGGTACAGCACAGAAGATTCACTTCGTCCGCGCTGGTAGCCGCGATGAGAAGGTCCGCGTCCTTGATGCCCGCCTGAAGCAGCACATCCATAGCTGCGCAGTTGCCGTGCACGGCCATAACATCCATACGCTCCATGCTGGAATTGAGGACCTGACGGTCGGAATCGATCAGCGTGATGTCATATCCTTCTGCAGAAAGCTGTCGGGCCAGGGTAGAGCCTACCTTGCCGTCACCTGCGATGATTATGTTCATAACATCCTCCGTCTTAAGTGTTAAGTTACTGCTATTATAGCAAGGATCGAAAAAAAGTACAGCCTTTTTCTGGTAAAGAAAGTGCGGCGGCGCTCAGCGCAGCCAGATAATATTCTTGTCCGTCAGGAAATTTCCCAGACTGTAGCATACCAGGATATCGTCAAAGCCCTCCTGGGCAAGCAATTGGGAAATAGGCTGCTTGTAGTAGCGCAGATCCACCAGCACCACGGTCTCGTAAGATTCTGCCAGAAAACCGCCCAGACAGTTGCTGTAGGAATCCCGGATCACCAGCAGCTTTCCCTGGCCGACGGCATGGGGATTTCGGATGGTCACCAGAGAGTGGTTGCCGTCCAGGAAAACAGTATACTTGTCCGCTTCCTCCAGCCGCTCCCGGTAGAAGATGCCGGTATGCAGATTGCCGGACTCCTTGTTGGTCACCTGCAGGTCGGGCGTGCCGGTCCAAAGCTCAAGGGTGTCCGCCAGTGTCAGCCACAGGGCGCTGCGGGAATAGGTGGAGCCGTAAAACCCGGGGACGGCCTCCACGGTGAACTCCTCCTTAGCCCGGTACGCACGATCCTTGGTCTCCATATAGGCAGCGTAAGCGGTGTGGGCGCCCAGGCTGGTCCAGTGATGGTCGGTGCGGTAGTAAAGGGGTTCTTCTTTGATTGCGGAAAGGGCGGTCAGCACATCCACGGGGGTTACATTTTCCCCTGCCAGGGCATAGATGTCCCGGATCTTGGCCTCGTCATCGTAACCTGCCACGGCCCAGCCCGCGGAAGGCACGATCATCAGATCCACCTGCGCATTGGTGGCGGCGGCAAAAGCGTTGATGGCATCCATATTGGCCTGAACGGCCCTGGGGTCCCATGGCGCACTCTTTTCCAGCAGGACGCCACCCGGTGCGACCTGGATCTCCTCCGCTGCCTGCTGGCCGGTAAGGAGCTTGAAGTAAGCGTTCAGACCCACGAAAAGATCCCGGAAGGGGATGTGATCAGCCAGATAATCCTCGGCATCCGTGCTAAATTGGCCGCTTTGGATCGTATCCCAGCTGAGCTTGGGACCTTCCGCCAGATACCGCTTTTCCAGTGGGGAAAAGCTCTCTTTGGGAGAAAACAGGTAAAGAAGTACCATGCTCCCCAGGAAGACGCAGAAGAATAGGGTCAGTACCCACTGAAATACTTTCGGTTTCATACTGCGCCTCCTTTCAGAATCGGAAGTAGATGAAGGGATTGTAGCTTTGGCTTGCCAGAGCGGCGGTGCAAAGCAGAAGTCCGGCGACCACTGCGATCAACTGCAGCGCAAATGCTCCGGTACTGCCATCGAAACGCCGCAGGAGCTTTTTTGCCACGGGGGTGGCGGCAAAGCAGGCGCACAGCAGCAAAGGCAAAAAGCCTGCGACCAACTGCAGACCCTGGCCGGTGGTGGGAGTGAAGGAGAAGAGCCTGCCGAGGAATTGACCCAGTAAGGTAAGATCCTCGAAGTAAAACAGCGCCCAGCCCAGCATCACCGCCAGCAGCGCGTACAGATGCGCGGCAGCTTTCGGCAGCTTATTTAGGAGTTTGAGCAGGAATGCTTTTTCCAGGATCAGCAGCAGGGCATAGTACACACCCCACAGCAGGAAATTCCAGCTTGCACCGTGCCACAGACCGGTGAGCGCCCAGACGATGCCGATGTTCACCAGCTGCCGGGGAAGTCCCTTACGGTTTCCGCCCAGGGGGAAATAGACATACTCTTTGAACCAGGTGGACAGGGAGATGTGCCACCGGCGCCAGAAGTCCGTGATGCTGCGGCAGATGTAGGGGTAGTTGAAATTCTCCAGAAATTCAAAGCCGAACATTCTTCCAAGGCCCCGGGCCATATCGGAATAGCCGGAGAAATCAAAATAGATCTGCAGGGCATAGGCGGCAAGACCCATCCAGGCGGCAGCGGTGCCGCGCTGGGATTGCAGCTGCAGCCAGAGATTGCCCATAGGATTTGCCAGCAGCACCTTCTTGGCAAGACCTGCGGTGAACAGTATGATGCCGGAGGAAAAGCCGGCAAGCGTCTCTGTCCGCTGCTTCAGCGCCGCCGCCACGTCCCGGTAGCGGACGATGGGGCCGGCGATCAGCTGGGGGAACAGGGCAACATAGGTGCCGAAATCCAAAGGATTTTTCTGCACCTGGGTGTCGTTCCGGTATACATCGATGATATAACTCATGGATTGGAAAATGTAAAAGGAGATGCCAATGGGCAGCTGGATCTGGGGAAGGGATACACTGCCAAGGGCAGGGATCAGTAGCTGCAGCTGCGCCAGCACAAAGCCGGCATACTTAAAATAGCCCAGAAGCAGAAGGTTTACGGCAACACCGGTGACCAGCGCCCAGGTCCCCTTGCTGCCCCTGCGCTGACATCCGTGGATCAGAAGACCAAACAGGTAGTTGAGGGCAATGGCGGCTACCATCAAAATAAGGTATACCGGCTCACCCCAACCGTAAAACACCAGGCTGAAGATCAGCAGCACCGGATTGCGCAGCACTCTGGGACAAAGGTAGTAAACTGCCAGCACCGCCGGCAGAAAAGCAAACAAAAATACATTCTCGGAAAACAGCACCTGGCAGCACCTCCTTACGCAATACGCCGAACCGGCTCCAGCCGATCCGGCGTGTATTTTACGGTATCAGATCCCGGCAGCGGACTTGAAAAGCTGGCTGAGAGTCTCCACCTGGGGGGATACGATCAGAGCCAGATAGTTACCGCTGCGCAGCAACTGGGCCTTCTGGACTACGGCATACTGCTCCGGGGAGTAGCTGGCGCTTTCCTCAGCTTTGGCCTGGAGACGGCTCTGGGCCAGAGCGGCGATTTTATCAGCGGCAGCGGTATCCTTCGCTTCGATCAGCCAAATTTCGTCGGTGCGCAGGCCGTCGCTGCAGATGGCGGCTACGGATTGGACGCAATCCACAGTCTCCACGCCGCAGTAATTGAGCAGCATGGCATCATCCATGGAGATCATCTCCGGCATATGGGGAGTGAAGCTGAGATAGATCTGCTGCATATCCAGGACAGCGGCAGGTTCTGTCTGTTCCGGTGCCTGGGGCGTGCAGCCGGCGAGAAGCAAAACGCAGGCGATCAGCAGGATGCAAATATTTCTTTTCATATCTTTCTCTCCTTATTCAGCAGCCAAAGAAGGCTTTCAGCACATCGATCCAAACCTGGGAGCCGGGATTGGACAGATGCACATAGCGGTCTGAGGTGTACTTGGCGGCAAGACCGCCGGTGTGATCCTTCAGATAGGATGCCACATCGATGAAGGTGCAGCCGTTGGCTTCGGCAAATTCCTTCAGGTTTGCGTTGTAGGCATCCATGCGCTCATTGTTCAGCGCGCCGATCTCGCTGCCGGTGTAGATGGGGGTGGCGGATTGGATATAGATCTGGATATCCGGGCAGTTGTCCTTCAGCCGGGTGAGCAGTACCTTCCAGCGGTTCATGGTCTTGGTGACACCGTAGATGCCGATGTCATTCATACCCAGCATCAAAAATACCTTTTTACAGCCGGATTCGTTGATGGCGTCCTCGATCTTCATGGCCTTTCCACGGAAATCCAGGAGCATGGTATTGTCCACCGCGTGGCGGACGCTGTAGCTTCCCTTGCTGATGAAGGTGGCTCCCGCCAGCTGACCGACTCTGGCATTGTAGATGCCCAGCATACGGCTGACAGAGTCGCCGATGAATACGGCATCTGTAAAGAAGGTGCTTGCGCCGTCAAAGCTCACCGGCGGCTGCAGCACCGGCAGACGGTCCTGGGCGGAGATCGGGGGCTTGGCCGGTGGCGGCTGGGTCTGCGGGGGCTGGGTAGGGAAGACGCACTTGACGGTACAGGAGGCTGTGCTGCCCAGGTAGCTTGCGTGGACGGTGGTGGTGCCCTCCGCTACCGCGGTGACCACACCGGCGGCAAAGGTGGCAATGGATGTGTCATCGCTGGAAAACTCCACCTGTCCAATGGGTGCCGGGCCTCTGTAGAGCAGGCAGGTAGCGCCGGCGCTTTCCAAAGTCAGCTCGCTTAGCATTAAGGTGACGCTCAGCGGCTCCGTAGAGGGCGCGGTGGACGGCTCCGATGGCTGAGAAGGTTCAGTGGGCGCGGGAGGCAGGGAATGCAAACGGTCGCCGGAAATGATGCCCAGACACAGGCACAGGATCAAAATCATGGCGATGATATGCTTGATCACGGCAACGCCTCCTTCCCAAGATGACATATGGAAATATTATACCCAAAACTACCCTGCAATGCAAGAAGATTCGACAGTTTTATCCCATGCAACCGCCGGTTGCTAAATTTTCAAGCCCGGTTGGTGGATTTTCCCGGGGCAGAGTGGTATGATGTGAGCAGAAAACAAGGAGGTGCTGCTATGAGCTTGGGAGAAACTATTTACGCTTTGCGCATGGAAAAGAATATGTCCCAGGGGGATCTGGCGGATGCGCTGGAGGTATCCCGGCAATCGGTGAGCAAATGGGAGAATAATTCCGCCGTGCCGGAGCTTGACAAGCTGATCAAGCTGGCGGAGGTGTTCGGTGTGACCATCGATGCGCTGGTGACGGGTGCGCCGCCCCGGACCGATGCGGTCAAAGCAGAAGCGAAGGTGATCTATATTGAGAAGCCTGTCCAGAGCCAGATCACAGCCACCCAGATCCTGGGGATCGTGCTGACGGTCTGCTCCCTTTTGGCGCTGGTGCTGTCATTGCTGCTGATGACGGAAAGAGAATGGAGCGACAGCCCCTTCTTCCTGTGTCTGCCGGCAGCGGTGGTGGGGATCATCTGCATCGCGGCCAGGCGCCATGCCGGTTACTTCAGCGCTTTGGCGGTGTACCTGCTGGCGTGGTTTACGGTGACGGTCCTGGCCTTTCCCGGTGTGGGCACCATGGCGCAGCTGGTGTGCCTTGGGGTGATCATCTGCGGCGCTGGGCTGCTGGTGTACACGACCATTCGCTTCCGGGCACTGGAAATTTCCCGCTTTTTCAAGATCCTGATCCTGGCGGTCCTGGCTGTGTCCGTGCTGGTGTGCGTCCTGGCGATCATCCCACCGGTGCAGCAGGAGGTAGAAACCTGGGAAGAATTCACCGCTACGGCGGATGCGTCCGTATCACCGGACTGAATTTTTGATATTTTCTCACAAAAATGCAACTTCCCTCTTGTAAAATGTGCCGATTTGGCGTATACTTAACTATATTTTCCAGGCAAGAGAGGGATACATTATGGATTTGATCACTGTTCGCCAGCTGTTTAAGGATACGGCGGCCTATGCCGGTAAGGAGATCGAGGTAGGCGGCTGGGTGCGTAACCGCCGTCCCAGCAAGCAGTTTGGCTTTATCGTGCTGAATGACGGCACATATTTCACCCCCGTGCAGGTGGTGTACAACGATACCCTGGCCAATTTCCAGGAGATCTCCAAGATCAATATCGGCGCCGCGCTGATCATCAAGGGTGTCCTGGTGGAGACCCCCGACAGCAAGCAGCCCTTTGAGATCCAGGCCAGCGAGATCACCGTGGAAGGCCCTTCCACCGGCGATTATCCCCTGCAGCCCAAGCGCCACACCATGGAGTTTTTGCGGACCATTACCCATCTGCGTCCCCGGACCAATACCTTCCAGGCGGTGTTCCGTGTCCGCTCTCTGGCGGCCATGGCCATCCACAAGTTCTTCCAGGACCGTGACTTCGTGTATGTCCATACACCTCTGATCACCGGCTCTGACTGCGAGGGTGCCGGCGAGATGTTCCAGGTCACCACCCTGGACCTGAACAACATCCCCAAGACCGAGGACGGCAAGGTGGACTTCTCCCAGGACTTTTACGGCAAGCCCACCAATCTGACCGTGTCCGGCCAGCTCAACGGCGAGACCTTTGCCATGTCCTTCCGCAATATCTATACCTTCGGCCCCACCTTCCGTGCCGAGAATTCCAATACCACCCGCCATGCCGCGGAGTTCTGGATGATCGAGCCGGAGATCGCTTTCGCGGACCTGTCCGACGATATGCGCCTGGCTGAGGATATGATCAAGTACATCATTTCCTATGTGCTGGAGCATGCACCCGAGGAGATGAACTTCTTCAACCAGTTCATGGATAAGGGCCTGCTGGACCGGCTGAACAATGTGCTGAATAATGATTTCGGCCGCATCACCTATACCGATGCCGTCAAGCTCCTGGAGGAGCATAACAGCGAGTTTGAGTATCGTGTCCATTGGGGCAGCGATCTGCAGACCGAGCATGAGCGGTATCTGACCGAGGTGGTGTTCAAGAAGCCCGTATTCGTCACCGACTATCCCAAGGAGATCAAGGCCTTCTATATGAAGCTGAACCCCGACGGAAAGACCGTGGCGGCTATGGACTGCCTGGTGCCCGGTATCGGCGAAATCATCGGCGGCTCCCAGCGTGAGGACGATTATGAGATCCTGAAGAACCGCATCGAGGAGCTGGGCATGAAGCCGGAGGACTACGGCTTCTATATGGATCTGCGCAAGTACGGCTCTGCCCGTCATGCCGGCTTCGGCCTGGGCTTCGAGCGTATCGTGATGTATATGACCGGCATCGGCAACATCCGCGACTCCATCCCCTTCCCCAGAACTGTGGGCAACTGCGAACTGTAAAAATGAAAGATCCGGAAGGCGAAAGCTTTCCGGATCTTTTTATGGGAAAAATGCGTCTTTTTTACTGATTTTTTCAACGATATTCCCGGATCTTCGACACATCCTATTTTTCGAGGAGGGAAGATCGGCATGAAGCGCGTTTTGTTTTTGATGCTTTTTGGCATGACGCTTTTGTGGGGCGGCTGCTGCCGCAATGTTCCCCAAAAAGGGAATGAGCTGAAGCCCGGCAGGCTTGTGGAGCAGGTGGTGGTGCGCTGCGGAAGTAAGGCTGATTGCGGCGAGGAGAGGATCACGGACCCGGAAAAGATC
>JBGVJN010000116.1:0-6648 GCA_045129455.1 Faecousia sp. | reverse complement strand
ACCCGGTAAACATTGCCAAGCACCGTCCTGGTGCTCGCATCTCCCCGCATATCCCCGTCAGTGAATCCGAGAATTCCGCCGAGCTTTTCCACACCGGTCACCAGAGCCATGCTGCGGCAGTCGGAAACCACGGTTCCCATTCCGGCAATACCGCCCACATAATCCACGCCGGTCACGGGACACTTAGCGCTGCATCGACGGATGTAACCGTCACTCTGTCCGGCGATTCCGCCCACATAATCGGCATTTGTGCCGTTTACCTCACCGGTATTCAGGCTGTCCTTCACCAGTCCCAGGGACATCCAGCCCACAATACCTCCGGCTCTCTGCTTTTTCACCGTGATGATGCCGCTGTTTTCACAATCCATGATAACCGAACGGTATTCATTCTCAAAATTCAGTGACATCTCGCCGCTGATTTCCACGTCATCCTCGGGGTCCAGGTCATTTTCCAGGGCGATGGCGCCCACCAGGCCGCCCACATTCAGATCGCCCAGGACATCGCCCCGATTGACGCAGGAGGTCAGCTTGCTGGTCAGATCCTCCGGGGTATCCCGGTCGGAAACATCCGCTAAAGTGCCGCCCAGGTTCTCCTGGGGCGCATCCAGAATGCCGTTGATCACATCCATCTGCCGGGAGACAGCTTCCATATCCCGGCTCAGCCCATCCCCCGATTCCTTCGCCAGGCGGTAGATGCTGCGCATGGTATGGTCGATGCCGGCAATACTGCTGCTTAAGGTCTGCACTGCTGCGGTATAGGTGTCCCAATCTCGGATCTGGGGATCCTCCGGGTCGATCCGCAGCACCTCGATGGCAGCCTCCGCATTGGCCACATGGTACTCCAGGGTAGTGACCAAGGCCTGGAGCGCCGCCATATTCTCCTGGGCATTCAGCACCGCCTTGTCGGTCAGATCAGCAAGGATCTCCAGCTGCGAGCTTAAGATCTGCAGCGTGTCGGTCTCGTAGCGCAGCACGATGGAAGGCTCCATATGGCCCACGATGCCGCCCACTTCCTTCCGGCCGGAGACCGCACCGAGATTCTCGCAATCCGCAAGGTATCCGCTGTGGCTGCCGACGATGCCGCCCACATTGTAGCCCATGTGCTTATAGCCCACATCGCCCCGGTTGACGCAGGCGGCCACCGTGCCGGTGCTGGTGCCGGCGATGCCGCCGATATCCGTCACCGTACCGGCAGATTCGGTACCGGTGATGGTGCCGATGGTGATATCGGAAATATCGATGCTGTTATCCTGGGGCGTTACATTGACCCCTGCACGGTTTTCGCAATTGCGGATAATGCTGAGATTCTCACCGGCGATGCCGCCCACAAAATGGCTGCCGCTGATAACGCCATCCACCTCGCAATTCTCAATGACACCGCCGGGCAGGTTGCTGCCCGCAATGCCGCCGACCCGGTCACCGCCGGTGACCTGGCCAGAAAAGCTGCAATCGGCGATGGTGCCTGCATTGGAACCTGCGATACCGCCGATCTGCCCCCGGCTGCCCTGGGGCGTGACCGTGCCGGAAACATGCAGCTGCTTCACGGCAGCCGTTTCTGTCAGATAGCGGAACAGGCCCTGCACAGATCCGTTGCCCGTCAATTTCAGGCCCGTGATCTTATGATCATTGCCGTAGAAGGTGCCGCAGAAGATGGGGATGGGAGAAAAATCCGCATCCGTCAGATCCAGGTCTTCCACCAGATACACATTCGCATTCCGGCTATAGCTGTCCAGGCGGCAATTTTCCGCAAATTCCAGAAATTCTTCCACAGTACGGATCGTAAGGCTCCAGCCTTCCGCCGCTTTTTCCCCGGAAGTCTCTGTGGCAAGGGCTGGCACGCTATTGGCGATCAGCAGCCACAGACACAGCCCGAGGCTCACAAAGCGCATGAACTGTTTACGCATCCTCCGCACCTCCTTCCTGGGTCAGCTGCGTATCGGTAGACAAAGAAGCATTCATCTGTCCGTGGATCACGCCGTCGATATCTGCGTCCACGATGCCGGAGATATAGCCCCGGATATGTCCCTGGACACGCACGGTGCCCGTAGCCTTCCGGGTCTTGGGCTCCAGTCCCTTTAGACGGAAGCTGGTGCGGTTGATAATGGAATCGCCCAGGACCAGGATGGAGGGCAGCACGAACAGCACCAGAACGATGGACACGATGGTACCTCTGCCGATGCAGGCACCCAGGATGGACACTACCGGCTGGGCAGAGAGATTGCCGATGAGCATACCGGTGGCCGCCATGATGGAGCCGGAGGTGAACACCGTGGGGAATGCCGCGTTCAGCGCATGGACGATGGCCTCCTTATGGGTCATATGGGCCTTCAGCTCCTGGTAATGGCTGGAGATCACGATAGCATAGTCGATATTGGCACCCATCTGGATCGCCTGGACGATCAGATAGCCCAGGAAGTACAGAGGGGTCTCCATCAGCGTAGGGAAGGAGAAATTGATCCAGATACTTCCCTGGATGACGATGATCAGCAGCACCGGCAGGCCTGCGGACTGGAAGGTGAACAGCAGCACCACGATCACGAAGAAGGAAGACAATATGGAGATCAGCAGATTGTCATTGACGAAGGATGCGGAAAGATCCCGGGAGCTGGTGGAATTTCCCACCACATAATAGTCGCTTTCGTAGTACTTTCCGATGGTCTGCCGTATCGTTCCCAGAAAGTCGAAGGTTTCCTGTCCCTCTTCCGGCAGATCCAGATAAACCACCATGCGGCTGTAGTTGTCATTCTGCAGCTGAGATTGCGCCGTTTCCAGCTGCTGGAACAGATCCATGATGGCTTGGGTATCCTCATCGCTGAAGGTGATATTATAGGCATCCAGCTGGTCCTTGATGTAAATAAACATATCAAACAGAGGGATGCGATACTCCTCGATGCCGCTGAGGATCTGGCCGTACTGGTCATGCTCCGTGGCATAGGCCGTATACAGAAGCTGCACCACCTCATAGTCCATGCCGATCAGCTCCGAAAGTTCCCGGGGATTGAGGCTGTCGGTAAGCTTATAGCCGTCCATCGCCTCGATGCCGGAAAGGCCCATGGTGCTTTTTACCTCCGGGAAGCTCTCCAGCTCCTGTAAGATGGCCGCTTCCGCCTCATAATTGCCGCTGGGAAGCACCACAGCCACCATATTGCTGCTGCCGAAGGTATCCATGATCTTAAAGTGCGCCGTCTGCTGCTCGGACATCTTCGCCGTGCGCAGATTGGTATAGCTATAGGCAAAGGGACACTGGCTGGAAAGCCAGTACGCGCCCACCAGCAGCAGCACAAACAGTACCGGCAGCACCCGGCGGGTCTTCACAGCGAACTTGCCTGCAAATGTAATATTGGGCAGAAGCTTTCTGTGGCGGGTCTTGTCGATCACAGGGCTGAACAGGACCAGAAGGCCGGGCATCAGCGTAAACACAGACAGCAGGCTCAGCAGGATCGCTTTGATCAGCACCAGCGCCAGATCCAGGCCGATGCCGAACTCCATGAAGCCCAGCGCCGCCAGGCCGCTGACAGTGGTCAGTGAGGACGCACTGATCTCCGGGATCGCCTTGCGCAGGGCCTCCACCGCCGCATCCCGGGCATTTTTCGTCTCATGCTCATCAGAGAATCGGTGGCACAGAATGATCGCATAGTCAATGGCCAGCGCCAGCTGCAGCACCACCGCCACGGAATCGGAGATGAAGCTGATCTTGCCCAGCAGGAAATTGGTACCCATATTCAGCAGCGCCGCCGCGCCAAAGGTGATCAGCAGCACCGGCACCTCCATGTAGGAACGGGAGGTGAGGACCAGCACCAGCAGGATGATGATCACAGCCACCACCAGGATGGTCATCATCTCCTGCTGCAGCAGGGCATTTTCGTCCAGACCTACGGCAGAATAAATCGAGGTATCGTAGCCAGCGGTAAGGAGGCGGATCTGCTCCATGGCCGCAAGGCTCGTTTCATCGAAATTGCCTCCCTGGAAGTTGATATCCAGCAGCGCTGTCGCGTCACGGTAGTGATCCGCGGAGGCATCAAAGGTCACCATGGTGACTCCGGGGATCCGGGCGATCTCATCCGCCACGGTCTTTCCGGTGTCGTAGGTCACATTGGACAGCATCACCTGGGCAGTGGCAAAGGTGGCAAAGTTCTCATTCATCGCCACCAGACCCTGCCGGGTCTCCGTATCCTCCGGCAGATAGACCGTCACATCGTTTTCCACCTGCACCCAGTTCATGGAGAATATGCAGAAAACAAACGCAAACAGATACAGCAAAAAGAATAGATTACGCTTATCCACGATAAACGCCGCCAGCCGCTGGATGAAGCCGCCGGAGCCTTTCACTTTCATAGATCATCCCACCTTGTCGATTTTTCAAAATCAAGCCGTGTTTGCTTTTGATATTGAATCCATTATAACAGGATTTTACTGCCGAGACAATCAGAAATTTGCTCAATTATATCTTGTGCGCGGTTTTGTGATCCCGCTGAGCATAAAAAGGACGCGCATAATGCGCGTCCTTTCGTTTTTTTTGCGTTTATTCTTTTTCCTTGCCCAGACGGCTGTTTTCCACCTTGGTCAGCACCGCGTTGGTAACGATACCAATGATCAGCGCGGTAGCGATGGAGGTGATCTTGATGAAGCCGGTGATCTCGCCGGTCTCAGCAACAGCATAGGGGATCTGGATCGCCAGGCCGCCGATGCCGGAGATCAGAATGGAAGCCACGACGAACAGGTTCTTATTGTTGTCCAGGTCCAGATCCTTGAACATCTTCAAACCGGACACGGCGATGAAGCCGTACAGGGTCAGGCACACACCGCCCATGACACAGGAGGGAATGGTGCGCAGGATCGCCATCAAGGGGCTGATGAAGGACAGGGCGATGCACATGATGGCAGTAGTGGTGATGGTGGCGACAGAAGCGTTTCTGGTGATGGCCACGCAGCCCACAGACTCACCGTAGGTGGTATTGGGGCAGATACCCAGCAGAGTGCCTGCAATGGAGCCAACACCGTCGCCCAGCAGTGTCCGCTTCAGACCGGGCTCCTTGATCAGATCACGGCCGATGATGGAGGAAAGATTCTTGTGGTCGGCGATATGCTCCGCGAAGACCACCATCGCCACAGGCAGGAAGGCGACGATCACTTCCACAATGCCGCCGGCATCGATCAGCTTCGCGCCTTCATTGGCATCGAGAATATTCTGGGAGATCTCGCCGGTAACCAACTCCTTGATCGCCTCCACCAGAGCAATATCGGGGCAGCCAAGGAAGGCCGACAGACCACGGAAGGAGCCGTCGGCAGCCACAAAATTATCGATAATGGGCTGGAAATTGATGATCATCAGATAGTCAGCATCCGTAGCCATGCCGATGAAGGTAAACACCGCAGCCACCACATAGCCTGCTGCAATGCCAAGGATGAAGGGGATCAGCCGGGCCATCCGCACACGCTTCTGGGTAGAGCAGATCACGATCACAAAGAAAGCGACCAGGCCGCACAGCAACGAGACCAGGTTATACTTGCCATACAGGGTAGATGCGTTGGCCGTCACGATATCGCCCATGGCATTCACCGCCAGGGTAAGGCCGATCAGCGCCACGGTGGGTCCGATGATCACAGGAGGCATCAGCTTATCCACCCAGGCGGTGCCGGTGAAGTGGATCAAAACAGCGATCACCACATATACAAGACCTGCCACCACAGAGCCAAGCAGGATGCCGCAATAGCCATAGGCCAGAGCGACGCCCAGGGAGCTGAGGAACGCAAAAGAGCTGCCCAGGAACACCGGGCTCTTAAACTTCGTAAACAGCTGGTACACCAGCGTGCCGATACCGGCGCCAAGAATGGCAGCGGGGATCTGCGCAGGCAGACCGATGATGGTCGGCACCGCAATGGTAGCCGCCAGGATCGCCAGCACCTGCTGCAGGGCGAAGATCAGCATCTGGCCGAATTTCGGCTTATCGCCGATGTCATAGATCAGTTTTTTCTCCATGATAGCACTTCCAAATCCTAAGTTTTTGGGGCAAAAGCCCACTGGAATATACTCTACCATACCGAGTCACAGAATGCAAATAAAATCCGCCGTTTTTTCCAAATGACGACAAAAGTCCGGGCCTAAGCCCGGACTTTTTATGATCTGTTAGATGCCTGCCAGCTTCAGCAGCTCGGGCACCTTGGCTTCCCAGCCCAGAGCCATGATATGCACGCCCTGGCAGTAGGGTCTGCACTCACGGATGATCTGTGCGGCGATCTCCACGCCGGTGATACCGGCCTTGGCACGCTCCTTGTCGGCAGCCAGAGCGTCGATCATGTGCTGAGGCACATGGACACCGGCCACATTGTTGTTCATGAACTTAGCCATGCCGGCAGACTTGGGGATGATCACGCCCAGCTGCACGGGCTTGCCAAACTGCTTGGCCTTCTCCATGAAGCTGATGAACTTCTCGGAGTCAAACACAGCCTGGGTCTGGAAGTACTCCGCACCGGCCATGACCTTGCGCTCCATCTTTGCCAGCTGTGCGTCCACAGAGTCGGAGCAGGGAGAAACTACAGCGCCCTTGGCGAACTTGGGAGCCTCGCCCACCAGAGGATTGCCGCTCAGGTCCATGCCCTTCTCCAGCTGGCACACAGTGTGCAGCAGGGAAACGGAATCCAGGTCGA
>JBGVJN010000115.1:0-38319 GCA_045129455.1 Faecousia sp. | reverse complement strand
CTCCTGGGCAAAATACGCACCCAGAAAGCGACCGTAGGCCAGCGCCTTTTCCTCGGAAAACAGGCCGGGTTCGTAGTACTTGTTCAGCCAGCCGGGCAGCAGCGCCATGTAAAGCTCCTGCTGACGGGCCAGACGGACCATCTGCAGCACCGTGGCCCAGTAGTTATCCTCACCCTCCAGATCCGGCTGCTCCAGGATACCAACACCGTTTTCGTCAGTATTCAGAGCCTTGCGGCCGAATACATTGACGGTGTCGCTGCCCAGGACGCCACCCAGCAGGATCGCCTGGATCGCGTTGAAGCCCTGGCTGCGGCGCACGGAGAAATAGTGGTCTGCTTCTTCCGGGCTGAGCCGGTAAAACAGATCCCAGGCAGTGTCTGCCATGTAGAAAAACGGCGTTCCGTCAGCATAGGTAAGATACCGCCCGTTTTCACTCAGCTTTAATGACTGCATTTTAGACCTCCTTGCACGGAAAAGCGTGGCGCTCCGGTTAATTTTTTTGGAAGAAGCGGATCTGATAGGGCTGAAGCTGGATGTGGGAAACCGCCTCGCCGGTCTCTATATCGGTCACAGTCGCCTTCAGGGAAACAGTCTGGGCCATCGCAGTAAAGTTCTGCACGGCCACGAAGTCATGGCTGCCCTTACGCAGTGCGGCGGTGACACCTTCGGGAAGCTCCGCGTCCAGCGCCCGCTCCAGCTGCAGCTGTTCGGCAAGCTCCCGGTAGAACTTACCGCAGAAGGCGCTGTCAGCCCGGGCGCACAGGTAGTAGGCCTGGCCGTCGCCAAAGACATTGCGTGTCAGTGCGGGCATGTCGGCGTAGAAATCGTCACCGTAGGTGGCCAGCACCTGGGCGGTGGTGACGGATACCAGATCGCAAAGGTCGCTGATCTGATATTCTTCCCCGTCCCAAAGCATCCTATTGTGCTGCTGGGGGTACAGGCAATCGATTTCATCGCTCTTCAGACCGAATACATCGTGCATGGCATAGGGAGCGAAGCTCTCGTAGCACAGGTCGTTCTCATCCACAAGGCCGGACCAGTAGGTACCGATGAGCGTGCCACCGGCGGCGGTGAACTCCCGCAGCTTCTGGGGGATGTTCTCCCGGTACAGGTACAGCATGGGGGCGATCACCAGCTTGTAGCCGGAAAGATCGCAGGACATATCCACCACATCCACGGAAATACCCATATCCCAGAAGGGCTTATAGTGATCCAGCACCGTTTCCAGGTAGTGCATCTTGCCCTTGCCGTTAAGCAGCGCCTGGCATTCGTCAATGGCCCAGCGATTTTCAGTGTCGAAGATGATGGCTACCTGGGGCTTGTTGTTGGTATGGCAAAGCTCGGTCAGGTCTTCCAGGCGCTCACCTACACGGGTCACCTCCCGGAAGGTGCGGGTCTGGTCGGTGCCGTCATGACCCACTACGGCAGCATGGAATTTCTCCGCACAGCCACGGCTTTGACGCCACTGGAAGTACTGCACGGAATTGGAACCGTGGGCAACTGCCTGCAGCGAGCCTAGTTCGTGGATCCCGGGCTTCTTCAGCCGGCACACATCATGCCAGTTCACCGCGTTAGGGCAGCTTTCCATCAGCAGGAAGGGCTGATTCTTGATGGATCGCATCCAATCGTGGCACATGGCTGCGGCCACAGCCTCGGAGATGTCGCCCTCGGGGCAATGCCAGCGGGGGTAAGCATCCCAGGAGACGATATCCAGCACATCCCGGAACTTATAGTAGTTCAGACCGTCGTAGAAGGTCATCAGATTGGTGGTGACGGGCTTCTCAGAGCCGCCGGCACGGATGGCGGCCTTCTCCCATGCGCAGAAATCGACAGTTTGATCGGTGACGAAGCGCTTCCAATCCAGCAGCAGACCGTGTTCTTCCTGCCTTCCTCGGGGCATGGGCGGCTCGATCTGATCCCAGGAGGTATATGTATGGCTCCAGAAAGCGGTCCACCAGGCCTTATTCAGCGCCTCCAGAGTGCCGTATTTTTTCTGCAGCCACAGGCGGAATTCTGCCTGGCACAGAGGGCAGTAGCACTCACCGCCAAACTCGTTGGAGATGTGCCAAAGGATCACGGCAGGATGCTTGCCGAACTTCTCCGACAGGCGCTTATCCATCTCCCAGATCTTCTGGCGATAGTAAGGGGAGGTGTAGCAGTGGTTGTGCCGTACACCCATCTGGTTGCGCACCAGATCCGGGCCGACACGAAGCACCTCGGGATATTTTTGTGCCATCCATACCGGCCGTGCGCCGCTGGGGGTGGCAAGGATGGTGTAGATGCCGTTGGCATACAGATCGTTAATGATCTTCTCCATCCACTCGAAGCGGTATACCCCTTCCTCCGGCTCCAGAGCCGCCCAGGCAAAGATACCCAGGGATACCACGTTAACATGGGCTTTTTTCATAAGCTCGATATCCTTTGCAAGAATATCGGGGCGGTCGAGCCACTGGTCAGGGTTGTAGTCGCCGCCATGGAGCATCTGCTCGTTGAGAATGTTCAGAGCCATTGCTATGTCCTCCGTTAGGTTTTCTGATTCTGCTCTTATTATATTGGATTATTGAAAAAAGTCAACGGCGCCGATGTTGGCACGGATAGGGGCGGATGTGCAGATAATGGATAAATATACAATTTTAGTGAATACAAATCCGCATCCTGCGGATAGCAGTTTTTGAGTGGTGGAATTTCTTTGTGATAATGCATATAATTTGTCAAAAAGCCGCAAACTTTCCGTTGACAGGGTGCAGCGGGAATGATATAGTAGAACAATCCAATACCCATGGAATGTGAGGAGAAAGATATGAAAAAAATCATTGCTGTTTTGCTCTCAGTACTGCTGATGCTGACCTTCGCGGCGTGTGACCAACCCGACGATGGAAAGATCACTGTCGGCATCTGCCAGATCGAGCCCCATCCCGCTCTGGATGCAGCAACCAAGGGCTTTATGGATGTACTGACGGCGCAATTCGGCGAGGAGAACATCGAATTCATCGTCCAGAATGCCGCTGGCGATTCCAATACCCTCAATACCATCATCAACGATTTCGTGGCCAAGGAAGTGGATCTGATCCTGGCCAATTCTACGCCTGTGCTGCAGACGGCCGCTGCCGCTACCACCACCATCCCGATCCTTGGCACCTCCGTTACCGAGTATAGTGTTGCTCTGGATCTTGACGATTTCAACGGCACCGTGGGCAGAAATATTTCCGGCACCTCCGACCTGGCACCGCTGACCGAGCAGGCGGATATGATCCTGGAGTGGTTCCCCGAGGCCAAGAATGTTGGCCTGCTGTACTGCGCCGCTGAGCCTAACTCCCTGTACCAGGTAAAGACCGTGAAGGCTTATCTGGAAGGCAAGGGCCTTACCTGCACCGAGTATAGCTTCTCCTCCTCCAGCGACCTTTCCGCTGTGACCGAGGATGCGGCTTCCAACTCCGATGTGATCTATGTTCCCACCGACAATACGGTGGCCAACAGCACCGGCATGGTGGATGCTATCTGCCGGGCCAAGAAGGTTCCCGTCATTGCCGGTGAGGAAGGCATCTGCTCCGGCTGCGGTGTGGCGACCCTGTGCATCAGCTACTATGATCTGGGCGCCGCTACCGGCGAGATGGCCATTAAGATCCTGAATGGTACCGCCGACATCAGCCAGATGCCCATTGAGTACGCAAAGAACACTACCAAGAAGTACAACGCGGACATCTGTGAGTACCTGGAGATCGAGCCTCTGGAAGGCTACATCGCCATCGGTGAATAATCAAATGGGGCGAGATGGTTTGGCCACCTCGCCCCGTATAATGGGAGGATAATTATGACGAGCTTGATCAATGCGTTGCCCGGCGCCCTGTCACAGGGTCTGATCTGGGGCATCATGGCGATCGGCCTGTATATCACTTATAAGATCCTGGAGGTGTCCGACCTTACGGTGGACGGCTCCTTCTGTACCGGCGGCGCGGTATGCGTGATGCTGCTGATCTCCGGCTGCAATGTGTGGGTTGCCATGCTGGGTGCCGTGATCGCCGGCATGCTCGCAGGTCTTGTTACCGGCTTTTTCCACACGGTGTGCGGCATCCCGGCGATCCTGTCGGGCATTCTGACCCAGTTGGGTCTGTGGTCGGTGAACCTGGCGGTCATGGATATGCGTGCCAACCAGGCGCTGAATGTGGACAAGTTTTCTCTGCTGCTTTCCCTGCGATATATGCAGGAGGTGGAGGCAGGCAAGCGGCCCTTCTACCAGCATCCTATCTTCGTGGTGGTTGTTGCCACGGCGGTGATCGTGGGTCTGCTTTATTGGTTCTTTGGCACGGAGCGTGGCTCTTCTATCCGTGCCACCGGTGCCAATGTGCATATGGCCCGGGCCCAGGGCATCAACACCAATTTTAATATCCTGCTGGGCTTGATGCTGAGCAACGGTCTGGTGGCTCTTTCCGGCGCTCTGCTGAGCCAATACCAGAGCTATGCGGAGATCAACATGGGCCGTGGCGCCATCGTCATCGGCCTGGCCTCCATCATCATTGGTGAGGCTACCTTCGGCAAACTCTTCCGCAATTTCGCCTTGAAATTGGTGGCTGTCAGCATTGGCTCTGTGATCTACTACCTGGTTATCCAGGTGGTCATCAGCCTGATGGACATCAACACCAATTATCTGAAGCTGATCTCCGCGCTGATCGTGGCCGCGTTCCTTGCGGTTCCCTATTGGCAGAAGAAGCGCTTCCACAAGAAGCCTGCCGGAAAGGAGAAGCAAAATGCTGGAAATTAAGAATTTGACGAAGGTTTTCAACGGCGGTACGGTCAATGAAAAGATCGCCCTGCGGGATCTGAGCCTGCATCTGAACCCCGGTGATTTTGTGACGGTCATCGGCGGCAACGGCGCCGGCAAGTCCACCATGCTCAACTGTGTAGCCGGTGCGTATCCTGTGGAGGAAGGACAGATCCTCATTGACGGTGTAGATGTAACTGCGTTGCCGGAATACAAGCGTGCCGCGTTCATCGGCCGTGTATTCCAGGATCCCATGATGGGTACGGCGGCTACCATGCAGATCGAGGAGAATCTGGCCCTGGCGGCCAGACGGGGCAAGCCCAGAACGCTGCGCCCCGGCATCACCAAGGCGGAGCGGGAAGAATATCGCCAGCAGCTGAAGATCCTGGACCTGGGTCTGGAGGATCGGCTGACGGCTAAGGTTGGCCTGCTTTCCGGCGGTCAGCGCCAGGCGCTGACGCTGTTGATGGCTACCTTGCGCAAGCCCAAGCTGCTGCTTTTGGATGAGCATACGGCAGCCCTGGACCCCAAGACGGCGGCCAAGGTGCTGGAGGCCACCCAGAAGATCGTGGAAAAGGACAACTTGACTACGCTGATGATCACCCACAATATGCGTGACGCCATCGCCTACGGCAACCGTCTGATCATGATGTATGATGGCAGGGTCGTGGTAGATGTGTCCGGCGAGGAAAAGAAAAAGCTGACCGTGGAGCAGCTGCTGAATCTGTTCAGCCAGGCCAGCGGTTCCGACGAGGTCAACGATAAAATGATCCTGTCTTAAAGCAAGAAGATCCCCTCTGTTCCTTGGAAACAGAGGGGATTTGTTATATGTGTGATCATTCAAAAGTGTCGTTATCCCGGAACTGAAGTGCGTACAGGTCCTTATAGGTGCCGCCGGCGGCCATCAGCTCCTCATGGGTGCCGCGCTCAGTGATGCGGCCGTCCAGGACCACGGCGATCTCATCGGCGTTGCGAATGGTGGAGAGCCGGTGAGCTACCACCAGAGTGGTGCGGCCCTTGCACAGCTCGTCCAGAGCCTTCTGGATCAGTACCTCAGTGGTGTTGTCCAGAGCGCTGGTGGCCTCATCCAGGATCAGAATGGCGGGGTCCTTCAGGAAGACGCGGGCGATGCTCAGCCGCTGCTTCTGACCGCCGGAGAGCTTCACGCCCCGTTCGCCGATCTCGGTATCGTAGCCGTGGGGAAGGGTCATGATGTAATCGTGGATATTTGCCCGACGGGCAGCTTCCTGCATTTCTTCTTCGGTGGCATCGGGGCGGCCATATAGGATATTCTCCCGGATGGTACCCACGAACAGGAACACATCCTGCTGCACGATGCCGATATTGCGCCGGACGGATTCCAGCGTCAGTTCCCGGATATCCGTGCCGTCGATCATAATGGAGCCGCAGCCTTCTTCCAGACGGTAGAAGTTGGGCAGCAGATGGCACAGTGTGGTCTTACCACCGCCGGAGGGGCCGACCAGGGCCAGCTTACGGCCCTTTTCCAGGCGCAGGTTTACATTGCGCAAAACTTCTTTGTCGGTATCGTAGGCGTATGTCACATCCTTAAATTCGATGGCACCTTCCACATCCTTCAGTTCCCGGGCATCGGCAGCTTCCGGTTCCGGCGCTTCGTCCATGATCTCTACAAAGCGCTTGAAGCCGCTGACACCGTTCTGGAACTGCTCCATGAAGCTGATCAGCGTGTTTACCGGGGCGATAAACAGGTTCACGGAAACGATGAAGGTAGAGTAGTCACCAAAAGAGATACGATCTGCGTACAGGAAAAGACCGCCTGCGATGAGGATGAATACATTGAAGATATCGGTGACGAAGGCGGTAGAGGAGTGGAATTGCGCCATGGCATGATAGGCCCGGCGGGAAGCGTCCACGAATTGGTCGTTGCCCTTGCTGAACTTCTCCACTTCTCTTTGGGCATTGGTGTAGGCCTTGGTCACACGGATGCCGGTGACGCTGCTTTCCACAGCGGCATTGATGGTGGCGTTGCTCTTGCGCCGGTCATCAAAGGCACGGCGCATGGCCTTGCGGAAGTGCATGGTCACCGCTACCAGGATGGGGACGCAGGCGAAAATGATCAGTGTCAGGATCCAGTCGATGGTGGCAAGGTAAGTAAAGGACAGGACGATCATCACGGAGCTGATCAGCAGGTTTTCCGGACCGTGGTGTGCAAGCTCGCACACCTCAAAAAGGTCGCTGGTGATCCGGGTCATGATGCGGCCGGTCTCGTGATTGTCGTAGAAGCGGAAGGGGAGCTTCTCCAGGTGAGAAAACAGATCCAGGCGCATCTGGGACTGCATTTTCACGCCGATGAGGTGGCCGTAGTACTGCACAAAGTACCGCAGCAGCATCCGCAGGGCGTACAGCGCCAGCACAATGATGCCGGCGATGACGATGGTGGAATACATCTTCTGGGGGATGTATTCATTGAGCATTTTGTTGGTCACGATGGGGTAGACCATGCCGATCACAGAGATCAGCAGCGCTGCCAGCATATCCAGAAGCAGCATTTTGGTGTGGGGCTTGTAATATTTGATAAATCGTCTTAACATGATTCACTTTCCCTTTCTCTCTTCTCCGGGGGTACATAGGATTTGCAGCGCAGATACTCCGATTCCGTGCAGCCGTAGTAGGGGCCGTCACAGGGCTTGCGCTGTACGGAACGCAGAAGCTCCAGCTGCGTGATGACATTCCCCAGCGCATCCTTATCCAGGCGATAGTGGGTGTAATAGCCCAGCTTTACGCCGTAAACCAGCCCAGCCTCCCGCAGCACCTTCAAATGCTGCGATACGGCAGACTCCGACAGGCAGCTTTTCCGGGCCAGGGCTCTTACGCAGTAACCCCGTTCCGCCAGTAGCTGCATCAGCAGATAACGCTTAGGCTCGCCCAGGGCTTTTAAGATTTTTTCGTCCATGCGGTCAGCCTCCTTGTGTAATATTTGTATTATACTTCGTTGATTTAATTTCGTCAATACTAAATTAAATCACAAATCAAAAAGATAAATACCCAAAAGAAAGCGCACAGACCTTTTAGGTCTGTGCGCTGAATTGTTGTTTATTGCTTTTTCCGAAGGGCAAAAGCGATAGCGATAGAGCTGCCGCAAATCACGGAAAACAGCGCGGGGATCCACCAGGAATCGTTTGCTTTGTCTGTGACAGTTCCGGGAGCATCTGTCGGTTTGCTGGGATCAGTGGTCTGCTCTGTCAGAACACCCAGATCTAAGCCGCAGATCACTTTGCCGCCGCTGACGGTGGGGCTGCCTGGCAGGTGTTTGAACAGTCCGGAGGCCAGCAGGGAGGAGGTGCCGGTGATGCTGCCGTCCCAGGATATGTTCTGCGTCTGCTCGGGGCGTTCCGGCAGCTTCAGCTGAGGATCGCCGGTAAGAGCAGCGGGATCCTTCACATTCACATTGATGCAGGTGAAGCTGTTGGCATTGTAGGCACAGCCCACGGAGGGCATGACGATCATCTGATTGGGGCAGTAGAAGATGTTTTTGTTCAGGAATATAGAGCCTTTGTCCAGCACGCCGGAGTAGATGTGGATCAGTTCGGGGTTGGCGGTAAAACCGCTGCCCGGAAGTCGCACGACCGTATTATTCCGGATGATGAAGTCATACAGGGCGTTGTTGCACTGATAGTACAGGAAAGTGCCGCAGTTATAGGAGATGTTGTTCTCCAGAATGATGATGGAGGCCTGTGTATCCTTGTAATCAAAGGCGGCGAAGCTGCCTGCCTGGCAGCGCTCCACAAAATTATTTCTTATGGTGCTGGTACCCAGGCAGCCGCAGTCGGTATCGATGCCGCAGCCGTCCCAGTACTGTGCCTTGCCCGAAATCCGGGAGCACAGTTCCAGATAACCGTCCATATTCACGATGGTGTTGTACTGGGCGGTAACATCCCGGCATAGCTGGAAGCCGATGCCGTTGGTCATATCCCGGATAGAGTTGTTTTCCACCAGGGGCGCAACAGCGGAGACGATATACATGCCGGTGCAGGACAGAGGGATATCAGGATCGTTGGCGATCCGGTTACCGCGAATCACAACATTATGGAACGAATCGTGGAATTTCCAACCGCTGCCGGTGCTGATGGCAGTACCGCCATTATTCAGGAAGGTGCAGTTTTCTACCAGGATTCCGTCAAAATAGCTTCTGGAAGATCCGGACTGGGTATCATGCGCACCGAAGCTCAAGGCGCTGCCGCCGGAGCCGGCGGAGATATTCTCGATGCGGTTGACATAGCAGTTACCTTCGTCGCCGTGGGAACTGTCGATGCCCTCGAAGACCACATTTTCAACTGTGATACCCCGGACGATCTTTTTCTGAAAGCCGGAGACGAATTTGGCTTTGATCGCGATGCCGTTACGCATAGGGAAGGTCACATTCTTATCAGTGATGTACGGATCCTCCAGAGTGCCGGGGCTTTTGGGGTTATGGTTGCTGATCTGGATATTGCGAATGGTCCAGTAGCTCTGGTTCTCCAGGACCAAGGTCGAGGTACCATTGGCACCTCCGGGGATAAACTCACCCTTGCGGTCCAGGATGGGCAGCTGGCCATCACCATAGCTGTCGATGATAATGGGGTGGCCCTCGATGCCGCTGCCTCTGGGAGATAGGGTGACACCTTCCCAGATAGAGTTGCGTTTAAAGAGGATCTTGTCGTCGGGCAGAAAAGCGCCGTGATAATTCACATCGTCCAGGTCATTCCAGGCAGTCCCGGGTGTCAGACCGTCGCCGCCATCGGGGGCGAAGGAGTCCACATAGTAGGTAGTGCCGCCCAGCTGGGGTACGGGATCAAAATGCTCTTCCGTGGCGGCTCTGTCCGGTACGGAGGTAACGCGGACGGACTTGATGGTGTATTTGCTGTCCCATCCGCCGATCTCAATATTGGTCTGGCCGCCGGCAGAGAAACTGGCATCTTCCCATGCCCATACCGGCTGATCGTCCAGATAGAGGGTGATCATGTCGCCCTTGACCTCCACCTTGACATTGAGATCCCGGTTCATATAGGGGTCAATGCTGAAGCCCTTAGTGGTGCCGTTGCCTTTCCAACCGTTGGTGCAGGCCCAGATATCATTGTGTCCCAGCCAAACCTCCAGATCGCCGCTGCCGGCCACGGGGCATTCGCGTAGTATAAACTTGACGCCTCGGCCGGCGTCTTTTGTGATGGAGCGGATGTTGATCACAGCTTCCACCAGAAAATCCGTGCCGCAAAGCTTGTCGACAACAAACGATGTTGAACCGCCGGTGGTAGGATCCATGCCGGTGTAGGGGGTGCCGTTAAAGTTCGTTTCAAAGTAAACGGTCTCCGCGGCCATGGCAGGCAGACACAGAGCGAGTATCAGAAGGAGTATACTAACGATCGCGGGAAGGATACGTCTTTTCATAAGAAACCTCCTGTGAATGGGGGTAGTGTATGGACTTACAATAAAGAACGCAGATGCTCGCGCATGGCGTCATTGATGGCGTCGTTGTTCATGTCCAGAATGTGGCGGGCATAGAAGAAGGTGATGCCGCTTTCTCTGTGGATCAGCGGCTCTGCGCCGGCAGCGCCGCCCCAGCTGAAGAAATGCTCACTGTCGCCACGCTTGGCGCAATGCACACCGAAGCCGTAGCTGCAGCGATGCTTCCACCAGTAGGTCTGCCGCTGCGCATCGGTCAGCTGATCGGAGGTCATCATATCGATGGTCTCACGCTTGAGGATGATGTCGCCGATACGCAGCGCCTCCAGGAATTTGACAAAGTCCTCCACTGTGGAGATGCAGCCGGCGCCGCCGCTTTCATAGCTGGGGCCAAATGTGATCCGGGCATAGTCGGTCTTGCCGAGGCAGGTCCGCGTGCCGGTGGAACGGTCAAAACGGTAAATGGGCGATACGGAGGCCAGCTCCTCGTCGGTAGCACCGATGGTAGAGTTGTGCATACCCAGGGGCTGGAAGATGTTTTCCTGCACATACTTAGAGAAGGGAATGCCGGCGACCACTTCGATCACCGCACCAAGCACATCATGTCCCAGGCTGTAGTTCCACTGCGTACCGGGTTCAAAGAGCAGGGGCTCTTCAGCCAATGCTCTGGCAACCTCACGGGTGGAGGGGTCACCGTTGGTCTCGGCCATCAGCCGCTTCAGGCTGGGCGTGCGTGTATCGTAGGAAAAGCCGGCGGTCATGGTCAAAAGATGGCGGATGGTGATAGCGTTTTTTGCCGGCAGGATCTGATCCCCCTGGCGAACGGTCACATTTCGGTATTCGGGAAGATAGGTGTACAGGGGTGCGTCCAGAGACAGCAGACCCTTTTCCCACAGCTGCAGAGCGGCGGTACAGGTGACCATCTTACTGCAGGAATACAGATTGTAGCGCTCGTTTCCCTGAATGGGGATCTGATTTTCCGCATCGGAATAGCCGCCGCTATAGCGGAAGACGCACTGACCGTCCTTTAAGATGATGGCGTCAAAGCCCGGCACACCGATGGATACGAAATGATCCATAAGCTCTTTGAAGGATGAAAACATGAAAATCCCTGCCTTTCGTGGTATATTTCCAATTTCTATTCTATGGGAAAAGACGGGCCTGCGCAAGTGCGAATTTTGAAGATAAAAAGAATATGAAAGCTGCTCGGAGACAGGGGAAGAGGTGGAAAATATAAATGCCGGTGCCACATCGTGACACCGGCATCGGTTGGGATGATTACAGTTCCTTCAGCGCCTGAAGGATCGCGGAAGCATCCTCCAGCACCAGGTGGGGCTTGTCCTCAGACTCTGCCAGAGTCTGGAGTGTGGATTCACCGCTGAGCACCAGGATCCCGGTGCAGCCGGCGTTCAGACCGGACTTCACATCGGTATAGATCCGGTCACCTACCACAGCGGTCTGATCACAGGAGAAGCCAAGCTTCGCCATAGCCAGCTGAGGCATCAGCGGGCTGGGCTTGCCGATGACGATCGGCTCCCGGCCGGTGGCATTTTTGATGCCGATGCATACACTGCCGCAATCCGGCACAGAGCCGAACTCCGTGGGGCAGACCAGATCCGGATTGGTGGCGATGTAAGGCAGATCCTTTCGGGTGAGCAGCAGGTAGCTTACATCGTGAAGCTTCTGGAAGGTCAGCTCCGTATCGAAGCCCATGACCACGCATTCCACCTTGTCAAGGTCAGTGGTGACGGTGAAGCCCTCACTTTCCAGTTCCGCGATCAAGGAACGGGTGCCGCAGACGTAGAGCGTTTTGCCCGGATAATTCTGCTTCAGATAGAAGGCGGTGGCCTGGGAAGAGGTCATAAAGTCCTCACGGGTGGCTTCGATCCCAAGGGAGGCCAGCTTTTTCACATAGTCCTCTACGCTTTTAGAGGAATTATTGGTCATGAACAGATACTGGCCGCCGGTCTGCCGGATGGTCTTCAGCAGCTCCACAGTAAAATCGTACAGACGATTGCCCAGATACAGGGTGCCGTCCATATCAAACAGGTACAGCTTGACCTGACGGACGCATTCGTTGAGGTTCATAGCGGATCCTTTCCCGTATCTCAGATCCGTGCCACACCGGTGGCGCGGGCAGCCTCAGCCACAGCCTTAGCCACGGCAGGGCCGACTCTGGGATCAAAGGCGGCAGGCATGATGTTGTTCTCGTTCAGCTCCTCTTCGGGGACCAGGGCGGCCAGAGCCATGGCGGCGGCCAGCTTCATTTCCTCGTTGATATCGCTGGCGCGGACATCAAAGGTGCCACGGAAGATGCCGGGGAAGGCCAGAACGTTGTTGATCTGGTTGGGATAGTCGCTGCGGCCGGTGGAGATCACCTTGGCGCCGCCAGCCTTGGCGTCGTCGGGGAAGATCTCGGGGGTGGGGTTGGCGCAGGCGAAGATGATGGCATCCCGGTTCATGGTCTTTACCATCTCGGTGGTCACAAGACCCGGTGCGGAGGTACCGATAAACACATCGGCGCCCACCAGCTTCTCAGCCAGAGTGCCGGGAGTCTGCTCGGGGTTGGTGCGCTGGGCCATTTCAGCCTGGGCCCAGTTCATGCCGGGGCAGCCCACATACAGAGCGCCCTGCTTGTCACACATGGTGATATTCTTAAAGCCGGCGGACAGCAGCATCTTCACGATGGCGATACCGGCAGCGCCGGCACCCACGGTGACGATCTTCACATCCTCCTTCTTCTTGCCAACTACCTTCAGTGCGTTGGTCAGACCTGCCAGAACGATGACGGCGGTGCCGTGCTGATCGTCGTGGAAGATGGGGATGTCGCACTTTTCCTTCAGCTTCCGCTCGATCTCAAAACAGCGGGGGGCGGAAATGTCTTCCAGGTTGATGCCGCCGAAGGAGCCGCTCATCAAATACACGGCGTTGACGAATTCGTCCACATCCTTGCTCTTAACGCACAGGGGGAAGGCATCCACATCGGCAAAGGCCTTAAACAGGGCGCACTTGCCTTCCATAACGGGCATGCCGGCCTCGGGGCCGATGTCACCCAGACCCAGCACGGCGGTGCCATCGGTAATGACGGCGCACAGATTGTGACGGCGGGTCAGCTCATAGGACTTGTTTACATCCTTCTGGATCTCCAGACAGGGCTGTGCCACACCGGGAGTGTAGGCCAGGGACAGATCCTCCTTGGTCTTACAGGGAACGGTGCAGACCACTTCGATCTTGCCGCCCCATTCGGCGTGCTTTTTCAGAGATTCCTTAGCGTAATCCATACTTATGCCTCCTCAAAGGGGAACTTGTAGCTCAGACCGCACTCGTCACGCAGCTGCATGAATTCCTTCTGGATGGTTTCGCCCACGGGAACGCCCAGGCTCTGCCGCTCCAGCCAGGACAGATGCTCCTTCTCGCCGGCAGTGTAGATCCGCTCCTCGCCGGGCGCCTTGGCAGAAGCACGCAGAGCGCGGCAGATATCGCCGGAGGTATGCTTGAAGGTGTCCAGACCCATGAAGAATTCGGGGTTGATCACGAAGAAGAAGTGGCCCAGGCGGTACATGCAGTTGTTGCCGTTCTCGTCCTTGCCGCTGAGAGCCTTGGTGTGGGGGCCGCCGGCCAGTGCAGCGGAGAGGATCTCCACGATGGTGGTGAAGCCGTAGCCTTTGTAGCCGCCGGTCTCCTCGCCGATGCCGCCCACGGGCAGCAGGGCGCAGTTGCCCTTGCGCATTTCCTTCAGGATCTCGCCGGAATCGGTCATGGTGTTGCCGTCCTTGGTGATCACCAGGCCTGCGGGAGTGGGCTTGCCGGAGCGCTCATAGAACTCGATCTTGCCGTTTTGGATGGTGGAGGTGGCGCAGTCGAAGTTGAAGGGGAACTCCTCATCGGTGGGCATGGTAAAGGTCAGGGGATTGGTACCCATCATGGGCTCCACGCCGAAGGTGGGAGCGACACTGGGACGGGCATTGGTGCCGGAAATGCCGATCATGCCGGCCTTCTCTGCCATGGTGGTCCAGTAACCGGCAATGCCGTAGTGGGTGGAATTGTAGATGGTGCCGCCGGCCATGCCGTAGATCTTGGCCTTCTCAATGAGCTTTTCCATCATCTTGTGGGAGGCGACCATGCCCATGCCGTTGTGGGCATCCATGACCACGGTGGTGGGAGTCTCCTTGACGATCTCGCAGTTGGTCACAGGCAGCAGAGTGCCGTTCTTGATGCGATCCAGGTAGATGGGCTTGAAGCGGTTGCAGCCGTGGCTTTCGATACCCCGGCGGTCAGACTCCAGCAGCACATCGGCGCAGATCTTTGCGTCTTCTTCGGGTACACCGTAGGCTTTGAATACATCGACCATGAAGTCGTTGATCAAATCCCACTGAACATAGGGTCTGGTTTCGGTCATTTTGAGTTCCTCCTGTATATGAAAATATTTTTGTTAACGGATAGATAGTCGGAAAGCGTGGTGGTCATACGGACCACAGCTCCTGCCTTCCGGTGGAGACCGCGATGGCTCCGCACCGCAGAGCGCCTGTCACTTCGGCTTTGGTCTCGATCAGACCGCCGGCGATGACGGGAGTGTGGCCCTTACTGAAGCGGATGATCTCTTTCTCAATGACGCCCGGCATGATCTCCATCATGTGGGGATTGGTGTTGCGCACCATTTCCTCGATGCTTTCCGTGCCCTTGGAGTCCAGGGCGAAGAAACGCTGGACAGTGAACAGACCCTGCTCCTTGGCATGGCGGATCAGCTGCGCCTTGGTGGAGATGATCCCGTCCACACCGCATTGGGCAAGATAGCGGATGCCGGTGCGGTCCTTGCCGATCCCTTCCGCCAGATCCATATGGACAAGAATGTATTTTCCTGCCTCATGCGCCTGGGCAACTCTGTCCTTTACGGTGAGCAGATCGGCGGATAAGTAGAAGATCATATCCACAGGACTTTCCAGGGCGGACTCCCACTTGTCGTTTTGGATGGCCGCGATGACCGGATTACCCTCCAGACAGGCGATGATATCAGACGAACGCATATGATAACCTCCGATCTTGTATGTCGGGAAAATAAAAAAGAAACGGCAAGCCAGACTCCACCTGTTGTGTGCTTAGCTCTCCGTTTCTCTAAAACTCTACGGATTATTCTGTTGCGCCCCGTCGAATCACACGGATGGAGCAGCTTGTTCGCGTTCAGTATATCGTATCCTGTGTCGAAAGTCAAGGCTATTTCTGCCGAAAAACGGTATAATTCCACATTACAATCGGCGCATCAACTGGAAATATTTGCAATTTATACGCTCCTGTGATATAATTCAAAAGAAATGAATCTATCCCACAGGAGAATGTATATGGAAAGAAATACGCTTAGAAGGATAGCTCTGGTGCTGGCACTGGTATTGTCAATTGCGCTGGTACTGCCCATAAACTCCGTGCCGGCGAAGGCTGCCGCCGCTCCCGAGCTTTCTGCGGGGGAAGGCCTGGCGCTGCATTGCTGGAACTGGTCGTATAAAAGCATCGAAGAGAATATGGCGATGATCGCCAGGATGGGCTACACATCGGTCCAGACCTCTCCCATCCAGCAAGCCAAGCAGGGGACAGCAGGCGCGCGGTTTCATGATTGGTGGGTATACTATCAGCCTGCTGCGTTCTCCATCGATAACAGCGGCAAAAGCGCTCTGGGTACGAAGGCTGAATTTGAGAGCATGTGCCGTACGGCCCACAGCTATGGAGTAAAAGTCATTGTGGATATCGTGGCCAATCATATGGGCAATCAGAGCAGCAATGATCTGTCTTCTGCCATTATCAGCGACCTGCGCAACGATCCTTCCTGCTGGCATGATATTACCAAGAATACATACGATTATTCCAAGCGCTATGACATTACCCAGTGGTGCATGGCCGGTCTGCCCGACCTGAATACTGCAAATAAAAAGGTGCAGAACTATGTGCTGTCCTTTATGAAGGAATGCATTGATGCCGGTGCGGACGGTTTCCGGTTTGACGGCGCAAAGCACATCGAGACACCCGATGATGGCAGCAGCAACTGTGCCAGTGACTTCTGGCCCACGGTGATCGAGGGGGCGAAAAGCTATGCAAGCGCCACCCGGGGTATTGCGCTTTATTGCTACGGTGAGCTGCTGGATTCACCCGGCGGCAATCTGCCTGTTTCTGCCTATACCAGGTATATCAGCGTTACCGATAATACCTGGAGCGACTCTGTCCGCAATCAGGTGGTCGGTGCCCGCAATGCCGGCGCTTATTCCTATGCCTATCACAAGGGAAATGTGGCATCCAAGCTGGTGCTGTGGGCGGAATCCCATGACACCTACGCCAACGGAACCTCCACCGGCCTGTCTGCCTTTGAGATCAACAAGACCTGGGCGCTGATCGCTTCCAGAGCGGATGCCATGGGCCTGTATTTCGCCCGTCCGGACAGCATGAGCCAGATGCTGGGCACTGCCTCTGTTACCGGCTGGGCCAACGGGGAAGTGGGAGAGATCAATCGATTCCACAATTATTTTGTTGGACAAAGCGAATATGTGGCCAATGAAGGTGACATTGCTTATGTGGAACGGGGCAATGCCGGTGTGGTGCTGGTCAATTGCAGCGGTAGTGGGATCGGCGTCAATGTCGCGGCGCATAATATCAAAGACGGTACTTATACAGACCAGATCAGCGGAAATGTATTTACGGTTTCCGGCGGCAGGATCCAGGGAACCATCGGCGGTACCGGTATCGCGGTGGTGTACAACGGCAATAGCTGCAGCCATAGTGTCCACAATGTGGATGGTTACTGCGTTGCCTGCTATAAGAATGTGGGACACTCCTTCGATGCCGGCGGAGTCTGTGTCTGCGGTGCAGCCAATGGCCGCACACTCTATTTCCGCAACAGCGGTAACTGGAGCAGCGTAAACTTCTACAGCTGGTATACCGGTGGCGGAGAGATCACGAAAGCCTGGCCGGGCGAACCGATGATCCATGTGGAAGGGAATATCTATCGCTGTACTTTGCCGGGGGATGGGCAGAATATTATCTTCAATAACGGTACTGCCCAGACATCGGATCTGACCGTGCCTTCTGTTTCCACCGGCAAAAACCTGTATGACATTATCGCGGGACAATGGCAGGTGTACACACCTGCATCCCAGGAGGATACCGTTCCGGAGGAAACAGTCCCCACCCAGACCGAGCCGGAGCAAACGGAACCGGATGCTACAGACGCTACCCAATCCACTGCCACAGAGCCTTCTGAAACGGATCCCACCACAGCCACGGAACCGGAAAAAGCCCCCTCTCGTCCCACAGATCCAACCGCTACAGAGCCGGTCTCCCAGCCGGAGCCGTCTGCGGACGAAAGCGGCTGGCTGACAGCGATCCTGCTGCTGGCGGCAGCAAGTATCATTGTGGCGGTGATCCTGGTATTGCGCAGGAAAAAGCGCTGACGCTCCAAAGAAAAAAGGGTACATGAGAGCTCTTTCCTCATGAAAATGCCGCCTTTGCTTTGTGTTCAATCGATGTACTTAGGCTATATGAAAACAGCTATAATTTCTCCGCAAACTTAGAATAAAAGCACCGTGTTTTGTGATGAAAGTCACAAAACACGGTGTTTTTCTAACTAATTTAATAGTCTAACAGCCACGCAAGGTCACTCCCACTCGATGGCGGTTTTTAGGCTTCGTGGATATGTGGTGTCAGCCATTATATCAGCCTTCGATATATAGTGCTATTATCCGGATTATTTTCTTTTACCGGACTTTTGGTCAAAAGTTGGTCACGGTTTTGGGGAAATACAGTTCGACTGTAGCGGTGCACTACATCATCATTTTACCACTTTCTAACACAGGTCACATTCATTATACCATAAAGCAGGAATCGTTCAAGATAAACAGCTTCTGGGAAAAGTCAGCAACGCCGTTTGCGATGCCGCAAAGGAGCAGTAAAAGAAGGGAAGGGAGCGTTAATTTTGCTTTGATGGTGTTGCTGTAGGAGCACATGATCACCACCGCAACGAAAAGCACGCCGATGCCCACCCATTGGGTGAGCTTTACGGATTCGCCGAAAAAGATACTGCTGCCGGTCAGGGGGAGCAGGACACCCAGCATTATATAAGCGCTTTTTTAACGGAAATCAGCCAGCTGACCACGAAAATGGCAGAAGAAATGCCGGAAGGGCGGGATCATAACCGAAAACCCACTGCGATCCGGATCGCAGGGGGTTTTTATGAAAGCTCAATCATGAAAAACAGGCTCGGTTTTCTCCTCCGGCTGAGCGACGGTTTCAAGACTCAGGCTGCGGCGCAGAGAGATGTCCTCGTCGGGATGTGCTTCGTAGTAGGGGTCGATCATGTACTTTTTGATTGCGGGAAAAATGCTGAACTGGATCAGTAGGTTGCCAAAGCCCGGCAGGATGAAGACAGCGAAGACGGCGGCGAGGAACAGCACGATAAAATGGGGGATACAAACCACAGCCAGAACGATCAGCGCGTATATGGCCAGCTCCAGAACCGCGACGAGCAGGTTGGTTTTGAAGTTGACAAAGGCCAGCAGAAAGCTGTTTTTGTAGATCTTGGAGGTGGGCAGGTCAAAGGTGATGATCATGATCCAAATGTAATAGCGCATAAAGGTGAACACAACAAAGCAGATCAGAAGAAAGCTGAGGGCAATATCGGCGATCATTCCCTCGGAATTATAGTAAAACAGCAGGCCAAAGCAGATCAGCGCGGTAACCAACGTGTTCACAATGCCGACTATGAGGGACTGCTTCCAGTTTGCTTTTATGGTATCGAAAAAGTCACTGATGCCGAAAGAGTGCTTGTCCCTTGCAATATTGCGGGTAACATTGGTGATCCCTGCCTGAGCCAGACCTGTGGGAATGAGCAGTGCGTTGATTAGGGAATAGATGAAGTTAATGGGAAGCAGCAGCCAGAAGTTTTGAAACCACAGTTCCATAAAACGGAAAAAAGCAGTTTTTTGTTTTTTGTTATCCTGCTCCATAATTAGTCCCCCTTGTATTTGATCTTGTTTTTCAGCGCAATGAGCGGATGGAAACCGCGGTAACCAAATTCGTACAGAATACCGCAGGAGCTTAGGGTCAAAACAGCAGGGAAGATGGAAAGGAGGACGGATAACCAGCTGATTTCCGTACAATTGTTCCCTGTTCCCAGAATGAGGCGCTGCAGTCCGTACAGATGGTAGTTAACATAGCGGTAAATTGACAGGCCATGATTGCCGGTATATTGCAGTTTACCCGCTACAAGTAAAAGAAAGCCGGCCATATTAACGGCAGCGGGGTAGAAGCTGGGGATCAACCAATGCATGACACAGCGTTCTTGAAATGCTTCCGCGTCTTTGATGCCCAGCTGGTACATACGGTTCGGCACCAGAGCGATGAATAATGCAAGACACACCACTTGCGCGGCGGTAAATACCAAGACAGAGCCGGCACCGGTCAATTCCGACCGAAGCTCGGCGGTGTATACCGTAACGCCCATTGCTTCATATTCTGCTTTTCTGGTATCTTCTCCGTTAGCGTAGTAATGCGTATAGACCTTCTCGCTTTGTCCGGTCTTACTGTCCGTAACATAAGCATCATAGCCGATGACTTCCGTAAGGGTCAGCGTAAAGACAGCGGCAAAGGAAAGATAGATCACAAATGACATGATAACACAGGCCAAATACCGCACAAGCAGGTTAAGGCCCGTTTTTACAGTGTTCATGAAAACACCTCGCAATCAAAACGATCCGGTTGAGAACTAAGGCTCCGGCCGGTATTTTTTTGTATATTCGGTAGGCGACATACCGGTAGCTAGCTTGAACTTCCGTGAGAAGTAATGAATGCTGGAAAATCCGGTTTCCTCCGCAATATCGGTAATGGATTTGTTGCTGTATTTCAACAGATCCTTGGCAGCCTGTATCCGCAAAGCGATCAGCTGCTCGATGGGGGAGATGCCATAGCGTTCTGAATAGAGCGAAGAGAAACGGCTGCTGGAATAGCCGGACAGATCCGCCAGATCCTGAAGTGTCCAGTCGTAGGTGATATTTTGCACCATCTGCATATGGGCCGCTTCCACCTTTTCCACCTGCATATTTTTGCTGTTGGTCTGGATATAGGAGCGGTGCAGGTCGATGATCATCTCATTGAGGATGTGATGGATCTTTTCTTCGTAGCCCGGCAGCTTTTGATTTCGTTCGTTTAGAAGGCGTTTGATGTAGTCCTGGAGGATATAGTGCTTTTTCACCGTAAAGGGGCGGAAAAGAGGCAGCGGCCAGCGCTCGAGAAGATGGCGCACATCTTCTCCGCCCACATAGATGAAGGTGTCGGAAAAGGGAAGATCATCCGCCAGAGCGCCGTGATAGATCACATTCCCGGGCGGGACGATCCGCAGCTGCTCCGCTTGCCCGGTCTGGACGATGCCGTTTTCGTCCTCATAATAAAACGGTACCAGATAGCAGCCGATATAGTAATATTTTTCCAAGGTATGGCGAACACCCTTGCCTATGTGGGAAGTCTTTAAAGAGGTGGTTGCGAAGTACATTGCTGATCATCTCCAGTTTTGGAAGAAAATGCAAACGAAATATTCAATCTGCCGTTGCAAAATGGATTTTATAATAGAAAAGTACAAATGTCAAGGCACATTGTAAATTTACACAAAAACCGCATAGGGGAATTGTGCAGAAAAGAAAACCGAAATAAGAATGTGCAAAACTATGCATAAATTGTGCAAATACAAAAAAGTGTATTGACTGTAGAATAAAAGTGACCAATAGTGAGTCAGTGCCTCTATGCGCACGGAAGGCTGCGCTTTACTGTTGAGATAAAAATAAATTTCACATACAAGAAAGGAAAGGTCAATCATGAAAAAGTATGAAAACCTGCTATACAAGGTCATAGCACTGCTGCTGTGCCTTGTGATGGCAACCGCGCTGGTAGCTTGCGAGGGGGATACGGATCCCACTGTGGACCTGTACAATCCTGAAAACTCCGCTCCCAGCTCCACTCCTTCGGAGCCGGATTACATCGTCGGCGATGACGACGGAGACGAATTCGGCGATGATGACGATGACAGCGTTACCATCATCCCCGGCGGCAGCGGCTCCGGCAGCGGAAGCGGCAGCGCAGCCGACCACGATGACAATAAGGTCCCCGGTGTCCAGGAGGATACAGAGGGTCAGAAGTCCTTCCTGGAATCCGTCCCCAAGGATCTGGCCGGCTCCAAGGTGGAGATCCTGGTATGGTACAAGGCTCTGGACTCCCAGGTGGCCAAGATGCAGCGCTTTGAGGATGCCACGGGCATTGATGTGGAGTTCATCTATGCCGACGATGCCAACTACCTCAATAAGCTGGCTTCTCTGAAGGCTTCCGGCAATGCCCCCGAGATCGCCTGCATCCGTCCCGATCACTACCCCCTGTCCATCCTGCAGGATTACTTTATGGCTCTGACCGATGAGGACCTGGCTGTGGATCCCACCGTCTACGATCTGGACACCATGAACATGCTGGCCTGGGACGGCAAGAACTACGGCTATGTTGCCTACAAGTCCACCAAGACCAATTACGGCCTGCTGCTATACAATCAGGACATCTTTGATCAGTACGGCGTGAAGGATCCCTACACCATGTGGCGTGAGGGCAACTGGAACTGGGAGACCTTCGTGGAAATGGCCCAGGATATCCAGAGCAAGTCCGGCATCCGCGCGCTGACCGCTGAGTATCACGGCTATCTGCTGTCTCTGACGGCCGGTCATGACTGCGTCACCATGAGCAACGGCAGACTGGTGAACAACGCTACCAGCGCCAAGCTGCGTGATGCTTACCGCTGGCTGAACAATCTGAAGCTGAACGGCCAGTACAAGATCCTGGACCAGGGTCTGAACAGCGCCGGCTTTATCGCCGGTCAGGCAGTTATGTATGTCAACGACAGCTGGACGCTGCAGCACGGCGAGCGCTACGGCAATCTGCCCTTCACGCTGGGCTATGCACCGCTGCCTTCTCCCAAGGGTATGGAGACCACTGTTCCCGCTTCCATTCAGCAGTGGGGATACACTGTCGGCTCCGGTGATCCCGAGGCTGCCAAGTATGTTATGGAGTGGTGGATGAATCCTGCCTTCAACAATGAACAGGAGCCCATCTGGCTGAATGACTCCGTGGCCTCCTTCATGGCTGAGATCTCCCAGATGCCCCTGTCTCCGCTGCTGAGCCGCGGCGTCATCGAGTTCGGCGGTGACTACAGCTGGTACAACCACTACAATATCAATGTGGCCAATACCGGCGCGGGCAACGTTGACAGCGCCCTGGATTCCTGGAAGACCGTGATCGAGAACAACCTCAACAAGATCTACAACGAATTCAACTGATCAGCGCATTCCCTCTTTTTGCGGCAATTACAGAGAAACCCTGTGATCGTTATCCTATGAAAAGGAGAATCAAAATGAGAATCACCAAAAGAATGCTCCTTTCCGTTATTGCTGTTGTCTTGAGTGTCGCTGTGCTTGGGGGCATCGCGGCCATGGCTGCCGGCGGCGTATTTGCTGAGCTTTTCAGCGACGATACGGTCACCTATGCCCACGGCACCACGGTAGACAGCAACGGTAATTTTATCTTTACTTATAACGGAGAGACCTACGACAGCGAGTATGACCGCCTGATGGCTGAGGACGGCTATATTTACGGTATCGACGATAACTGGTACGGCACCTACAACCAGAAGCAGACGGCACTGGGTCACAATGAGATCATCAATGCCGCTCCCGCGTATCTCCAGGGCCAGGTGGAGCGCCGCCTGTACAATATGAAGGCTCTGGGCTACAACAGCGTCAATGTGTGGATCCACAAGGACCTGGGCGGCTTTACCTTCAATGCCGAAGGCAAGATCACCGGCCTGAATGAGTCCTTCACCACCAATCTGCGCCTACTGCTGGACAGCTGCCGGAAGACCAACATGAATCTGGTCCCCAGCCTGCTGAATCCCGGCACCGCCACCAACTTCAACGAGGGCGCCAACGGTTTGACCCCCGAGCAGATCTGGTTCAAGTATTTCCGGTTCTATTATGATGAGGAAATGCGTGAGGGCTACCTCAATGCCATCGGCCAGACCCTGGCCATCCTGGCAGAGTACCAGGATGTGATCACCATGGTCAACCTCGCCATTGAGAACGGTACTCAGCTGATCAACGATCCTGCCTATGATGACCAGAACTACGGCAACCGCTTTGGTATCGTCTGGGAGGACTACGCGTCGTTGCTCAATGATATGCACGCCGCTTCCAAGGCGGTCATGCCCAATGTTCCCACCACTGTGGAGGATATGGGCTGGTCTGTGAACTCCTTCAAGTACAACGACCTGGATGTGGATATCATCGGCTACAACTTCTATGGCAAGAAGGCCAACTCCGAGCTGAAGCTGGAGGATCGGTTCATGACTCGTCCGGCCTACATCGGTGAGTTTAACATCCATTACAACGCTTCCGAGATCCGCCGCTCTGACGAAGCTACCCGCGGCACCTATCTGACCGAACTGATGGACTATTACTATCACAACGGCTTCATGGGTTCGTTCTACTTCTTCTACTATGCCAGCGGCGATGTTGGCTACAGCTTCTTCCGTACCCAGAGTTCTTCGGATAATTACGATGATTTCTGTGCGTTCGTTCCCATGCTGACCTATAAGATCCGTGACTTGAAGAACGAGTATCACGGCACCGAGGGCACCATGGATAAGCCTGCGCTGTTGTATAACCATGATTCCGCTGTGAACTACTGGGTAGCAGCCCGTGGCGCGGAGTATTACATTCTGGAGCGTACCGAGGATGGCGGCAAGACCTGGAAGACTATCGCGGACGATATCGATGTGAACACCTATATGATGGACAACGGTCTGATGTCCTATGAGGACACCACCCGTGAAAAGAATAAGGTGTACAATTACCGCGTCACCGCTGTGAATTCCAAGGGGGAGAAGACCGTATCCGATGTGGGCAACGATACTTCCGTGTTTATCCCTGTCAATGTCTTCGTGGATGCTGAGGGCAATTACGACGGCGGCTTCGAGCAGGGCACTCTGCTGGCAGGCAGCTGGGACACCATGTCCGATGTGACCAATTCCAGCGGTTGGTACGAGCGTTTGACCTACGGCAACGATGTCGGTGTCATTCTGAATGATCCCGAAATGGCGCGCACCGGTGATAGCTGCTTCTATGTCAACCTTTATGAAGGCGTTGGTGACTACGGTATCTGGTCTGATGCACCCACCATGTCCTGCTGGACCTATAATCTGGAGCTGCAGCCCAATACCACCTATACGCTGACCTACTGGTATAAGGTAATCGCCCACGGCGGCTTTTCCTTCACGGTCCGTGATCCCGAAACACCCACCTATAATCTGGTATGGACGCAGCCCGGTCAGCAGCTTACTGCTGAGGTGCGGGCAGAGGTCCTGAAGCCTTATAAGAATCTGAAGGGTGACGCACTGAAGGAAGCTGTCAAGCAGAGCGAATGGCTGCAGGGTTCCATGACATTTACCACACCTGCCAGCGGCAGAGTGATCGTGTGCTTGCAGAACAATCTGGCATACGATGCGAATAACCCTGCAAACTGCGCATTCTACCTCGATGATATCGAGATCTTTGAGCAGAGATAAGGAGGAGGGCTTACTATGAAACTGAAAAGAGTATTGAGCTTGATCCTCGCGGCAGCCATCATGCTGTCGTTTCTCCCCAGCGGTGTGCTGCCCATCTACGCAGTGCCTGCCGATGGCAATTATCAAACCGGCTATACCTGGAGCTTTGACCAGAATGTGACCCCCGGCGCCACGAAGGGCCTGGTAGACGGCAACGCGGCCGGCAATGTGAAGGTCATGAACCATGAGGGCAACAACAGCCTGACTCCCGGCCGTGCCATTGCCGACGGCGTTCTGACCACTACGGTGACCGCCAACTGGGGCAACACCGTTGGCCATGCCGTGTTCTACAAGCTGCCTGCGGATCTGACCGCCGGCAAGACCTACAAGCTGAGTCTGAATCTGTTCGGCGGCAACGAAGCCGCTGCCATGAACGGCATCACTCTTTCCTTTGGCAGCTATGCCGATATCATCGACGGTGCCGGCTGGCAGATCCAGAAGTGGAATATCAGCCAGGTGGAGTCCATGCATACAGATTCCAAGGTGACGCACACCATCACCGGCAACCTGCCCACGGCTGCTGACAACGCTGTCGTCATCGAGTTCGAGGCAGGGGAGTACAAGGCTAACAGCTGGATGCTGGTCACCTTCCCCATGGCTCTGGACGGAAGCTACAAGCTGGGCAGCGCCACCCTCACTGAGAAGGTGGATTATACCCAGGGCTATACCTGGAGCTTTGACAAGACCATCGAGAGCTTCGGCAAAACCACCGAGTTCAAGGGCATCGTTTACGGCAATGCTGCTGCTACCTTGGGCATTCTGAACCACGAAGGTTACGGCAGCGGTTGGGGCAGCAATACTTCCCGTTCTCTGAAGGATGGCCTGCTGAAGTCCAGGCTTACCGCCAGCTGGGAAGAGGCCGGCCACGGCATCTACTATAAACTTCCCGAGAAGCTGGTGGTAGGTGAGACCTATGTGGTGAGCATGAACCTGTATGCGGCTGAGGAGGATACTCCCATGACCAACGACAAGTCCGGCTCCATCACCGTTTCCTTCAGCAGCGATGTGAACGGCACCCAGGAATGGCGCATTGTTCAGATGGAGGCCTACCATAATACCCAGAATAAGTTCAGCATCCCCGCTCCCGCAAGCCTGAGTACCCAGAGTGACAATGTGGTCAGCTTTGAGTTTGAGGCCACCCAGGAGATCGTGGATGCCGGCAGCTGGATGTTGGTCACCTTCCCCATGGAAGACGGCAAGACCTATGTTCTGGGTGATACCACCATCGAAGAAAAGACCGCCTTTGGCAACCTGATCGTCAACGGCAGCTTTGATGATGGCGAGACCGGTTGGGGCAAGAACGCAAACTTTACCGCCGGCAGCGTTACGGACGGTGTTCTGGTCGTTCCTGCCACGAAGACCGGCGGCGACGCCATCTTCTACCAGAGCATGAACCTGACTCCCGGCACATATCAGCTTTCCTTTGACGGCAAGGGTACCGCAAACCAGTACCGCCCGATCCTGTACATCGGTATCAATCAGTGGAGCAAGGTCTACGGAGAGCATTTCCTGAAGAACTTTGGCTTCGGCGAAGACTGGAAGAATGCAGCGGTCACATTTACTGTCCCCGAAACCGCCGCGGACGCGACCACAGGTCTGGCTCCTGTGTTTGTGGCACTGTGGACCAGTAACGGAAGCTATGCTCCCGAGACGGAAATGCAGTTTGACAACTTCGAGGTGCGCAAGTGCTTCAGCGCTTCTGTTGTCAATTCTGAAGGCGAAGCTGCCACGGGTCTTGCGCCCTATACGCTGCCCAATGCGGCCAACGGCGCTCCCTTCCGGCTGACCCTGGCACCGGAGACCGTCAATCACACCATGACCGTTTCCTGCAAGATGGGCGGAAAGGATGTGCCTGTCACCGTCAATGCCGACGGCTCTGTCACCATCTCCATCGATGCGGTCAACGGCGATATCGTGATCACCGCGGACTCCGTGAAGATGACCTACAGCATCACCACCGGTGCCGGCGTTGTCAACAGCAACCCCGTTACCACCGTCAACCATGGCGATGCTTATACCGCCAACATTACCTGCGGCAACCCCAATAAGAAGCTGTATTCCGTTTCTTACACCATGGGCGGCGTACGGGTCATGGTTCCTGTCGTGGACGGCACCGCTGCCGTCAACATCGAAGCCGTGACCGGTGATGTGACCATCACTGCTGTGCTTGTGGAAAAGAACCTGGTGGCTCAGTGGATCTTTGATGTGACCAAGGCCATCAAGGGCAACGGCGAATGGGGCGATGCGGCCCAGACGGTGATGATCGCCCACAACGGCTACTATGACGGCAAGAACGCGGACAACGGCCAGGTGATCGGCACCACCAATGTGGCTCCCGACCTTCTGACTATCACCACCAATCTCCCCGCAGCTGCTGCCGGCTGGGCAGATGCCTCCACGGTCATCGGCTACAAGCTCCCGGAGAATCTGGAGCTGGGCGCTACCTACATCATGAACCTGCCCATCTATGCGGGCAATGACCATACTACCATGGCGTCTTCCAAGAACGGAAGCACCAGAAGCGGCGTGGAGCTGGTGTTCACCACGGTGCAGCCCTACAATATGTGGAATGCCGGCGACGCTACGGTCACCAAGATCTACGCCGAAGGCGCAGGTGTGCTGGCAGCCGTGGCCCCCAGCATCGGCAAGCTGACCACCGAAAGCGGCAATGTATTCAGCGTCTCCTTTACAGTTACCGAGGAGATCATGGAATACGCTGTTACAGGCAATTATCTTGCTCTCATTGTCAATCATCAGCACAGTGACGGCAGCTATAAGATCGGCAATGCCTCCCTGCTGAAGGTCACCGATCCCGCAACCGTCACCACCGATACCGGCGACAGTGTCTGTGATGGCGCGGTGATCGCCCAGAAGGGCAACCCCTACACCGCCCAGATCGCTCCCAAGCCCGGCTATAAGGTAGTTTCTGCCTATTATACAATGGGCGGCGGCGAGCCTGTGGCGCTGACGGTGGTGAACGGCGCTGTAAACATTAAGATCGAAAATGTCACCGGCGATATCGTGATCACTGCAGTTACCCAGCAGCTGGAGCAGAATAACCTGCTGATCAATGGCACCTTCATTCTCGGCACCCAGTTCTGGACCTTTGTCCAGGATCACTTCAAGCTGGAAGAAGCCGGTGGCAGCGATGACCTGAACGATCCTGCCTATATCCATTCCGCAGGCAAGGACGGCGGCGTTCTCAGCCAGGCCTTCGGGGTGGAGAAGGACACCAACTATGAGCTGAGCTTCCGCTATAAGGGAAGCGTTCCCCAGGATGCGGCTCTGTGGGCCATCGGCTCCAAGAATACCTTTACCTGGAACTCTGTGATCTACAAGGCTTCTGTTGCGGATGCCGGCGATTGGACTACCGTTACGGTGGTGTTCAATTCCGGCAACTACACCAGCCTGTACCTGCTGTTCCGCACGGAGGACGGCGCGGACTACGGCCTGGACAACATCTGGATCACCAAGACCGACAAGGAGGCTACCGTTACTCTGTACAAGCGGCCTGTCCTTGGTGCAAGACCCAATCCCAGCCCCTATGATGACCATCCCTTCATCTGTGAGGACGCGGATAACCTGATGCCTGACTTCGGTTTCGAGACCAATACCCACTATCTGGAGAACAGCTTCTCCAAGGTGGAAGCGGATGAGAATGCGTGGAATGGCAGCAACTCTTTGCATTATGCTACGGTTATTACCGGTGCGGAAGCTACGAATATGCTGACCAACGGCGATTTCGCGAAGTGGGATGCCGCTAATAAGACAATCGATGGCTGGCAGTTCCAGTTCGATCATGCCAACTGGATGCACAAGATCGACTTCGTTGAGGTCGGTGGCAGACACGCTGTGAAGCTCAATGCCTGCTCCGGCACGGATAAGTTCCGTCTGGAAATGACACAGAAGGTTTATTTGGAGGCTGGCTTTACCTATAAGTTCGCCTTCGACTTCTACGGTGTGGCGAATTGGGGGCCCAATCTGCCAATCTATGATGCGAATATGCAGGCAGTTGGCACCACTGCCAACTCCGGTGCCACCGGCACGGAAGGTCAGTGGACAACGCTAACCAATACCTTTACTCCCGCTTCCAGCGGATATTACTACTTCGCTGTTCGCATCCATAACGATGCCTATCCTCAGCGTGAGCAGTATGTCAGCAATTGCTCTGTGACCCTTGTCTCCAAGGCCGGCGATTCCAAGGTAGATTTCGAGCTGAAGGAGCTGGAAGCCAATACAGATTACTGGCTGACTCTGTTCGTGAAGGCTCCCAAGGTGGATTCCGTGGAAGACCGCTTCCTCACCTTCGGCTTGACCGATCCCGAGACCGGTGAGTTCATCCTCATGTCCGATCCCACCGCCGAAGGCGGCAGACCCTACAAGGTGGATCAGCAGCTGGTACCCATGGCTTATGACGGTCAGTGGCACATCATCACCGTGCCCTTCAACACCGGCGATGCCACCTGGCTGAATTTCACCATCAACGGCACAAACTGTGAAGCATGGTTCGACAACATCTATATCTTCAAGGCTTCCGACGCGGTCAGCTATGTTCCTTCCATGAGTGAGAAGGAAGAGGCCACCGTCACCGACGAGGATCCCAATCTGAAGGGCTGCGCTGAGGATAAGAACCTGTTCGGTAACTTTGATCTGAGCGGCGGCAATACCTTCTGGGGCGACGAGGCCCGGAAGTTCGGCGTGTTCGGCAATGCGCTGAATGTAGTCGACAGCGGCTCCAGCATCTATGGCAAGGCTCTGCATTATGTTGGCAACAAGCCGACCAAAACCTATTACATCAAGTGGATCGATGTGGAACCCAACACCGAGTACACCTTCTCCGCTAAGTACTCCATCGCTCAGATGGGCGAGGGCTTCATGGGCCTGATCAACGGCTACCGTGTGGACAGCGAGGTCACCGAGAACAGACTGTTCCCCAGCATGATCGCGCGCTTCGGCTTTGGCAAGTCTGTCTATCTGGAGAGCCATGAGTGGCAGACCGTCGCCGTTTCCTTCAACTCCGGCGACAGAAACCGCATCGGCTTTGTGGTCTGCGATGCCGGCGGCGAGGCTTACATCGATGAGCTGCGCCTGTTCAAGACCTCCGACGGCGCTGCTTTGACCGAGGCGGAGGATACCTTCCCCGCGGAACTGAAGTCCAGCAATGACGCTGTTTCCATTCAGGACGGCGTGATCACCGGCATTGCTCCGGGAACCACCCTGGAGGATGTCCTGAAGAACTTTGAACACAGCCAGTATATCCGTGTTTATGATGCCGAGGGCAACGAGATCACCGATAAGACCGCTAAGATCGGGACCGGCAGCACCGTCCGTCTGATGGACGGTCCTGAGATCAAGGATTCCGCATCTGTGGTCGTCAAGGGCGATGTGAACGGCGACGCGAAGGCAGATGGCAGCGATACTACCGTGATCCTGGATCACATCTCCGGCAAGGCTCCTCTGGAGGGCGCGCTCCTGGCAGCAGCCGATACGGACGGCGACGGCAAGGTCACCGTGTCCGACGCGACGCTGAACAGCAAGAAGCCCGCTTCCGGAAAGCTGGCCGCCTCTGTGGTCGGCCCCAGCGCCTTTGCCCAGAAGGAAGAGATCGAGATCCAGCTGATCGCGGATACCAATGGCCTCAAGGCCATCAGCGGCAAGCTGAACCCCACCGACGGCTTGACCTTCCTCAAGGCGGAAGGCGAGAAGGACGGCTGGGAGCTGTCTGTCAAGCGCAGCGGTGATGATGTGTACTTCGCCTACGGCGCCGTCAGCGGCGATGCCGCCAAGGCAGGCGAGGCGCTGATCACCCTGACCTTCCGTGTGGGTATGATCTCCACCTATGATGAGGCACAGCTGGCCATCACCGAGCTGCTTGCTTCCGCCGGCACCAAGCTGCTTGCGGGCAGCAACCTCAACTGGGTGCGCAAGGCTCCTGTGACGGAAGATCCGGATCAGGGCGGCTCCGATACGGTTCCCGAGGAACCCGTCGTGGTCATTGCCCGTAACCGTCTGAAGGAACTGAGTGTGGCAGGCGTGAAGTTCAGCCCGGACTTTGATCCCGAGATCAAGGAGTACACTGCTACGGTGCCCTTTGAGGTGGACAAGGTCACGGTCACCGCTGTGGCTGCGGACGAGGATGCCGTGGTCACCATCGGCGACACGAATCTGGAATATGTGGGTAAGAACACCGTCGCCATCCGTGTTGTCTCCGCCGACGGCCTGCAGCGTACCTACAAGATCGTTATCACCCGTGAGGCTCCTGTGGAACCCGAGCCCACACAACCTGTTACCACCGAACCGACCGACACCGAACCCGACGACCAGACCGATGGCAATGACATCGGCGGCGTGATCCTGCTGGGTCTGGCGGGTCTGCTCCTGGTGATTGCTTTGGTTATTTTGATCATCATACTGAAAAATCGCAAAAATACAAAGCGCAGACGTTAATCCGTAAACTGTGGGTGCGGCGACACCGCCGCACCCACACTCAATTTTTTGCGGTTGGTATGAGGGAGGATATTATGTTTAGAAAATTAATTGCTGGTTCACTGGCTGCATTGATGCTGCTGTCCTGCAGCGTTGCGGCTTTTGCGGCCACTTCTGCAAGCGACGCTTTGACAACAGATGTTAGCATGGATGATGCATCCAATGACAATGTCAGCAGCTATCGCGATTACCAATCTGCAAATTCTTCGTTCCCTCTTGCTAAGGCCCCTGTCGAGGTCAAAGCGGAAGGGGATGGGGCGGAGCTTTATCTGCCCGGTGACGGTTTGACCCTGAAATTTACAGTGGATGAGGCTGGTTGGTATGAGCCTCACATTACTTACTGCGCCCTCGCGGGCACCGGTGGCGATATCCTGTTTACCTTGCTTCTGGACGGGGAGCTGCTGTATGCGCAAATGTCCAATCTGCGTTTGAGCCGTCTGTGGAAAAATGCCACAGAGGAATTCCAGACCGATGGGGACGGAAACCAGTTTTCTCCCGAACAGGAGGAGGTTTTCGACTGGCAGACAGCCAAACTCTATGACAGCGAAGGCTTTATTACAGAGCCGCTGCGGCTGGCTTTGAGTGCAGGCGAGCATGAACTGACCATCCTTTTGAACAGCGAATGCGTCAAAATTGGCACTGTGACTCTGGCACAGCCGGAGGAACTGCCCACCTACGAAGAATATTACAAGCAGCACCAGGGCGCTGCTTATCAAGGCGAAAAATTGATCTACGAGGGCGAGAAGGCTGCCCTGAAGAGCCAGAAGATGTATATTCCTCTATCCGCAAGAAATGATGCGGATGTGAACCCTGTGGATCCGTTTAAGAAGCTGAATAATTATATCGGCGGCTCCAACTGGAATGGCGCCGGCGGTGCTATTACCTGGAAGATCGAGGCGCCTGCGGACGGTTGGTACCAGCTTGGATTCCATTTCCGGCAGACCTATCTGCAGGAATCCAATTCTTACAGAACCTTACTGATCGATGGTCAGATCCCCTTTGCGGAAGCGCAAAGTATTGCCTTCCCCTATAAGAGTGGCTGGCAGTACAGAAGTCTGGACCAGCTGGTGTATCTGACGGAGGGCGAGCACACCCTAACTCTACGGGTGACATTGGGTGCGCTGGCGGATTTTGCGGCGCAGCTCCAGTCGGTTACCGGAAGATTAGGCGTGATCTACCGCCAGATCGTGAAGATCACCGGTGAGACACCGGACGCAAACCGTGACTATGCTTTGTTTACGGCGCTGCCGGAATTAAACGATGAACTGACGGATATCAGCGAGAAGCTGGAGCAGATGGCACTGCTTTCCGAGCAGGTCTCCGGCGCACAGGGCGGCACCAATGCGGCGACTTTGCGCAAGGCCAAGGTCATCATCGACCAGATGCTGAGCAAGAAGTATGAAGCCCACACAAAGCTGAAATCCTTCTACGACAATTACTCCAGTCTCAGCTCCTGGCTGTATGAAATGCAGAATATGGCGCTGGACATCGACAGTATCTACCTCATGCAGCCCGATTCCGACTTCTCCGATGTGAAGGTCAGCTTCTGGAGAAAGCTGGTGTTTATGTTCCAGCGCCTCTGGGCCAGCTTCTTTACCGATGAGAGCATGGAAGTGGAGGATGAAAACACCATCGTGATCTGGTCCAACTGGGGCCGTGATCAGCTGACCGTGCTGGAAAACCTCATTGCCAATGACTTTACACCCAGAACCGGCATCAAGGTAGAGATCAAAATCACAGCTGCCGGTGCCGTGCAGGGCAAACTTTCCGGTAACGGCCCTGATCTGGAGATCAATGTGGGCCGCAATTCACCGGTCAACTATGCCATGCGTGATATCCTGGTGGATCTGAGTCAGTTTGAGGACTTTGAAGAGGTTACCGGCCGGTTCAGCGAAACGGCGCTGGTGCCTTACCAGTATGGCGATGGCGTATACGGTCTGCCCAATACCGAGACCTATTCGATGCTCTTTGTCCGTACCGATATTTTTGAGGAGCTGGACATTGAGGTGCCCAAGACCTGGGATGAGTTTATCGATTGCGCCAAGATCATCAATCTGAACAATATGAACTGTGGCATGCCCCAAATCTATTCCACATTCATGGCGCAGATGGATGTTCCTCTGTATAAGGAAGATCTGTCTGCAACCAATTTGATGTCTGCCGGCTCAGTCAATGCCTTTACATACTGGACAGATTTTTACACCAAGTACGGATTCCCGAAAACCTATGATTTCTTTAACCGCTTCCGTACCGGACTGATGCCTATGGGCATCGCAGATTTCTCCGTGTATGCTACCATCAAGGCGGCTGCGCCCGAAATCAACGGCAAGTGGATGATGTATGAGCTTCCCGGCTTCCTACAGGAGGATGGAAGCATCAACAACACGGTGACCGGCAACGGTACCGCCTGCGTGATCCTGAACTGGTCGAAAAAGCAGGACAAGGCCTGGGAATTCCTGAAATGGTGGACATCCGATGACATCCAGTACCGGTTCGGTGTGAATCTGGAATCTGTTCTGGGCATGTCCGGTCGATATGAAACCGCAAACCTCAATGCACTGTACCGGCTGGGCTGGGAGGCGGAGAATCTTGCCGCGCTGAAGGCCCAGGGCAAGAAGCTGCAGCAGCTTCCCGAGGTTCCCGGCGGTTACTATGTGGGCCGTTCCACTCAGCAGGTATACTGGAATGTGGTCAACAACGGTGAAAAGGTAGAGGATATGCTGAAAAAGTGGGTCCCTGAGGCGGATGATGAGATCCGCCGTAAGACCGAAGAGTACGCAAGAGGGTAGGAGGTGTGAACTTTGAATAAAGAAAAGAAGAGAAGACTCTCCAATTGGAATACCATGGACAGGTTCACACTGGGCGCCATGCTGGCACCGTTCCTGATCGCCTTCCTTGTGTTTATGGTGGTTCCGGTTGCGGCTTCCATCGTGCTGAGCTTCTTCCGATTTGATATGCTCAGCATGCCGGAATTTATCGGTTTCGATAACTATTTCCGCATGATCATGGAGGATAAGGTTTTTGGTATCTCCCTGGCGAATACTCTGTATTTCGCGGTGATCACCGGCCCTGTGGGCTTTATGCTCAGCTTCATTCTGGCATGGTTTATCAATGAACTGGGTCCCAAGGCGAGAAGTGTGCTGTCCTTCCTGTTCTATTCTCCCGCCCTGATGGGCAATGTCTACTTTATCTGGCAGGTCATGTTCAGCGGTGACAGCTACGGCTATGTTAACAGCTTGTTGATCTCGCTGAATATCATTTCTGAGCCTATCCAGTGGTTCTCCAATCCCAACTATTCCATGACGCTGGTCATCATTATCCAGCTGTGGATGAGCATGGGTGTTTCCTTCCTTGCGAATATCTCCGGTTTGCAGAATGTGGACACCTCTCTTTATGAGGCAGCCGCCATTGACGGTGTCAGAAACCGCTGGCAGGAGCTGTGGTACATTACGCTGCCCTCTATGAAGAATATCCTGCTGTTCAGCGCGGTTATGCAGATCCAGGCAAGCTTCTCCGTAAGCGGCATCGCCACCACGCTGACTGGCAATCCCAGCGTCAACTATTCGACCCATACCATCGTGACCCACCTGACGGATGTTTCCGGTGTGCGCTATGAAATGGGCTATGCGGCGGCCATCTCGGTGTTCCTGTTTTTGATGATGGCCTTCGCCCGTGTGGGCATCGGAAAGCTTCTGGATGCCACAGGAAAGTAGGTGGAAGTATGAGCAAACAAACTGCGCGCTATAAGCGCTTTACCAGATCCCGGTTTGGCAACTTCGTCTACTTCATGTTCCTGATCGCGGCAGGTCTGTTTACCATTTTGCCTCTGGTTTACTCCGTGGTCACTTCCTTTAAGCCTCTGGATGAGCTGCTGGCATTCCCGCCTCGATTCTTCGTAGTGCGTCCAACATGGAAGAACTATGCGGCTTTGCCGGATCTGCTTTCCAATCTGGAAGTACCTTTCATCCGTTATGTGTTTAACCAGCTTTTTGTCACTTTTGCTGTGGTGGGGCTGCAGCTGATCGTATCTGTGATGGCGGCGTATGTGCTGTGTCAGGTGAAAAACAAGGCATCCAAGGTGCTGTTTTTGATCATCCAGTTCGCGCTGCTGTATAACGGCACGACCCTGGCGGTGCCCCAGTACCTGATTTACTGCAATATCGGGATCATCGATACCTATTGGGTCTATATCCTGCCGGGACTTGCCAGCACCATGGGTATCTTCCTGATCAAGCAGAATATGGAGTCCAGCATCCCGGCGGTACTGATCGAGGCGGCACGGATCGACGGCGCCAGCGTCTGGAAGATCTTTACTTCCATTGTGGTGCCCCTGTCCAAGCCCGCGATCCTTACCTGGACGCTCTTCAGCTTCCAGAACGCATGGGCGATCCAATCCGGCAGCTCCATCTTCTCGGAAAGCCTCAAGACGCTGCCCAGCGTCATGGGCTCCATCACCTCCAGCGGCATCTCCCGCAGCGGCAGTGCCATGGCGGTCACCGTACTGATGATGATCCCGCCGATCCTGGTGTACATGATCACCCAGTCCAATGTGCTGGAGACCATGAGCCACGCCGGTATCAAGGATTAAGGGGAGGGGAGTTCTATGAATCAAAAAATGAGAAGGCTCCTCTGCAGCTTTTTGTGCGCCTGCCTGCTTCTGGGACTGTGTGCGTCCTTTGGCAGCGTCAGCGCATCCGCGGAATCCGTGGATGATGTGCCTTACACCAGCTATACCTACTGGGAAAACGGCGGCACCAAGACCCCGGTGGCTACCAAGTCGGTATTCCAGGCCTTTGATACCCTGACCGGCGAGGAATGCGGCATCGGCTCCTTTAAAGAGCTGCAGTACATGAGTGTGTATGACGGCGTTCTGTATGTCCTGGATAGTGCCAACGGCCGGATCGTACAGTTCGACAGCAACTACCGTGTTGTCGGACAGATCACCGCCTTTACCCACGGCGAGGAGGAACTGACCTTCCAGGGCGCCAAGGGTATGTTTGTGGATGAGACCGGCCTGTATGTTGCGGATACTGTGGGCAAGCGGGTACTATGCACCAGAAACGGTGAGGTGTTTCAGATCATCGAAAAGCCTACCGACTCTGTGGTGCCTGAAACCTTCAACTTTGCGCCCACCAGACTGATCCGTGACAGAAGCGGCTACTACTATGTCCTGTGTGAAGGCTCTTACTACGGTATGATGGTCTTTACGGAGAAGTATGAGTTCTGTGGCTTCTTCGGTGCCAACAGCGTGGCATCCTCTCTGGGGGCAGCGTTGACAGAGTTCATCAGCGGCCTGTTTGAAACGGAAGAGAAGCATGCGGCATCTGTTCAGGCTTTGCCGTATACGATGCTGGATGTGTGTATCGATGCTGATGGTTTTATCACGACCATCAACGACGAAAAGTGGTCTGGCCAGGTTCGCAGATACGGTCTTTCCGGTACCAATATTCTAAAAAAGCCGTCCGGATTCTCTTATATCAGTACAAACAGCTTCAATTTCGCGGATAATCCGCCGGTGTACCGGGATGTGACCAGCACCTACGGTACCTATATCTACTGTTCGTTCAATGCCATAACCTGCGACCGTGACGGCTTCTACTATGTTGTGGACGGCACTCGGGGCAGGATCTATGTGTATGACACGGATGTGAATTTGCTGGGCGTATTTGGCGGCGGACTCAATAATGGCAACCAGCTGGGTACCTTTGTTTCCCCCAGTGCCGTTACAGTGTATGGAGAAGATCTGCTTGTATCGGATTTCTCCACCGGAAAGATCACGGTCTTCCGCCTTACGGACTATGGTAAGCTCTTGAAACAGGCAGACAGCCTGACCATCGACAGCCACTATACCGAGGCCAAACCCTATTGGGAGCAGGTGTATGCGCAGGATCAGAATTGCCAGCTTGCCTACAAGGGTCTTGCCAAGGCGGCTTTGGAGGAGGGTAATTACAGCAAGGCTATGGAGCTTTCGGAGTTGGGTTACGACCGTGTGACCTACGCCAAGGCCTTCGAGCAGGTCCGCGACCAGTTCATCTATGATAATTTCTGGTGGATTTTGCTTCTGTGTCTGGCTGCCGTTGGTGCGGTGTCTGCCTTTATGATCATCAGCCGCCGCAGGACCATCGTCTTTGTCAAGGATAAGAAGCTGAGCCTTGCTCTTTCTACGCTGGCTCATCCTATTGCATCCTTCAATGAGATGAAGCAGAAAAAACTCTATTCCATTCCCATTGCGACCGTTTATCTGGCACTGTTCTTCGTGACCTCGGTCCTGAAGACCATGTACGGCGGCTTTATGTACGGCTCCGCGGATCTGAGCCAGTATAATGCATTTATCGAGCTGATCGGCACGGTGGGCCTGGTGCTTCTGTGGACGGCTGCCAACTGGCTGTGCTGCTCTCTGTTCCAGGGCAAGGGCGATATGAAGGAGATCTTCTGCGTCAGCTGCTATTCGCTGATGCCTGTGATCCTGTTCAATATTGCCTATCTGCTGCTGTCCAATTTCCTCATTCCCACGGCGAACTCGGGCTTTGACATCGTGTCGACGATCTGCTACGGCCTGACGGTGATCCATCTGCTGCTGGGTATGACCATCGTTCACGACTTCTCCTTCTTTAAGTCCATGGCCATGGCCGCGCTGATCCTGCTGGGAATGTTCGTGATCGCCTTTGTGATCTTTGTTATGCTGTCTCTTTCTCAGAATCTTCTGAACTTTGTGGTTCAGATCTTCAACGAAGTGACGATGCGCTAGGGAGGTGCAGGAGATGAAATTGAAAAGATGTCTTGCGCTGCTTCTGCTCACAGGGATCCTTGGCGGGCTTTTGTGCGCATGCTCTCCCCAGGTGGAGAGAAGCTCTCTGGCGGTATTCTCCGTCCCAGAGAAGCTGAAGACCATAAAATCCGGCGTGGTGGCGGAAAATGACCGCATGACCCTCAGCTGGGATCTGGATACCTCCAGCATCCAGCTGAAGGATAAGCGCACCGGTGAAGTTTGGTC
>JBGVJN010000114.1:0-40651 GCA_045129455.1 Faecousia sp. | reverse complement strand
TGTCAGGGGAGCTGGCAAAAATCTTTGATTTTTGACTGAGGGGTAGTCATCTCTCCCTCCGTCTTCGCCTTTCGGCGAATCCACCTCCCTCATCAGAGGGAGGCTTCGGGGCGACACAAAACCGTTAGATAAATTCCAATTTGTCAAATAGTAACCGCAGCACCATGATCGGTGCTGCGGTTGTGCTTTTTAGTTAGCGGCGGGAGCAAGGGCGCTTTTTTTACTTATTCTGCTCCAGCCAGATGAGCAGCACGGCGATATCCGCCGGGCTGACGCCGGAGATACGGCCTGCCTGGCCGATGGACATGGGGCGGATGGCGGAAAGCTTTTCCTTAGCCTCCAGCCGCAGACCGGCGATGGCATGGTAGTCGATGCTCTCCGGAAGCAGCCGGGCTTCCTCTTTCTTAAATTCCTCCACCTGGCGCAGCTGCCGCTGCAGATACCCGGCATATTTCAGCTGGATCTGCACTTCCTCGGTCACCGCTGCCGGTAGCTCCGGGCGATCCGGGTCGAAGGGGGCGATGTCCTCGTAGCTTACCTGAGGCCGGCGGAGCAGATCCGCAAGACGGGCGGAATTGGTCACCGGGGCAGAATCCCGGGCGGCCAGCATCTCGTTCAGACGGTCATTGGCAGCGATGCCGGTGCCTTCCAGCCGGGCGATCTCCCGACGGACGGCCTCGTATTTTTCTTCCACAGCGGCCAGCCGCTCCGGAGGCACTAAGCCCACGGCGGCACCGATGTGGGTCAGCCGCTGGTCGGCATTGTCCTGCCGGTGGAGCAGCCGGTATTCCGACCGGCTGGTCATGATCCGGTAAGGCTCTTCCGTACCCTTGGTCACCAGATCGTCGATGAGGGTGCCGATGTAGCTGGTGTCCCGGGTGAGGATCAGCGGGGCTTTTCCCTGGAGCTTCAGCGCCGCGTTGATGCCGGCGATGAGACCCTGGGCGGCAGCCTCCTCATAGCCGGAGGTGCCGTTGAATTGGCCGGCACCGTACAGGCCGGGGATGGCCTTCACCTCCATGGTAGGCAGCAGCTGGGTGGGGTCAATGCACTCATACTCGATGGCATAGGCCGGGCGCATCATTTCCGCGTTCTCCAGGCCCGGGATGGTACGCAGCATCTGCAGCTGCACATCCTCCGGAAGGCTGGAGGAGAAGCCCTGGATATACATTTCCTCCGTGTCGCTGCCGCAGGGCTCGATGAACAGCTGATGCCGCTCCTTTTCCGCGAAACGGACGATCTTGGTCTCAATGCTGGGGCAATATCGGGGACCGACACCGGAGATGGTGCCGTCGTACATGGGGCTGCGGTGGAGATTCTCCCGGATGATCCGGTGCGTTTCGCCATTGGTATAGGTGAGATAACACACGGCGGCATTGCTCAGCTTATGCTCCGTGCGGAAGGAGAAGGGCTCGGCGATCTCATCGCCGGGCTGCAGCTCCATCTGGGAAAAGTCGATGGTGCGGCGGTTGATCCGGGGCGGCGTGCCGGTCTTGAACCGGCGAAGGCTGAGGCCCAGGCTGCGCAGCTGATCCGCCAGGCCGATGGCTGGGTGCATCCCGTCGGGGCCGGAGGAGAGGACGCTCTCGCCGGTGATGACGGTGCTGTCAAGGTAGGTGCCGGTGGCGATGATCACCGCTTTGGCATCATACTTTGCGCCCAGCTGGGTCACCACACCGGCCACATGGCCGTCCTCCACCAGAATTTCCGTGATGGTAGCCTGCTTCAGCTGCAGATTTTCCTGCAGCTCTACTGTCTGCTTCATCACCTGCTGGTATTTGCGCCGGTCTGCCTGGGCGCGCAGGGAATGGACCGCCGGCCCTTTGCCCCGGTTGAGCATCCGGTACTGGATGCAGGCTTTGTCCGCGGCAATGCCCATCTCGCCGCCCAGGGCGTCGATCTCCCGGACCAGATGGCCCTTGCCGGTGCCGCCGATGGCGGGATTGCAGGGCATATTGCCCACCGCGTCCAGATTGATGGTGAACAGGATGGTCTTCATCCCCAGACGGGCTGCGGCCAGTGCCGCCTCAATGCCGGCATGACCCGCACCGATGACGGCGATATCACATTTTCCTGCAGGATAGGTCATAAAGGCTTCCTCATTTCATGGGTTACAAGTAGGGAATTGTTGCGCAGCCGTATGCTGCGCCGCATGCCTCCCTTGTGCAAAGGGAGGTGCTCCGAAAGGGCGGAGGGATTGTTGTCCGACATATGACAATCCCCCAGTCAGCCTGTTCGGCTGCCAGCCCCCTTTACACAAGGGGGCCTTTGGGTGTTACTGCACCAGAACGCTAAACTGAACTTTAGATTACGCTTCCTCTGCAGGCTTTTTTTCCTCCGGAGGGAGGATAAAGGGCTTGCAGACCACCTCGCAGCGGTTGATGGGTGTACCCAGGGCGTGGAATTTCTCCTCATAGCCGGTCATGATGCCCACGATGCCATGCTCATGGAGATTTCGGGTCAGATTTTTCACTTCCAAACCGCAGGCGGCAAACTCCTCCACGGAGAACTCAAACAGGGGCGCATTGTCGGTCTTGAAATGGAATTCGCCGCCGGTGCGTACCACGCGGCAATACTTATCCAGGAAGCCCCGGTGGGTCAGACGGCGCTTGGCGTTCTTCTTTCTGGGCCAGGGATCGGGGAAATTGATAAACAGGCGGTCGATCTCCTGAACTGCGAAAATTTCCTCGATATTTGCCACATCCATATCGATGTAAAACACATTGGTAAGTCCCATGCTCTGGGCCTTTTCCATGGCTACCACCATAGCTTCCCGGCAGCGCTCCACGGCGATGAGCAGCACATCGGGGTTAGCCGCAGCGGTCTCGGCGGTGAACTTGCCCTTGCCGCAGCCTACCTCCACCCAAAGGGCGGTGCAATCGGGCATCTTACTGCGCCAATTGCCCTTCAGCGCGGCAGGCTCAGCGATGCGCAGGGCTGCGCACCGCTCCATCCGGGAGTCCAAATTTTTCATTTTACGCATTCTCATATGTAAATTCCTCCGTGAGGTTGATTTTAAACAATGGGATCTGTTACTCTGTTGCGTAGAGTTGAACAGAACGAGCAACCGAGATCTGCAATTCCAGTGAGTTATTATACCAGACAATTGCCTGCCCGTCAAAACATTTTCAAAAATAACCCCCTCCCGGGCTTGTAATCCTCCGAAACATGGGATATAATGCAGAAAAAGCTTAGAAGGAGGCATTGCTATGGATCATCACGAACATGAACACGATCACGATCACGCCTATATGCACGCCCATGGCATCGCCCACAGTCACGGTCATGTCCATGAAAATCAGAAGGCGGTGGTCAACCGTCTGGCCCGGGCCATCGGCCACCTGGAAAAGGTGAAGCGGATGGTGGAGGAGGGCTGCGATTGCTCTGAGGTGCTGGTGCAGCTGGCGGCGGTGCGATCTGCCATCGACAATACCGGCAAGGTGATATTGCAGGATCATATGCGCCACTGCATGGTGGACGCGGTGAACGCCGGCGACGAAAGCGCCATCGACGATCTTTGCCAGGCCATCGACAAGTTCATGAAGTAAACCAATGCCCCGGTGCTACCGCACCGGGGCGTTTCTGTAGTTAGAAAATGCCGGCAGTTGTGCTATGCTTCCAAAGGCCTGATCGATCGCGGAGGCCTGCCTCCCTCTGATGAGGGAGGTGGCACGGCATAGCCGTGACGGAGGGAGAGAAAGAAAAATCTCTCCCCCAGTCTTTTTGCTGCGCAAAAATCCAGCCCCCTCGTCAGAGGGGGCCTTGCGTGCGCAAAAAACAGCATAGCTTTGATTACTTGGTCAATTGCAGCGCCTTGGCGATCTGGAGCATCCTCGCCCGGTCCATCTTGTTTACCTTCCGGTCGTAGCTGAGCAGGCCGTTGGTCTCGTCCTCCACATCGGAAACCTGGGTGTAGATGGCGGCGCACAGGCCGGTTTCCGCTGCCGGGATCACCTGCTCCCGGTACAGAGCGTCCACCGCGTCGGCAAATTCCCCCGGATCGGCGAATTTTCCGTAGCCATAGGTCTGCTCGGTGTTGAATACATGCCCCTCGGGCTTGTAGGAATAGCCGCCGAACTCGGAAAGCACCAGAGGCTTGTCCGCAGCCTTCAGCCGGATGGGCTTGAAGTATACATGCCGGCTGTCCACATCCGTGTTGCTCCGGCGGAACCAGCCGGAGGTGGCATCGATGAAGCGGGTGTTATCCAGCTTGCGGAACTGAGCGCACACATTGTCGCTGTCAAACTGCCCCCAGCCTTCGTTGAAGATGGTCCAGTAGCAGATGCTGGGATGGTTTTTCAGCTGCCGTACCGTGGCTTCCATGCTTTCCAGGAAGGCCTTGCGGGTAGCTTCATCCCGGTGAAGCTTCCGGTCATCCAGCTTCTGAATGCCCACGGTGGGCAGGGCAGTGTCACGCAGGAAGTTATAGTCGCCGTTGTTGACCATGTCCTGGAAAACCACCATGCCCAGCTTGTCGCACTGGTAGTAGAATTCCTCCGGCTCTACCTTGATGTGCTTGCGCAGGGTGTTGAAGCCCAGAGCCTTCATGGCCAGAATATCGTCGGCATAGGATTCCGGCGCCGGCGGTGTCAGCAGACCCTCGGGCCAGTAGCCCTGATCCAGCAGGCCGTGGAAGAAGTAGGGCTTTCCGTTAAGGCACAGCCGGGGATAGCCGTCCACGGTCTTGATCTCCAGGGAGCGCAGGGCGAAGTAGCTCTCCACCCGGTCGTCACCGGCTACCACGGTGAATTCATAAAGATAAGGATCTTCGGGACTCCACAGGCGGGGGTTGTCGGGGGTGACGGTGCTGCCCAGGGGGAATTCGCCCACCCCGGGGATGATGACCGTGCCGTCCAGAGCAGGCTCGGCGGAAATGGTCACGCTGCTGCCCCGATTTTCAATGTTCAGCCGTCGGATGTACCGCTCCGGCACAACCTCCAGCCAGACACTTTGCCAGATGCCGGACACGGGGGTGTACCACATGCCGCCCCGCTTGAGGGTCTGCTTGCCGTAGGGGAAGGTCTGGTCACGCAGATCATCCCGGCAGCGGATGACCAGCTCGTTTGTCTCCGCCAGGGCATCGGTGATGTCCAGGGTGAACGCTTCATAGCCGCCGGCATGGGAGCTGATGTGCTTTTGGTTTACATAAACTTCCGCAACCTGGTCTGCACCATCGATGTGCAGCAGCAGGCGGCCGCCGGCAGGAAGCTCCGGCGTGGAGAAGCTGCGGCGGTAGAACAGGAAATCCCCGTCCTTGGGGTGGAATTTTAGCCCGGAGAGCTGACTTTCGGGGCAAAAAGGCACCAAAATGGTGCGCTCATATACTTGGGGAAGCTGACCGTCCGGGGAGACGGTGAACTCCCAGCTGCCGTTGAGGTTTACATAACTATTCCGCTTCAGCTGAGGGCGGGGATATACCTGCCAGGGGGTGCCGCCCTCCGCGAGCAGCTGCTCACCCCGGGGAGTGATCAGATCGATGGGCATGGTGGATTCTCCTTTCCTTCGGAAGAAAAACATTTATCAATTACAGTGTAGCAAAAAAACGGGGAAATTCCTAGCCCCAAACGGAGCTTTTTTGTCATCGGCGCAAGTTAGAAAAGATTTGACAAAAATATACAAAAATGGTATATTTTTTTATGGAATGGTTGGTTTCGGATGATCCGGATCCCACCCAAGAGAAAGGAGATTGGTATCTATGTTAATGACTATTTACAAGCGCGCGTTTAGTGTACTCATGAAGAAGCCTCTGAAGCTTTGGGGCATTTCCCTGCTTGCCATCGTGCTGAGCGGTGCCCTCTCTGCTCTGTGCGGTGTGGCGATCCCCGTGCTGGGTCTGGCAGTGAGCCTGCTGATCAGCACCTCCATGACGATCATCTTCCTGCGGGGCTATCGCGGCGAAGAGGTTGAGGTGACTCAGCTGTTTGCCTGCTTCAAGGATTGGAACACCATCAAGCGTGTGACCCTGGGCCTGGGCTGGATGCTGCTGTGGATCTTCCTGTGGTCTCTGATCCCCATTGTCGGCCCCATCTTTGCGCTGATCCGTACTTATGAGTATCGTCTGACTCCTTACATTCTGGTGTATGAGCCGGAAGTTCCCATCACTGAGGCCATCAAGATCTCTGCACAGAAGACCAAGGGCTATAAGCTGCAGATGTGGCTGGCCGACTTCGTGTGGGGTTTGGTCTTTGGCGCTGCGGTTCTGGTGCTGTCTCTGCTGGCCCTCATTCCTGTGCTGGGTATTCTGTTTGCCCTGGCTATGATCGTGCTGTACATTGCTGTTTGCGCCCTGGCTCCTCTGTTTGTGGGTCTGGTTCAGGCTGCCTTCTATGTTGAGATCACCAGTGAGGCTGTTGGCTTCTGCTCCGGCTGCGGCTTCAAGCTGACCTCCGAGGTCGAGAATTGCCCCAACTGCGGCAGAGCGATCCGATAAGTTCTATCAATTCAAAAAATGAAAATCCGCCCGGAAACGGGCGGATTTTTTATTGAATATCCTTTTTTGTAAGACAAACAACACTTTCAACATGGGTCAAGACTCCAAAAGGTCTCAAAATCGGTCAAAAATGGGGGTGGAAACACCAAAAAGTCTCAAAATCATAGGTGGAAATCATCATTTTTTCCTAATTTTTGAGCAGTGCTTGGGAATATATCATTCAAATATAAATGATAAGTTCGTTTGCTTTTTTCTTGCGTAAATATAGCTTTAACGGCAAACCCAACTTGATTTTTAGGGCTTGACGTGGGCAGGCTTCAACACACTTCAAACATCTGATGCACTTGCGATTTGTTATGCCCGATTGTATCGCTCCAAAGGAGCAGCGCTCTGCGCAAAGATTGCACCCACCGCAATCTGCGCTTCTTTGTATCGTGAGTCCAAGCCTACTTCTTAGTTTTGGAAAAACAGCAGCCAAAGGATTTTTATAAAGCTTTGGGAGTTGTATATATGAAGGCTCTTTGACTTTTTCAACGATGGGCTTTAATTTGTCAAAATCACAGAAAACATCATCATTGTCTATGTAGGAGTGCTTCGTAGGAATATACGCTCCCGCGATAATATTCTTTTGATAGTTTTTTTGAATTTCATATAGAACATTTCCACGGCACATTTTTCCGTACGTAGCAATAGCCGTTAGATTTTCAACCGATACATTCTTCAAAAAACTCTTTACAATATCGGGGATATTTTGACAGTGCACAGGAAATACAAGAACGAGATTTCGATAATGCTCCGCACATTTTGTTTCAATATCCGCAAGTGGATACCCTAATTGATTTGCAAAGTATGTCGCGATCGCCCTGCTTTGCCCTGTATTTGAATAAAAAACAACCGCGTTCATCGTTCTATGTACTCCCGCATGATTGCGCACTCGGGGATTTCGTCAAGCGAAAAGCCAAGCGATTTTTTCAATTCTTCCATAGCTTCCTCTCTCGACAAATTATTGCTTCTGCTCGCAATCGCGATTTCAAGTGCGCTGAATGGGATCATAGTACTTCTCATATGATAAAATCTTGCAAATTGCGAATGCTCCTTGCATTTTTCAATTTTGCAACTTGTATGTAATCCCTTATCGGTTTCTTCGGGGGCAACCCAACCGCATTCACGAATGATAGTGTCCTTGATTTTTCGCCATTCATAAACGCCACCACATATTTCATCAAAATCCACTTGCACAAATGCAGGAATATTACCCGACCAAGAGGAGGTACGAATGGCTTTTCTCAAAGGAGTCAAAAGATTTGGCACTTCTTTGATTGCTTCGCAAACATTGTAAACAAGCTGATTGGAATAACCTGCCACGTTTTTTATTTTGCTATCCCCATACGCAAGCTGTTTCATCGTAGCGAGAGTATGGAATTGCCCTTTCTTCAACGGCGGGTGAAACGTTAAAATTCTACCGATGTTCAAGAAGAAATTCAGCAATTTGTTTTGAGAAAACGTGTAAGCAATTTGAGGTGCCATATGATTGAAATATAAGCCGAGTAACTGTGCTGGCTCATTCCCCGCAACAAAATATGGCACTTTGTTTGCAACAAGCTCGGGATAAAACAATACGTACGCAAGAGAGGGACAGGCACAGGTGTTTTCGCTCAAAGAGTATAGCTTTTTATATATCTTCCTTAAATCATCATTTGAAATTTTGCGACTGATAAATTCAACCGAATTAAGTGATTGTTTGGCATTTTCAATGCTTTTCTTTGCACATTCGGACATATAGGGAATTTCCCAAGTAAGTGCTAACACACGAAGATTTAAAGTCTTGGACAAATAGTACAGTAAGTAGGTAGAGTCCTTACCACCTGTGTAAAATACGGCAACGTCAAAGCGCGATTTTTTTGATCTCGGGAATGTATTCATAATCGGAACGATGCTTTTTAGATTTTTTGTTTTTTCTGCGGACCGACAGATCGGACACCTGCCCTCTGCATCAAATTCAATGCCGGGAATCATAAAATCATTTGCTATACACGTTTTGCAAAATTTGGCATCATCCAAGCTCGAGGGAATTACCCTTTTGCTTTCGAATTTCACAATCTGCGCACCTACGAGATTTTTCAAGATAGTAATCTCGCTACTTGTCAATCCGCAGGGGAGCTTTTCAATAATTGTTTTTTGCTTTTTGGTAAGCTTAACAGTATTTTTGAACATATTAGGCTGATTTCTCAAGCCGTAATATCTCAAAATATTGCCTTCAAGCTTCCATCTGCTTTGAATGTCGTACATGGCAATTCCTTTTTTCTTCTATATGTTATACCAAACAGGTGTAAATTGAAGTTTCGGGTTTTGCTCGAAAATCACTTTTGTCCCAACGCAAAATTGGGGCATTTTTTAATTTTGAACACCGTAATCGTAGGGGCGAACTGCGTTCGTCCGCATAATTGGGCAAAAATTTCTCATTTTCGGGCGAACACAGTTCGCCCCTACGGGTTTTGCGGTTATTTTCTCGTCAGACAAACAACACTCTCGACGTGCGCGCACCGGGGAAACAGGTCTGCGGCGGTGGCGCTTTGCAGCGTATAGCCACGCTCCTTCAGCAGCGCCACATCCCGGGCCAGGGTGGCCGGGTCGCAGGAAACATACACGATCCTGCGGGGCGCGAATCGGGCCAGCGCCTCGATGGCATCGGCGTTCAGACCCTTCCGGGGCGGATCTACCACTACCACATCGGCTTTGACCCCCTGCTTTTCCAGCTCCAGGGCGGCCTGGCCTGCGTCACCGCAGAAAAACTCCGCGTTTTCGATGCCGTTGCGCTTTGCGTTGTCCCGGGCATCCTCCACCGCCTGGGCTACCACCTCCACGCCGATGACCTTGCCCGCGGCGGCTGCCATGGCCAGGGTAATGGTGCCGACGCCGCAGTAAAGATCCAGCACCGTATCGTCCTTGGTGATGCCGGCCTGCTGGATGGCGCAGCGGTACAGCCGCTGGGCCTGGTGATGATTCACCTGGTAAAAAGACCGGGGAGACAGGCGGAAATTTAGCCCGCAGAGGGTATCTTCGATATAGCCGGGGCCACAGAGGGTGATGAATTCATCTCCCAGCACCGTGTTGCCCTTCTTCGTGTTCACCGAAAGCACCAGGGTGGTAAAGCCCGGGATCTTCCGCAGCCGGGCGATCAGCGCGGCTTCCTTGGGGATCTTGCGGCCGTTGATGGCAAGGCACACCAGGATCTGTCCGGAAACGGCGCCACGGCGCACATAGATGTGCCGCAGCAGGCCCTGGTGGGCAGCTTCGTCATAGGCACTGACCCGGAATTCGTTGGCATAGGCGATGACAGCGTCCTTCACCCGGTCCATTTCCTCTGGGAGGATGCCGCAGCGGTCGTTTTCCACCACCTGGTGGGTGCCGGCCTTGAAAAAGCCCGCGTAGACCCGGCCGTTTTTGGATGCCACCGGGTACTGGGCCTTGTTGCGGTAGTTTTCGCAGGTGGGCGCGCCCAGGATCGGAACATCCTCCAGCTGCTCACCGCCGATGCGGTTCAGGCAGGTGCGGACCCGCTGGGCCTTCAGCCGCAGCTCTTCTTCATAGTCCATGTGATGAAAATCGCAGCCGCCGCATAGCTTCGCCACCGGGCAGGCCCGGTTGATCCGATGCGCAGATCTTTCCAGGAGCTCCACGATCTTACCGGCGGCCCAGGTTTTGCCCACCTTCTCGATGCGCACACGGCAGCGCTCTCCCGCAATGGCGTTGGGGATAAATACGGCGCAGCCGTCGATCCGGGCAACACCGAGACCTTCGGCGGTATAGTCTACGATGGTGGTTTCGTAAATCTCGTTTTTCAGCAGCATTCTTCATCCTCCAGGCGCAGTTCCATCATAATGTTGCGCATCTTTAAACCTTGTTTTTCGTAAAAAGCCATGGCGCTGTGGTTGCCGCACCACACATTGAGGGTCACACTGTGATAGCCTCTTTCCTTTGCGTAGGCCTTCACATGGGCGAAAAGCGCCTTGGCGATGCCGGTGCCACGGAGCGCCTCCTCCACGCACAGGTCATCGATATAAAATTCTACCCGGTCCGCCTGCACGGAGCTGCCCCGGAAGTCCTTACGGACGCAGAAGCAGTAGCCGGCCACGGCACCGTCCTGCTCCGCGATAAAGATGGGCCGGTCTTCCTGCCGCAGCAGCTCCCGCAGGGAAGGTTCGTCATATTTCAGCGCACCGGCCCGGAAAATATCCGGACGGATCCGGTGGTGCACATCCCCCACCTGCCGCAAAAGCTTCAGCATGCCGGGAATGTCCTGTGCCCGGGCAAGTCGAATCTCCATGACGATGCTCCTTTCGAGTGTCGATTATTTACTCCCCCTGTCAGCCTTGTTCGGGCGACAACCCCCTCAAAACGAGGGGGACAAGAATGCGGCGCAACAGCATGACAGATTTCCGGCATATCCACCCGCAAGTGGGAAGAAAAAAGAGGTACACGCAAGGTGTACCTCTTTTGGCGATCAACAGATCAGATGTACTTCTCGGGATCGACGACATACTTGTCCATCAGGATCTTGATGAAGTCGATCAGAGCCAGAATGCCACCGATGCCGAGACAGCAGAAAGTGGTGACCAGCTTGATGATACCCTTCTTGGTCTCACCGAGGTAGAAGTTGTGCACGCCCCAGCCGCCAAGGAAGAAGGCCAGCAGAGCAACGACGATCTTGTCCTTGTCGCCCAGGTCGCCGGCAGCAGCCTGCTTCTTCAGAGCAACGCCGCAGTTCATGCAGACTTCCTGAGCTTCGTTAACAGCGCCGCCGCAGTTGGCGCAGAAGCTCTTGCCGTCGCCGGTCTTGACGCCGCAGTTCAGGCAGATGGCCTGGTTGTCGTTCATCTCATTGCCGCAATTGGTACAATACATATTGAGTTCCCCTTTGAATATCTTTCAACACTACACAAAAAGTGTTTTCTACATTATACACAGAGGGTGGAAAAATGTCAATAATACACGGAAACTTTACCGAAAAAACAGGCTGCGCATCCAGTTGATAAAGAAGCCCACGGCAATGGCGATCAGCACGCCCCGATCCAGCCATTTCTTGCCGAAGACCCGGCCGTCCAGATAATAGTATACCAGCAGTACCGGGATGGACCAGAACATCATGTGATACGAAAATGCTCCGACGAAGTCCAGCTGAAGCACACGCATGCAGGCCCGGGTCATGCCGCAGCCGGGGCAGGCGATGTGCAGCAGCCACTGCCAGAAGCAGGGGACCTTCAGCAGCCAGCCCACGCCAATGATTCCGGCGTAAATGGCAAGGTATAGAGTTTTCAGCTTGAAATCCCGGATTTTTCTCATGGTGCGCTCCTGTTTTTGTGTTCTGCGGCTATCATACCACAATCGCCGCCGGTTGACAAGGGAAATCGCCACAGGGAGGCACTTGCACTGCACCCAAGCCTCCCTTGTGCAAAGGCTGCGCCCGCAGGCGCGTTTCGGAGCGCAACCGCCCGCAGGGCGGCTCTTAGCGCGGAGATGAGGTGCCACGGCGCATGCCGTGTCGGAGGGATTGTCGCGCAGGCAGCGCGAATTCGCCGAAAAGTTTGGCAAATTGGTAGCGTTGTACAGCACAATCCCCCAGTCAAAAATCGAAGGTTTTTGACAGCCCCCTTTACACAAGGGGGCCTTTGGGTACTCCTGTACCGGTGCGGGAAACTGTGCTTTGAAATTCCCCCTGATCCATTGCCTTTTTAGTAGATCTGTATTATAATTTACAAAAAAGGAAGGAGCGGTGGGATGGACTATCAAGGCTGCACCCTGTGCCCCAGAATGTGCGGCATCGACCGCACTGCCGGGAAGACCGGCGCTTGCGGATGCCCGGATATCGCCCTGGTAGCCAGGACCATGCTCCACAAGTGGGAGGAGCCGGCACTATCCCCCGGCGGAAGCAGCGGCGCCATTTTCTTCGGCGGCTGCACCCTGGGCTGTAAATATTGCCAGAATATCGCCATCAGCGCCGCGCCCACCGGCACGGCTATGGATAGCGCAGCGCTGCGGCAGGCCATGGAAGCGCTGATCGCTGCCGGCGCAGAGAACATCGATCTGGTGACCCCCACCCAGTATCTTCCCACCATCCTGCCGGCGCTGGAGCCTAAGCTGAGTGTGCCGGTGGTGTACAACTGCGGCGGCTATGAGCGGGTGGAGACCCTGCGGCAATTGGAGGGGAAGGTGGACATTTACCTTCCGGATCTGAAGTATGCCGACGCGTCCCTTGCCCGAAGCCTTTCCGGGGCAGCGGACTACTTTCCGGTGGCCTGCGATGCCATACGGGAAATGGTGCGCCAGACCGGCCCGGCGGTATGGGAAGGGGAAAAGCTGATCCGGGGCGTGATCATCCGCCACCTGATCCTGCCGGGACAGGTGGAAAATTCACTGAAGGTGCTGGATTGGATCGGCGACACCTTTGCTCCTGGACAGGTGCTGGTGAGCCTCATGCGCCAGTATACCCCCATGCCGGGGATGTGTTCCCCCTTTGATCGGCGGATCACCGATGAGGAGTACGACGCGGTACTCAGCTGGATGTTTTTGAATGACCTGCAGGGCTTTACCCAGGAGGAAAGCGCCGCGGACAAGGTCTATATTCCCGATTTTTAAGGAGAAAGGTGAAATTTATGGAAAAGACGAAAAAATCCACCCGCTTTTATCTGGCGCTGGTGATCTTCTCCCTGGTGGGCCAGGTGGCCTGGGTGGTGGAGAACATGTATCTGAATGTGTTTATCTACAAGATGTTCCACGCCTCTGCGGAGCAGATCTCTATGATGGTGGCGGCCTCTGCGGTTACAGCCACGGTGACCACCCTGCTCATCGGCGCTCTGTCCGACAAGCTGGGAAGACGCAAGGTGTTCATCTGCGCAGGCTATATCCTCTGGGGTATTTCCATCCTGGGCTTCGGTCTGATCCGGGAAGGCACAGTCCACAGCCTGTTCTTCCCCATGATGTCCACCAATAGCGCCGCACTGTCGCTGTGCATCACCCTGACCATCGCCCTGGACTGCATCATGACCTTCTTCGGCTCCTCTGCCAATGACGCCTGCTTCAACGCCTGGCTCACCGATTCCACCGACGAGACCAACCGTGGTGCGGTGGAGGGCATCAATGCCATGATGCCTCTGATGGCGATCCTGGTGGTCTTCGGCGGCTTTATGGGTCTTGACCAGAATCTGGAGGGCAGCTGGACGGTGATCTTCACGGTTATCGGCGGCATCGTGGTGGCGCTGGGTATCGCCGGCTTCTTCCTGGTGGAGGATACCGGAGTGAAGATCCAGGAGAACCAGAATTACTTCGCCAACATTTTCTACGGCTTCCGTCCCAAGGTGATCCGGGAGAATTACAAGCTGTATCTGAGCCTGCTGGGCTTTGCTCTGTTCAATATCGCCATCCAGATCTTCATGCCCTATCTGATCCTGTACTACAATGTGTCCCTGGCGATGGATAACTATGTGCTGATCATGGCGCCGGCGATCCTGGTGGCTGCGGTGTTTACCGCTATTTACGGCCGCCGCTACGACAGCAAGGGCTTCCGTGCCGCGGTGATCCCTGCCATGGCGCTGCTGATGGCGGGCTTTGTGATCCTGTACATCTTCAAGGATACGGTGATGGTGTTCATCGGAAGCCTGCTGATGATGTGCGGCTACCTGTCCGGCATGGCAGTGTTCGGCGCGGTGCTTCGTGACTACACCCCGGAGAATAAGGCGGGTATGTTCCAGGGCCTGCGGATCGTGGGCCAGGTGCTGATCCCCGGCATCATCGGCCCGGCCATCGGTGCCGCGGTGCTGAAGAATGCCGAGACCATCGTGGGCGACGATGGCACCACCTCTTTCGTCCCCAATGAGAATATCTTCCTGGCAGCGCTGATCGCTGCCGCGGTGGTGTGGGTCGTGCTGATCCCCCTGTTTAAGCAGCTGAAGAGCAAAAAGGCATAAGCGATCATACCCAACGGATACGAACAAAGGCCCCCTCGTCAGAGGGGGCCTTTTCGGGCGATTTGGGGATCGTCTTGCAAAAATATCCGAAGATCTATGTAGGGCGGGGCCTTGGTCCCGCCGCAAACCCTCCCCCGGAGGGAAGGTATACAGGCGGCCATTGGCCGCCTGTGATCTTACTTTTCCAGCGCCATCAGCTTTTCGATGCGGCGGCAGTGGCGCTCACCGCCGGAAAACTCCGTGGTCAGCCAGGTATCCACGATCTCCAGGGCAAGCATCGTGCCGGTGACGGCGGCACCCAGGGCCATCATATTGGTGTCGTTGTGTTCTCTGGTCATCCGGGCACTCATCAGATCGCCCAGCAGGGCGCAGCGGATGCCGGGGATCTTATTGGCGGCAATGGAAACGCCGATGCCGGTGGTGCAGGTGACGATGCCTTTTTCGCATTCTCCGGCGGCCACGGCCTTGGCGGCGGCGCCGGCAAAGTCGGGATAGTCGCAGGAAGCCAGGGTGTGGGTGCCGAAATCCACCACCTCATGGCCCAGCTTCTGCAGATGCTCCCGGATGGTATTCTTCAGCTCCAATGCCCCGTGGTCACAGGCAAGCGCGATCTTCATGGTAAAATCCTCCTTAAATCACATATCCACCGTTGACAGGCAGCACCTGTCCGGTGATAAAGTCCGCATTCATAAGATATTCCATGGCTTTCGCCACATCGTATGGGGTGCCGTTGCGCCCCACGGGGGCTTCGGCAGCCATTTCTTCCAGAATCTCCGGGTCGATCGAGGCACACATATCTGTGAGGATCACCCCGGGGGCGATGCAGTTGACCCGGATACCGCTGGGGCCAAGCTCCTTGGCCAGTGCCTTGGTCAGAGCGATGACAGCGCCCTTGGTGGCGGAGTAGGCTGCCTCGCAGGAAGCGCCCACCTGCCCCCACATGGAGGCTACGGTGATGACGCAACCGGCCTGCTTCTTAAGAAAACCCGGCATGGCAGCGTTGACGCAATGATAGATACCCTTCACATTGACATCAAACAGCCTGTCCCAAGCTTCTTCGCTGATGGACTGCATCAGTCCGGAATGGCAGATGCCCGCGTTGCAGATCAGCACATCCACGCTTCCGATCTTCTCAAAAGCGGCCTGCACGGCCTGTCCGTCCGCTACATCGCAGCAGATGGCCTCCGCGCCGGTGCGCTGCGCTACCTCCGCGGCGGCTTCATGGGCTTTTTCGTAAAGAAAATATACCTTGTGGCCCTGAGTGGCGAACAGCTCCACGGCTGCCGCGCCGATGCCCCGGGATCCTCCGGTGATCACAATGGTTGACATAACATTATTTCTCCTGATTCTTTGGTGGTGAATCTTCCTCAAGCGCGAAGCGCTGCGTAGCTCCCCCCCAGGGGGAAGGTATGTGTGCTGCTGCGCGGGAAACAAAACAGGGCTGCTGCGGTGCGCAGCAGCCCAGGCAGCGTTATCTTCTGCGGCTCTTGGTGCGGTGGTCGGAATACTGCCGGATGGAGGAGATCTTACTGTCGGATTCGGTCATGAATGCCTTCAGCTTTTCCTCAAACAGCTGATCCGCGGTCTTGGGAGCGGGAGGCGGCGTAGGAGCGGTACGGGCCGGCCGGCCGGGATTCTGGTTCTGGTTCTGGGCTGCGGGACGGAAATTGCCCCGGTTATTGTTTTCGCGCTGAGGCTTTGCCTCCAGGCGCTTGATGGAAAGATTGATCTTGCCGTTTTCTGTACTGATGACCATGACCTTTACATCCTGGCCCTCGGTCAGATGCTGTCTGATGTCGCTGACATAGGCGTTGGCGACCTCAGAAATATGTACCATACCGGTCTTGTTGTCCGGCAGGGAAACGAATGCGCCGAAATTGGTGATCGATTTGACTTTGCCTTCCAGAATTTGTCCGACAGTTAACTCCATAGTGTGCTAAGCTTCCTCCGTTTGCAAGTAGATTAATTTTAATTTTCAGGCTGAAGGACGACGGTATCGGGATCTACCAGGCCCAGCTCGTCCTTGGCGATCTGCTGGAGACTGTCCAGGGAACCCAGGTAATCGATGTCCTGCTCCAGCTGGCTGTTTTCCTGCTCCAGCTGGGCGGCTTGATGGCGCAAAGAGTCCAGATGATTGGAGCCCATGCCGATGGCGGTGCGCAGAATAGCCAGCGCCACCAGGGAAAATACCATTGCCGACAGGATGAGGATCTTGGTCAGTCTGCTGCTGCGGACGAACACAAGTCGGGTATGACGGATGAAATTTTGCAGCTGCGACATAACGCTTCCTCCTGTTGATCTTCTGATGCCGATTTCAGTTCCATTCTATTGTACCCGATTTTTTGTCAGATGCAAATCTTTTTTTCACAAAATTGCGTGTTTTTTGAAAAATTTTTGCAAAAACCTTACCAGGGAATCCTAGAATTTTCCAAATTCCCCGCCAGAGCAGGTCAATTGCCGGCCGCAGCAGCCTTCCGGCGGTCAGCTCCCATGCAAAGATCCCCAGAAACAGCCCCATAGTGTACCCCAACCGCAGGTCACCCTGGCAGATGCCGAAGCCTGCCCAGAGCCAGGCCCAGGTGAAAAACACCAGAAAAACCCCGTCGGTCAGGTGCGCATGCCGCCGCCGGGGCGGCCGCAGAAATCCGTAGACCGCCCCCAGACCCAGCCCCAGCAGACACACGGCGGCAAAGCGGCCGGCTACCTCTGCCGGGGCGTTCATCCGAACAACCGTCCCAGCCAGCTGCCCTGCTGCCGGGGCTGCTCATAGATCATGGCCGTAACTGTGCCGCTGACGGCCACCTGGCCCCCTTCCGGGGAAAGCTGCTGCAGCTTCAGCTCTTTGCCGTGGACGCTCAGTATCCCCAGCTGGGTGCGCAGCACCACGGCGGTATCGTCAAAGCTGACCACCTCCGATACGCCGGTCATGGTCAGCGTCTGCCGCTGATCCAGGGTCAATTTATGGGGCAGCGTGATCCGATCCTCCGACATAGGCATCCCTCCTGGAAAAGCCTATGCGCTCCCGGTCGGCAAAATGACAGAAGCATGGGGGAAAACCAGGCCGGAAAAATAATTTTTTGCGGAGTTTCATCGGCAAAATGTAAAACTTTCTTAACATATTACGGAAGAAATGACCGAAACCGCCGGGGTCAGCGGAAGTTTTTTGTATGGAAAGGAAAAGTTTGAAAAATAGCTTGTAAGTTTGGAAAAAATGTTGTAAAATAATATAACTCGTATTATGCGGTTTTTTGGATGAACCGATTTTTTTGGAGGTACAATATGGAAAAACCCATTGTTCTTGTGATCATGGACGGCGTTGGCAAGGGTGACGGCGGCAGCGGTGACGCGGTCAAGGTCGCCAATACCCCTACTCTGGACCGTCTTCTTTCTGAATGCCCTCACACCTATCTGAAGGCCCACGGCACTGCTGTCGGTCTGCCCTCCGATGAGGATATGGGCAACTCCGAGGTGGGCCACAATGCCCTTGGCTGCGGCCAGGTCTATTCCCAGGGCGCCAAGCTGGTGGGCGAGTCCATCGAGAACGGCAATCTGTTCGCTTCCGCTACCTGGAAGGAGCTGACTGCCAACGCGCTGGAAGGACATAGCCTGCACTTCATCGGCCTGCTGTCCGACGGCAATGTCCACTCCAACATCGCCCACCTGATCGCTCTGCTGAAGCAGGCAAAGCATGAGGGCGTGAAGAAGGCCTACTGCCACATCCTGCTGGACGGCCGTGATGTGCCTGCTACCTCCGCGCTGGAGTATGTGGAGCAGCTGGAGAATGTGCTGGCTGAGCTGGGCGGCGAAGGCTGCGACTATGCCATCGCTTCCGGCGGCGGCCGTATGCAGGTGACCATGGACCGCTATGAAGCCAACTGGGCTATGGTGGAAAAGGGCTGGCAGACCCATGTGCAGGGCATCGGCCGGCAGTTTGCCTCCGCCCAGGAAGCCATCGAGACCTTCCGTGCCGAGACCGGCTGCATCGACCAGGATCTGCCCGCATTTGTTGTAGCAAGAGACGGCGCTCCCGTGGCCAAGATCGCCAACGGCGACAGCGTGATCCTCTTCAACTTCCGCGGCGACCGTGCCCAGGAGATCTCCCTGGCCTTCGACCGCAAGGACTTTGATAAGTTTGACCGGGGCGACTATACCGGCGTGAAGTTCGCCGGCATGCTCCAGTACGACGGCGACCTGAACATCCCTGAAAATTATCTGGTGCAGCCCCCTGTGATCCAGAACACCCTCACCGAGGTGCTGTGCAAGGCCGGCATCCATGAGTATGCCGTGTCCGAGACCCAGAAGTACGGCCATGTGACCTATTTCTGGAACGGTAACCGCTCCGGCAAGGTCTGCGAGGAGCTGGAGGTGTACGAGGAGATCCCCTCCGATGTGATCCCCTTCGAGCAGGCACCTGCCATGAAGTCCAAGGAGATCACCGAGAAGCTGGTGGCTGCCATGGAATCCGGTCGCTACCAGTTCCTGCGCTGCAACTTCCCCAACGGCGACATGGTGGGCCACACCGGCGTCATGGACGCGGTGGTGTACGCCATGGAGTGCGTGGACAACAGCCTCAAGGCCATTCTGGAAACTGCCGATCAGTGCGGCTACACGGTGCTGATCACCGCTGACCACGGCAATGCTGACCAGATGACCGAGACCAAGAAGGGCAAGACTTCCGTCCGTACTGCCCACTCTCTGAACCCCGTTCCCTTCATCATCTACGACAACAGCAAGGTGTGGACCATCAACGATGGCAGCTACGGCCTTGCCAATGTGGCACCCACCGTGGTGAAGATGATGGGTCTGACCGCTCCCGAATGCTGGGAAGACAGCATGGTATAAGCCCCCCCACTGAATAATAGGAGGTACTGATATGATCCGTCAAAACAATGAAAACGGCAGCGTCAGCGTCAGCACCAGCGTTTACACCGATATCGCCGGCACCGCAGCCTCCAACTGCTTCGGCGTCAAGGGCATGGCTGCCCGCTCGGTGAAGGACGGTGTTTACCACCTGCTGCGCAAAGAATCTATGTCCAAGGGTGTCAATGTGGAGTTCCACGAGGACGACACCATTTCCATTGATCTGCACATCATGGTAGACAACGGCGTGAATCTCAACGCCGTGGGCGCCTCGATCATCTCTGAGGTCCGCTATGTGGTCACCAAGTGCACCGGTACGCAGGTGCGGGCCGTCAACGTGTATATCGATTCTATGATGATCGATGAATAATTCGGAGGTGTAAACAATTGAGGCAGACCATTAACGGGGCCGATTTTCGCCGCCTTGTGATCAGCGCGGCCGCGGCCATCGAGCTGAACAAGCAAGGTCTTAATGAACTGAACGTTTTCCCTGTGCCCGACGGTGATACGGGTACCAATATGTCCATGACCATCAACGCCGCCGCCGCTGACCTGCGCAGAGTGGAGGATCCCTCTCTGGAGAAGGCAGCCGCTACCACCGCCTCCGCTATGCTGCGAGGCGCCAGAGGTAATTCCGGCGTGATCTTGTCCCTGCTGTTCCGGGGCATTTCCAGGAAGCTGAAGGGCGCTGACGATTGCGACGGCGTTCTGTGGGCCGAGGCTCTGCAGGAGGGTGTGGATGCCGCTTACAAGGCAGTTATGAAGCCCGCTGAGGGTACCATCCTGACCGTTGCCCGTCTGGCGGCTGCCAATGCCCGGAAGGCCGCGGAGGAGAACAACTACTTCGAGTTCGTCCATGAGGCTGCCATTGCCGAGGCAAAGGAAGCTCTGGCCAATACCGTCAACCAGAACCCGGTGCTGAAGAAGGCCGGCGTGGTGGATGCCGGCGGCAAGGGCTGGCTGGTGGCGCTGGAGGCGATGCTCAGCGCTCTGCGCGGCGAGGATATCGTGGCTCCCGAGGGCAGCCAGACCGTGGAAGTGAAGGAGCAGGCCAGCTTTGATGACTTCAATACCGAGGACATCACCTTCGCCTACTGCACCGAGTTCATCATTTCCCGTGAAAATGACAACGATCCCGAGAAGCTGCGGGAATTCCTGTCCAGCCTGGGTGACAGCCTGGTGCTGGTGGACGATGATGAGATCATCAAGGTCCATGTCCACACCAACGATCCCGGCAAGGCGCTGCATGAAGCTATGGACTACGGCTCCTTCGTCACTGTGAAGATCGAAAATATGCGCCTGCAGCACACCGAGAAGGTGATGAGCGAGCAGGAGCTGGCACCCAAGATCGCGGAGCCTGAGAAGCCCTTCGGCGTGGTCTCCGTGTGCGTGGGCGATGGCATCGGCGATGTGTTCACCAATCTGGGCGTGGACGGCCTCATTTCCGGCGGCCAGACCATGAACCCCAGCACCCAGGATATCCTGGAGGTGGTCAACACCGTGCCCGCCGAGACCGTGTATGTTCTGCCCAACAACAAGAACATCATCATGGCAGCGGAGCAGGTCAATGCGCTGACCCCCAAGAATGTGGTGGTAATTCCCAGCAAGACCATTCCCCAGGGCGTTACCGCTATGCTCAGCTATAACCCCGAGGGTACCAATGAGGAAAATATCGAGGCCATGACCGAGGCTCTGTCCACCGTGGATACCATGCAGATCACCTATGCCGCCCGGAATTCCGATTTCGACGGCTACGATATCCATGAGGGTGACTATCTGGCTCTGTACGGCAGCTCCCTGTTCGGCACCAGCCGTGATATCAAGGTGCTGCTCAAGTCCCTGGCGGAGAAGGTCCGTGACGAGGGCAAGAGCTACATCATCATCTACTACGGCGCGGATGTCAGTGAAAAGCATGCCCAGAAGGCTGCGGATATTTTCGCCCAGATCTGTCCCGATGCAGAGGTCAACCTGCTGCGGGGCGGTCAGCCGGTGTACTACTATCTGATCTCCGCGGAATAAACCGATCTTTCAGCCCACTGCCCCCTGGACAGTGGGCTGCCTGCTTCTTGAGGATTGTTTTCCGGGAATCTGCATAGGCTATCTCCGTAAGGAGGTGGATGCCATGGAGCGTTCCTACGGCGGCGGGATCCTGGGAAGGACCTACGCCCTGCTGCGGCAGCTGAAAAGCATGGGCATTCCCGGCCATGCGGCCAACGCGGGGTATTTTATCGTGCTGAGCGTGTTTCCCATGCTGGTTTTGATCCTCAGCGCTTTGCGCTATACCTCTCTGGATGCCGGGGATCTTCTGGAGCTATTGTCGGGCTTTCTTCCCCAGGCGCTGATGGCGCCGGCGGAAAAGCTGATCATCAGTACCTATGCCCATACCTCCACCGCGGTGGTATCCGTGTCGGCGGCCAGCGCTTTGTGGTCTGCCAGCCGGGGGATCCAGGGGATCCTGATGGGCCTGAATGCCGTTTATGGAGTTCGGGAAGATCGGGGATATTTTCGCACCCGGGCGCTGAGTGTGGGGTATACCTTCGCCTTTTTGCTGCTGCTTTTGCTGACGCTGGTAGCAAATGTGTTTACCCAGGCCCTGCAGCAGTGGCTGGAAGGCGGCACGGGGCTGCTTTTATTACTGTCACGGCTGCTGAAGCTGCGGTTTTTGCTGCTGCTGGTGCTGCAGACTGTGTTATTTTGCGCTATGTTTACGGTGCTGCCCAACCGAAAGATCCGGTTCTCTCTGAGCCTTCCCGGTGCGCTGCTGGCCAGTATCGGCTGGATGGTGTTCACGGAGTTGTTTTCCGTGTATGTGGAGCATTTCAGCGGATATTCCGGCATCTACGGAAGCGTCTACGCGGTGGCGCTGAGCATGCTGTGGCTGTATTTTTGCCTGTCCATTTTGTTTTACGGCGGCGCGTTGAACCGGCTGCTGGCTGGGGAAAATATGGAAAAAATGTAAATTCTTTCGTTGTTTACGGCTTGTTCACATCCGGGAAATAGGATAGAATCAGAAAGGGAGGGGATCGGATGTTTGGATTTGTGACCGCCAGCTATTCTGAGCTGACGAAGGCGGAAAAGGACCGCTACGGCGCGGTGTACTGCGGCATCTGCCGCCAGATCCGGCTGCGCTCCTCCCAGACCGCCCGGCTGGGGCTGAGCTACGATATGGCCTTCCTGGCGCTGCTGCTCATGAGCCTGTATGAGCCGGAGGAGTCCGCCGGGAAAAAGGCCTGCGCGCTGCATCCTGTGAAGCCCCGCCCCTGGGTGGACAATGAATACATCCGCTACGCGGCGGATATGAACGTGGCGCTGGCCCGGTATCAGACTCTGGACGACTGGAATGACGACAAGAAGCTCTCTGCCGGCGTGCTGACCGGCATATTTGCCCGGAGCCTGCCTGCCATCGAGGAGCGCTTTCCCCGGCAATGCCGGGCGATCCGCGGCTGCATAGAGGAGCTTTCCCGGCTGGAACGGGAGAATTGCGCCGATCCCGATGGGCCTGCCGGCTGCTTTGGGCAGCTGATGGGCGAGCTGCTGGTATACCGGGAGGATCTGTGGGCGCCGACACTGCGGCAGATGGGCATGGCCCTGGGCCGGTTCATTTATTTGGGCGACGCGGCGGTGGATTACCGCCGGGATAAGCGCAGAAAAAAGTACAACCCCTTCCTCCTTGCCGGTGACAGGGAAGATTGGGAGACCTGGGAGCGGCTGCTGGTGACGGATATGGCCAAATGCTGCGATGCCTTTGAAAAGCTGCCGCTGGTGCAGGACAAGTCCATTCTGGACAATATCCTCTATAGCGGCGTGTGGTATCATTTCCACAGAATGAAGAAGAAAGATCAGGAGGTGCGCCAATGATCGATGATCCCTATAAGGTCCTTGGCGTCAGCCCCGATGCCACGGACGAGCAGATCAAGCAGGCTTATCGCAAGCTTGCCAAGAAATATCACCCGGACCTAAATCCCGGAGATGCGGAAGCCGCCAAAAAGATGCAGCAGGTGAATGCTGCCTATGAGCAGATCAAGAACCCGGAGAAGTACACCTCCTCCCAGCGGGGCGGCTATGACTACGATCCCTATGGAAGCTATCAGTACCGGGGCTACGGCAGCCAGACCGAGGGGGACAATTATCAGCAGGCTGCCTGGAACTACATCCAGAGCGGACGCTATCGGGAGGCGCTGAATGCCCTGTCCAATTCCACGCAAAAGGATGCCCGGTGGTACTATCTCAGCGCTCTGGCCAACGACGGTCTGGGCAACCGGGTGACGGCCATGGAGCATATCCGGCGGGCGGTGAGCATGGAGCCGGACAATATGGAATATCTCCGTGCGCTGCGGTACATGGAGCAGGGAGAAAGTGCCTACCGCCAGCGCGCGGACCAGTATCGGGGCTTCCAGATCCGTGGAAATCCCTGCACCAATCTGATCTTGTGCTGGCTGTGCAATTTCTTTTGCTGCAATGGAAGATTTTTCTGCTGTTGACAAGGGTTCGCCGCCGTGATAGGATAATAAGGACAATTGCATAGAACTGCTGCGTGGCAGCCGTGGGCGAAGAACCCGGGCTGCTGAACAAGATAACCGGGTGCGAATCCCGGACGGTACCGCCGCTGTAAATGCTCAGGTCCGTGTCGTCGGCGAAAGCCGGTCACTGGAGAGATCCGGGAAGGCAGACACGGCCGCAGGGTCCTCAGACCCACAGGCATAAGTCAGAAGACCTACGCATCAGCCTTCTCCGCACTCTGCGTGTCTACAGAGTGTTGCGTTTGTCGCAGAAAACCGGCTGCGGCACCAGTATTGGTGCCGCAGCTTATTTGTTTTAGGAGGTAACCTTATGAAAACAACCAATCTCATGAAAAAAACCGTCTCCATCCTGCTGGCTGTCGTGCTGCTTTCCTGCGTGCTTACCGGCTGCAAGAGTGAGCCGCTGGTGATCAAGGATTCCGACACCTATATCGTGATCAAGACCACCGAAGAGGCGCTGGAGGGCAAGACCGATCTGCTGCTCATCGATTATATGCAGACGCTGAAGGAAAAAGAGGGCCTGGAGTTTGCGATCAGCGACGGTATGATCACCTCTATCAACGGCATCGACAATCCTGCCGATTACAGCAGCTGCTGGATGCTCTACACCAGCGATCCGGAGCTTTCCAATTCCGCCTGGGGCACTGTGGAGTATGAGGGCGTGGAGTATGGCTCCGCGGTTTCCGGCGCCGAAGCGCTGACGGTCAAGGCCGGTCAGCTGTATATCTGGGTGTATCAGTCCTTCAGCTGATGAACAAGACAAAAGCTCTCGTCCGTGGCGCCATGTTCGTGGCGCTGCTCATCGGCGGCCAGCTGGCGCTGACCAGCATCTCCGGTGTGGAGATCGTCACGGTGATGATGCTGTGCTTCTGCTACTGCTACGGAGTGCGCCAGGGTATGGCGGTGGCGACCACCTTTTCTTTGCTTCGGTGCTTCGTGTTTGGGTTTCAGATCAATGTGATCGTTCTGTACCTTGTGTACTATAACCTGTTTGCTGCCTTTTTCGGGTGGCTGGGAAGGCGTTTTTCTGGGGAAGCGACTTTTTCCAAAACGGTGGCAGTGGTGGGGCTGGCGGTGGTGTTTACGGTCCTGTTTACCTTGCTGGACGATGTGATCACTCCGCTGATCTATAGCTTTCATCCCAATGCGGCCAAGGCCTATTTCATCGGCTCTCTGTCCGCGGTGATCCCGCAATCCATCTGCACGCTGGTCACGGTCTCGGTGTGCTTTCACCCCCTGACCAGGGTGATCAAAAAATTCAATTTGTAAAAAACGAGGGAAGCGTTCGCTTCCCTCGTTTTTGTTATGTGCGAAGATACAGCTTATTGCTTAAAGAAAGTTACAAGCTGATCCTCGAGCGGATATGTTTTTGTGGTCAGTAGTACACCGCGGTTGTTTAATATGTTCTTTTCTGTAATAAATGTGGTGTCAACGGCCCGTTCTTTGCCGCAATTATGGCATTTGCAACGTAACGTGACTTTGGTATTAGTGTGGCGAATAATGTTATCGTTATTCGGGTCTTTTCCGGAGGAGATTTGATCTCCTTTCTTTTCGTATGCCACATCGTCGGGGTAAGTATATTTCTCGCCACATTCGCAGAAAATAGTCTGGTATCTGGCCACTTCACTTCTGGCACGATACCAAAAGTAGAAACAGACAGCCGCCGCAACAATTGCGATCATACCAAGAGATTCCAGAAAATCAATGTGGAGCAAGGCGCTGAGTACGGTAAATACGATAGCAGCACCCAATAAGCCCAAGCCTGCCAGTTTTGCGGTATCCTTCTTTTCCGTTGCTTCTTGCAAGGAGGTGGTTTTCCTGAATAATGCGCGCAAGTTGAAATTCATGTTAATTCTCTCCTTTTTGCTTTAGGGTGACTGTATTATATGACAAGATGTCATAAATGTCAAGACGAAATATGACATAATGTCATTGGTGATGTTATGCAAAACAGGTTGAAAATTTTGCGAAAGAGCAAAGGGTATACACAGATTGCTTTGCAAATGCAGACGGGAATTGAGCAAGCGCTTCTGTCCAAGTTTGAGAATGGAGAAAGGATTCCTCCCACAGAGACCCTTTTGCGCTTGGCGGAGTTCTATAATGTGAGCATCGACTATATTTTATGCCGTACCGACGAACCGGAAGTTAACAGGTAGAGGTGCCGTCTATAAACGCTTGCCCTGATCTGTGGGGAAGATCTTCCTGTTGGTATTTTCACAACGATGGCATGAAGCGAAGCCGTGATCTGCTTGGTAATAGGAAAAACGAGATATATCCAACAAAAGGCACATCGAGCAGCCCTGTGCGGGGTTGTCCGATGTGCCTTTTGTATCTTGATTGGTTTATTATACTTCCTTATACATTCCGCAGGCGTCATCCTTGCGGACGGTCTCAGCCACCAGCAGCACCTCCACGGCAACCGTGCGGGGGCCCATGGAGATCTCGATCCTGTCGCCCACCTTCACATCGTAGCTGGCCTTGACCACACGGCCGTTGACGCTGATGCGTCCGTTGTCGCAGGCTTCGTTGGCCACGGTGCGGCGCTTGATCAGACGGGATACCTTCAGATATTTGTCAAGACGCATATGTTAACCTCCTACAGTGTCCTTCAGCACCTGGCTGGGCTTGAAGGTGGGAACTTTTCCTTCCGGGATCTTCACCGCTTCCCGGGTCACGGGATTGCGGCCCACCCTGGCCTCCCGGTGCTTCACCTCGAAGGTGCCGAAGCCGGAAAGCTGCACCTTGTTGCCCTGGCGCAGCTGGGCGGTGATCAGATCCAGAGCGGCATTGATCACCCGCTCGGTGTCTTTTTTCGTCATGCCGGCGCTTTCTGCCGCCGCATGGATCAGTTCGCTTTTGTTCATAACAGTATCTCCATTATAGATTGCTTATATAGGGACCGGCATCCCGGACGGCCCTGCGCCGCATATAGCTTCCCCCTCGGGGGAAGCTGGCACAAAAAGCGGCTCTTCGGAACCGATTTTTGTGACTGATGAGGGGTAACTGTGCTGATTTACATATGCGGTTTCTATAGATGGTTTCCCCTCATCCGCCTCGCTGCGCTCGGCACCTTCCCCCGAGGGGGAAGGCATGGGCGTTACCGTGCCAGTGCAACGCAGCAACCAAGTTTGGTTACAGCCGCAGCAGCTTGGCGATCTTGGCGCCCTTGGGCAGCAGCAGGCAGTCCTCTTTCGTGATGGCCTTGAGCTTGATGGCGGTGAAGGCATACACCGCAACACCCACCAGGATCGGCACGCCGCAGGTGATGATCCGGCTGGCACCGTCGCCCAGCAGTGCCGTCAGCCCCAGCAGAGTGGCATATACAGCCACGCCCATGATCCCGGCGGCCAGCACCGGCTTACCCACATTGCGCAGCACCGCGGGCGTCTGGGGCAGTACCCGGCGCATGGAGATCAGATTCAGCACAGTAATGCTCAGGTAGCACAGCAGGCTGCCGATGGGGGTGCCGATGATGCCGATATTGGGATTTCCCGTGAGGATGAACACGGCCACCAGCTTGAGGATGCCGCCTACGAACATATTCACCACCGGCAGTATCACATGGCCGTGGGATTGCATGATGGCATCGGTCAGCAGCACCATGGCATTGAACAAAATGCAGATGCCCAGAATGGCCATCAGCGTGCCGGAAAGCTCCAGCTTCTGGCCGGTATAGCCGCCCAGAAGTCCCGTTACCGGCTCTGCCAGCACGAAAAGGCCCACGGCGCAGGGGGCGCTGATCAGCCCTGTGACACGGATAGCGGATTCCTCCGTGGCCTTGGCGCCGGTCAGATCCTCCCGGGTCAGCTGGGCGGTGATCGCGGGGATGACGCTGATGGTGATGGGGGTGATGAAGGCGCAGGGCATATTAAAGATGGTCTGGGTCATGTTGTAGATGCCCTTGCGGGTATCCAGGATGAACTGGATGGCATCCTCCCGGGTCACGGCGGTGACATCACCGCTGTAGCGGTAAGCGGTGAGGATAGCCTGGAGCTGAGACAGGCTCATGGTGTCCTCCAGGCCGGCACGGATCTGGCTCATGTAGATCTTGGTCTCCATCACCGTCAAAAATTGCAGGCCGGCGGAGCCGATGGTGATGGGGATGGCGATGGCCAGCAGGCCCTTGGCAATGTCCTTGCGGTCGGTGACATTTTCTTCGGAGATGGGAAGCTCCCGGAAAGCCTTGCGGAAGCTGTGATTCAGATATAGCGAGGAGAGCAGGCAGCTGGCGGTCACGCCCAGGATGGCGCCGCCGGCAGCCAGGGAAAGGCTGCGGGTGTAGAAAAGGATCAGTGCCGCGGCGGCAATACCCACGATCAGCTTACATACCGCCTCCAGCACCTGGCTGACAGAGGTGGGCAGCATATTGCTCTGACCCTGGAAGAATCCCCGGAAGGTACTCATGAGGCAGATCAGGAAGCAGCAGGGGCCCAGCGCGCCGATGGCGGCCCAGGCATCGGGCTGCTCCTGGAAGGTGGCCAGCTGCTTGCAGAAGCCGGTCATCAGCACGGTGCCGATGAGACCCAGAGTCAGGAAAATGGCCCGGGAAACGGTGTAGATCTTCCGTACCTGCCGGTAGTGACCCAGGGAGTTGGCCTGGGAGATCATGCGGCTCATGGCCACAGGCAGGCCTGCGGTGGAGATCATCAGCAGCACCGTGTAGATCTCGTAGGCGGTGGAGTAGTAGGAAAAGCCCTGCTCGCCGATGATGGCATTGAGGGGGATCTTATATAAGGCACCGATGACCTTGACGATGGCGGTGGCCATGGCCAAAAGGGCTGTGCCGTGGAGGAAGGATTGCTTCTTGGGTTCGGACATGACCGTCACTCCTTATCGTCAGCGAACAAGCGGGGGATGGCGTACTCGGTCAGCTCCGTGACCACTGCCTTCAGATCGATGGTGGGGAAGCTGCCGGACTGGTACAGGACCTTGCCCCGGACCATGGTCATGGCAACATCGCCGCCCTTTACCGCGTAGACCAGAGCGTTGAGCACATTGTGGCAGGGGATCAGATGGGGTGCGGAGAAGTCCACCAGGCAAAGGTCGGCATCGAAGCCCTCCTTCAGCATGCCGGTGTCGGCGCTGCGGCCCTGGGCACGGGCACCGCAGACGGTGGCCATCATCAGCACCGCAGGCGCGGGCAGCGCGGCGGAGTTGCCTGCCTTGCTGCGCACGGCCATGGCAGTGCCGCGCAGTACCTCAAACATATCCAGATTGCCGCATTCGATCGCACCGCCGGTGCCGAGGGCCACATTCATGCCTGCCTTGACACAGGGCAGGATGTCGGCGGTATTGTTACCGGCCTTGGCATCGCACAGGGGCGTTACCGCGGCGGAGACCTTCTTCTTGCCCAGAATGGCGATCTCCTCCGGAGTCAGACCGGCGCAGCCGGCAGCGGTGACGGGGACATTGAAGATACCGTGGCAGCTAAGCAGCTCCGCGGGAGCCAGACCGGTGCGGTCCAGGCAGGATTCCACCTCTTCCTTCGTCTGGGACAGGTGCAGCTGGAAGCCCAGGCCCTGCTCGGCGGCATAGCCCACCAGACCTTCCCACAGCTTGTGGTTGCTGGTGTACTCGGCATAGATGCCCGCGTCGATGCGGATGCGGCCATCGTCGTGGCCGTGCCACTTTTCCTTCACCCGGCGCAGTTCGCAGCACTGCTCATCGGTCTCAAAATCGAAATCCTCGTTGTGGTCGATGAAGCGGTAGGCGGAAAGGGCTATATTGGCCTTGATGCCTGCCTCCGCGACGGCTTCTGCCACCGCGTCCGGATAGTAATACAGATCGGATACGGAGGTGACGCCGAAGCGCAGACACTCGGCGATGGCCAGCTGGGCGGCGGCCTTGGCGCTGCGGCGATCCAGCTTGTCTTCCCGGTGCAGCTGCTGGGAGAGGGCCTCGCTGCCGCTTAAGTCGTCACAATAGCTGCGCAGAGCAGCGGTGGCAAGATGGGTGTGGCAGTTGATGAGGCCGGGCATGGCTACCATGCCGGTGCCGTCGATGATGGTGGCAGGCTGCTCCTTGGGAGGCTGCTTGCTCAGATATGTAATTTTTCCCTCAGTGATGCCGATGTATGCGCCGAAGAGCACATCCATCCGCTCATTCATGGTCACCGCGGTGACATTGGAGATCAAAGTGTCCAAAATCTATGCTTCCTTTCCTGAGAAGGTTTGAATTCGAAGTTCAGTTTGATATTGTAGGGACCGTCCGGGAGGCCGGTCCCTACAGTGTTATTTCTGATAACCTGCGAAGCTCCGGCTCACAGCAGCCGGAAGAGTTCTTCCTTCTGGTGCAGCACATCATCGATCATTTCGATGTACTGCTCCGGGAATTTGGGGTTATGGAATCGCTGCAGCGTGCCGTCGGGCAGGTTGACCTTGTTCATGCCACCGCCGCCCAGGGAGATGATGGTGTGCAGCTCCTCCATCATGTAGATATTGTAAAGACAATCGGTGCCCGGCTTGCTCCAGCCCACATTTTCAAAGGAGCCGGACATATATTTCTGCCGGTACAGGTAGTAGGGCTGATAGCCCAGGGTGGGAAGAAGCGCGTTGGCGTAGTCCACCATCCGGGTCACTTCCTCTGCAGGAGAGAGGTTTTCCCGGCGGTCAAACAGATCCGCGCCCTTTTTCAGCGCCAGGGTGTGGACGGTGATGTTGGCCGGATCCAGAGCTGCTACCTGATCCAGAGAACGGCAGAAGCCATCATAGTCATCTGTGGGCAGACCGGCGATCAGATCCATGTTGATGTTTTCAAAGCCCGCCTCCCGGGCCCAGCGGTAGGCATCGGCCACATGGGCAGCCGTATGGGGCCGTCCGCAGGCGGTCAAGACGCTGTCGATCATGGTCTGGGGATTGATGCTCATCCGGTCAGCTCCATGCTCCCGGATGGCCAGGAGCTTCTCGGGACTTAAGGTGTCCGGGCGGCCGCCTTCCACGGTAAATTCCACACATTCGGAAAGATCCAGCTGATCCCGGAGGGTATCCAGCAGGAGGATCATCTGCTCGGTGGACAAGGTGGTGGGGGTGCCGCCGCCTATGTAAAGTGTACGCACACGCTTGCCGGAACTTTCCAGCAGCTTTCCGGTGGCAGTGATCTCCTTTAAAAGCGCCTGCAGGTAAGGCTGCAAAAGATCCGTCCGCTTGCCCACGGTGCGGCTGACGAAGCTGCAGTAGGCGCAGCGGGTGGGACAGAAGGGAATGCCCACATACAACGAAACATCGTTATCCCGCAGCATGGAAGCGGCACGCACGGTAGCCTCGGAGCAATCCAGCGCCAGCTGCCGCCGCCGGGGCGTGACGAAATATGTATTTTTCAGAAGGGTATCGGCGGATTTTCGTGTGCCGCCCTCCAGAAGATGCCTGGTGGTGATCTTGGTGGGCCGGACACCTGCCAAAGCGCCCCAGGCAGGCAGAGACGGAAGCAACTGAATGGCGGCTTCGTAGTAGCACTGCTGAAGCATCTGCCGCCGCAGGCGCACGGTTTCTTCCGATACCTTCAGCCGCCGCCGGGCGGTGACGGTCTGACCGTCCAGGGTGATGGTGGTCACGGCGGTGAGCCACAGGGGTGCTCTATGCAATTGAGAGACCGCCTTGCCGGGAGTGCCGGCACCGAACAGCGCCATTTGCAGCTGCTCTACCGCATACCGGTCATCGTGACCCACAAGTGTAAGCTCCATAAAATTTCCTCACAGAAATGGATGATAAATTTTAGACAAGCCTTCTCCTTGAGGAGAAGCCTTTGGGCGCTGCCGCGCCAGTACAACGCAGCGAATAGCCCAGTATTATCTCAAATAGGGATTATACCGCTTTTCCCTCGCCAGGGAGGAGCTTTCACCATGACCGGGGTAGACGGTGGGATCTTCCTCCAGAGCGGCAAGCCTTGCCAGAGACCGACGCAACCATTGGGCATCGCCGCCGGGCAGATCCGTGCGGCCGCAGGCGCCGGCGAACAGGGTGTCGCCGGTGAAGATCACATCCTCACACCGGTAGCAGACAGATCCCCAGGTATGTCCGGGGGTCTCCAGCACAGTGAACATCAGACCGCCGGCATGGATCTGCTCCCCTTCCTCGCAGAAGCAGACTTCTGTAAAGTCGCAGTCGTGGATGGGGTAAAAAAAGCTGGCGATGGGGGAAGGCTTCTGGGTGTAGTCTGCTTCCTTCATCCAAAGCTTGCAGCCGGTGCGGCTCACCAGCGCCTCCACGGCACCCACATGGTCAAAGTGACCGTGGGTCAGCAGGACAGCGTCGACGGTCAGACCCAGCTTGTCCGTCAGTGTCAGGATCTTTTCCGGCTCATAGCCGGGATCGATGACGGCGCAGCTTTTGGAAGAATCGTCGTGGACGATGTAACAGTTGGTCTGGTAGGCACCCAGCACCAGAGTATGGATAGTTACCATAGCTTACCTCCGGGGCGTGTCCATCAGCTGATCCGTATCCAGGATCAGGGTCACAGGGCCGTCGTTGACGGAGGCTACCTTCATGTCCGCGCCGAACCGGCCATGCTGGGGAGGATAGCCCAGCTCTTCGCAGATGGAAAGGAATTTTTCGTAAAGGGCATTGCCCAGCTCCGGACCGGCCGCATCGGTAAAGCTGGGGCGGCGTCCCTTGCGGCAGTTGCCGTAGAGGGTGAACTGGCTCACCACCAGCACCTGGCCGCCCACCTGCGCAAGACCCAGGTTCATTTTGCCGTTTTCATCCTCGAAGACCCGAAGACCCAGAGCCTTTTCCGCAAGGTAACGGCATTCCTTTTCGGTATCGTTGGGGCCGACACCCAGCAGGATCAGAAAGCCCTTGCCGATGGCGCCCACGGTCTCGCCGTCAATGGTGACGGAGGCGGAGGTTACTCTTGTCAATACCGCGCGCATACGCACGCCCCCTCTCAAGGTTTGATGTATCATACGGTTTGCGCCCATAGCTTCCCCCTGGGGGGAAGCTGGCACAAAAAGCGGCTCTTCGGAACCGTTTTTTGTGACTGATGAGGGGAAAATCGCGCAAGCAAAGAATCTCCCCTCATCCGCCCCAGTGTGCGCACTGGGGCACCTGTGAATCAAGGTATGATTGCCCCCGGCAATCATGTAGATTAGGGATTCGCTGCGCGGAGCACCACCCCTCGGGGGAAGGTATAGTGGATTTTCCTTAATTCTGTCCTCGGCGGGAGCCGACCACATCCCGGATGTTCAGCAGCTTATTGCGGATCATATCCAGCTCCGCCACATCCTTGACCTCGAATTTTACGGTAAATACGCTCTTGCCTCCCGGCAGATCCTTACCGAACAGCTCCTTGACCCGCACTCTGGCGGTGGTCATAGTGGTGGCCACATCCAGAAGCAATCCGTCACGGGTGATGCAATCCAGCTCCAGGGTGGTCTCGAAGGGCTGCGCCTCCTGGGCCGCCCAGCGGACACGCACCCAACGGGCTGCCTGCCGGGGATCGTCCCGGTGCTGGGCGTTGGGGCAATCCGCCCGGTGGATGGATACGCCGAAGCCCTTGGTGATAAAGCCGGTGATGGCATCGCCGGGTACGGGGGTGCAGCACTTGGAGAACTTGATCATGCAGGAGTCGATGTCCTCCACGATGACGCCGTTTACCGCGTGGCGGTTCTGCTTGACGGCCTCGGTATCGGGAGAGGTGCGCAAGGGAGTGCCGGGGATCTTGGTATCCGGGGTCTGGGCCCGGAGCGCCCGGTTGATATCGTCCCGGATGCGACCCACGGCCTTGGTAGCGGTGAGACCGCCGTAGCCGATGGCGGCGTACATATCGTCCCAGACATCGAAGCTCAGCTTCTTCAGCAGGCCGGGTGCCAGCTCGGGATCCGTGGTCACGGACAGGGGCAGGCCCACCCGCTTCATCTCCGCTTCAAAGGAGGCGCGTCCGTGGACGATGTTCTCCTCTCGCTTTTCCTTCTTGAACCACTGCTTGATCTTGGTGCGGGCCTGGTTGGATTTGCAGATATTCAGCCAATCACGGCTGGGACCCTTGGCGGACTTGGAGGTAAGGATCTCCACGATGTCGCCGTTTTTCAGCTGGGCATCGATGTTGGCGATGCGATTATTCACCTTGGCGCCGATCATGGAGTTGCCGACACCGGAGTGGATGGCATAGGCGAAGTCGATGGGGGTGGAGCCGGCGGGCAGGGATACGATCCTTCCCTTGGGAGTGTAGACGAAGACCTCGTCGTCGAACATATCGATCTTCAGACTCTGCACAAATTCTTCCGCGTCGGAATCCTGCTGGCTCTCCAGCAGACGGCGGACCCATTCGAAGTCCTTCTCGTTGCCGCTGCCGGTGCCCTGCTTATACTTCCAGTGGGCCGCGATACCGTACTCAGCGGTCTCGTGCATATCCCAGGTGCGGATCTGCACCTCAAAGGGGATGCCCTGCTTGCCGATGACGGTGGTATGCAGGCTCTGGTACATATTGGGCTTGGGGGTGGAGATATAGTCCTTGAAGCGGCCGGGTACCAGATTGAAAAGGTCATGGATATGACCCAGCACATTGTAGCAATCGGGGATGCTGTCCACGATGACCCGGAAGGCGTACACATCGTACAGCTCGTCCATGGTCTTGCCCTGCTGCTGCATCTTCCGGTAGATGGAGTAGACATGCTTGATGCGGCCGTAGGTGGTGTTGTGAATATTCATGGCGGTGAGCCGGTCGGTGATCTTCTCCTGGATGGTGCGCATGAAGGCCTCATCCTGCTCCTTGTGGCTGTTTAAGTAGGCCATGATCCCGTCGTAGTCCTCGGGATTCAGATACCGCAAAGAGGTATCCTCCAGCTCCCACTTGATCTTCTGCATACCAAGGCGGTGGGCCAGGGGCGCGTAGATATCCATAGTCTCCCGGCACTTGAGGATCTGCTTCGCGGGGGACTGGTACTGCATGGTGCGCATATTGTGCAGCCGGTCGGCGATCTTGATCAGCACCACCCGGATGTCCTTGGACATGGCCATGAACATCTTGCGCAGGTTTTCCATCTGGGCCTGCTCGGTGGAGGAGAAATTGGCACGGGTCAGCTTGGTGACACCCTCCACCAGCTCGGCCACGGTCTGGCCAAACAGATGCTCGATCTCTTCGTGGGAGGCGTCGGTATCCTCAATGCAGTCGTGGAGCAGCGCACCCAGCACCGCGTCCAGATCCAGACCCATCTCCGCCACGATCTCGGCAACGGCCAGAGGATGGATGATGTAGGGGGAGCCGTCCTTGCGCTTCTGGTCCTTATGCTTGTTGGAAGCGTATTCCACGGCCCGGTCGATCAGCGCCATGTCCACACCGGGCATCAGCCGTGTGACAGTGGCGCGCATAGATTCATAATGAGATTCGTAGGTTTCCAAAATCGTTCAGCTCTCTTTCGCTTGCAGCAGGGTCTGCATGGTCTGGCTCTGGGTCAGATCCGCCTTCCCACTGCCGGGGGTCAGTTGGATGGATATGTATTTGCGCATACGCTGCACCTGCAGCAGACCCACATCCCGGAAAATATCCAGGCAGGCCATCAGCTGACCCAGATGCAGGCTCTGGCCGGACCAGCGGACGATCTTCCGGCACAGGCACATGGGCTGCTCCTGAATAGGGCCGCTTGCGGCGGCCAGATACCGCCACACGGTAGCCAGGGTGCCGCGCTCCGGCAGCAGCCGGCAGGCATCCTCCCGGGTGATGTTTCCGGTACGCAGCTTGGCATAGCCGCAATCGTCATGATGGCAGGGCACGCTGCAGCTGGGACGGATGTCCATCACATTCATCTGCACGGTGCGCTCGTTTTTGAATTCGTTTACCTGGGGCTGGAAGGCTACATCCACCACATCTCCCGGCTCGATGGAAGCGGTCTCGGGGGTGGCGGAGAAATAGATGGCATTGATGGCATGATAGCCGCTGCGCAGCCGCAGGCGCATATGCCGGCCGCCGCCTACCATGCTGATCCGGTCCACGGTGAGCTTTTCCATCACCAGCACGGGCTTGGGGCAGCCGTTGCCGGTGGGCTCCAGGGCAGCAAGGGAATCGATGCCCTTTACGGTCAGCAGCTCCGGAGTCACGACGCAGTCAGCGTCCAGCTGAGTGCGCACCAGATCGGCAGAGTAGTAGCCCGCTGCCAGGCGGCACATCTCCTCCCGGAATTGGCCGATCTGCTCCCGGGAAATGGTGAAGCCCGCTGCCAGCTCATGGCCGCCGTAGCTTTCCAGCAGCGGTGCCAGAGTGGTGAGGGAGGCGAAAAGATTGAAACCGCCATAGCTGCGGGAGCTGGCCTTGCCGTGATCCCCGTCCAGGCAGATCAGGAAGGTGGGGCAGCAGTATTCCTCTGCCATGCGGCTGGCCACGATGCCTACCACACCCTGGTGCCAGCTGTCGTCCGCCAGCACGATGGCTTCCGGGGTCTGGCCCTGGGGCAGCATGGATACTGCCTGGTTGTAGATCTCGGATTCCACGGCCTGGCGCTGCCGGTTCAGCTCGCAAAGGGCCTTGGCCAAGTATTCTGCCCGCTCCGGGTCCCGGGTGAGGAACAGCTCCACCGCCAGGTCGATCTGGCCCATGCGACCCGCGGCATTGATCCGGGGAGCAAGGATGAAGCCGATGGAGGCGGCGGTGACGCTTTCGGGGCTGTAGCCGCTTTCCTTCATCAGCGCGGCGATGCCGGGACGGCGGGTGTTTTTCAAAAGCTCCAGACCACGGGTGACGAATACCCGGTTTTCTCCGTGCAGAGGCATCACATCCGCCACGGTGCCCAGGCAAACCATGTCCGCGTAGTTGTGCAGCACCTCTTCCTGGCTGCCGCACAGGGCGCAGGCCAGCTTGAAGGCAACGCCCACGCCGGACAGAGTCTTATGGGGATAGCCGCCGTCGGGGCGGTGAGGGTCTACCACGGCAATGGCCTCGGGCAGTACCTGCTTGCATTCATGATGGTCGGTGATCACCAGATCGATGCCCAGCTCCTTGCAAAGCCTGGCTTCCTCTACGGCGGTGATGCCGCAGTCCACGGTGATGATCAGCTTGACGCCCTCCTGGTGGAGCTGCCGGATGGCGATGGGGTTCAGACCGTAGCCTTCCTCCAGCCGACCGGGGATGTAGCTGACGCAATCCGCGCCGCAGCTGCGCAGAAAATCCGTCAAAAGACAGGTGGAGGTGATGCCGTCCACATCGTAGTCGCCGAACACGGCGATCTTCTCGCCCCGGGTCATGGCCAGGCCCACCCGGCCGGCGGCCAGATCCATGTCGGTCATCAAAAAGGGATCGTTCAGAGGACAATCGCAGTCCAGATAATCATGCGCCGCGGCGCTGTCGCTGATCCCCCGGGAGGCCAGCACCATGGCGGTCAGCGGCGCATAGCCTGCGCTGACCAGGGCGTTGACCCGATCCCGCTCCGGGGTCGATACATTCCAGATTCCGTACTTCAAAGCAATACACATCCATTTTACTTTTTCTTTTCATTATATCATAAAATATACCGGATGCACAATAGGAAGATTGGATTTTTGTAAGAAATGGGGGAATGGAAATTTCTTTGCTCCATGTAGGGCGCTTCCTTGGCCTCACCGCATGGATCATCAAATCGTAGGGGCGGTCATCGACCGCCCGCAACCTTCCGGGAAGGATCTGTAAAAATCGGCGCAAAGAAGTAGGATGTTCATTGTAGGGGCGAGCATCGCTCGTCCGCCTTTATGATATCGCACTGCGGTAACGGACGGCCAATGGCCGCCCCTACGAGGCGTATCGGTTTTTTCGTAGGGGCGGTCATCGGCCGCCCGAAAGGCTCCTCAAGGCGAAGCCTGTTTGGGGCCGGTCAGCAGCTGGAGGGAGGTCATGGCGATCAGCGGCGACAAAAGCATTCCAAGAATGCCCCAGAGCCGATAGCCTGCGTACATGGCCATCAGCGTCACCAGCGGATCCAGCCCCAGCTGCTTTCCCACCAGCCGAGGCTCCAGCACGGAGCGCAGCAGGAAGCCGGCCACATAAGTCCCCAGCAGCCCGACGGCCCGAAGGCTGTCCCCCTGGAGAAAACACACCAGACTCCATGGGATCAGCACCGTGCCGGTACCCAGCACCGGCAGCGCATCCACCAGGCTGATCAGCACCGCCCATACCGGGGCATAGGTGATCCGCAGGATCACAAAGCCGACGCAAAGCACACAGAAGGTGATCCCCATCAGCTTCAGCTGGGCCAAAAGCCAGCCGCCCAGAGATTTCTTCAGCCCCTTCAGCCGGGGAAGGTACTGATCATGCCAACTGTCGGGCAGCTTCGAAGTTGCCCATGCGCGGATCCGGGGCAGCCTGGCGGAGATCATAAAACTGGCCAGGACCCAGGTGAACAGCCCCAGGGCACCGTCGGGGATCCGGGTCACCACCCCGGAGGCCACATCCAGCACCTTGGTGCTTACCTGATCCAGGATTTTGCTGCCGTCGGAAAACATCCCTTCCACCCCTTGGGTCAGCACGGTGTTGAGCTTTCCCGGTGCTTTGTCCGCCAGATCCACAAAAAATCCCTCCAGAGAGGAAAGCCCCGCCGCGGCGGTGTCCTCCAGATCCGGCAGGATCCCGGCCAGCAGCCCCAGCTCCCGCAGCAGCAGCGCGCCCAGGGTCAGGATCCCCAGGACCACCAGGGTCAAACACAGGCTCACGCCGATGCCGGCGGCGATGCCTCGGGAAAGCTTCAGCCGGGAGGACAGGACTTTTACAAGGGGTTCGGCTGCCAGCGCCAGCAGCAGCGCCAGCAAAAAAGGCGTTACGGCAGGCAGAAGATACCGGGTGATCAGCCAACAGATGAGAATGGCCGCCAGGGTCATACCCACCCGGCGTAAAGGGGTCGAAAACATAGATGTTCTCCTTTCGTGGACAAATTTCCCTGCAAGAGGGTTGCATTTTTTGTAAATTGTGCTACAATACCTTTGGTGGACACGGCCTGCCGGGATCCATCATCAATATTTTTGGAGGGTACATTATATGAAAGAAGCCCCGAAATACTATATCGTAGAAGCCACGGCGTTGCCGGAGGTATTCCTTAAGGTAGCTGAGGTCAAGCGTCTGCTTTCCACCGGCGAAGCATCCACCGTCAACGAGGCCACCCGCATGACCGATATCAGCCGCAGCGCGTTTTACAAGTACCGGGATGCCATCATGCCCTTCCAGAATATGATGACCGGCCGGATCATCACCTTCCAGTTCATGCTCCATGACCAGCAGGGTGTGCTGTCCCAGATGCTCAATGTGTTTGCCCACCGTCAGGCCAATATTCTGACCATCAATTCCATCGTTCCCACCAACGGCTGCGCTTTGGTCACCATCTCCGCGGAGACCAACAATGTGACCGTTCCTCTGGAGGATCTGCTCCATGAGATCGGCGCCATGCCCGGTGTCATCAAGGCCGAGGTCCTTGCCGGCTGAATCCTGTATGCTTACCGCCCTGCACCCGCAGGGCGGTTTTTTGTTGGCCATTGGCGCGAACACAATCTGTCACCCTTCGGCATAAGATGCGTTGGAGGTGACAAAACATGCGGATGGTCTTAAAATTTGGAGGAACCTCCCTTTCGGACATGGATAAGATCCGCTCCGCGGCGGCAACGGCGGCGGAGCTGGTCCGGCAGGGCTGGCAGGTAGTCGTAGTAGTCTCCGCCCAGGGACATACCACAGATCGGCTGCTGACCCAGGCGGCCCAGGCGTCGGATGCGGTGCCCCCGAGGGAAATGGATGCGCTGCTGGCGGCCGGGGAGCAGATGTCCGCGGCGCTGATGGCCATGGCTCTGGAAGCGCTGGGCTGCAGTGCCATCAGCCTTACCGGCTGGCAGGCAGGTGTGCGTACGGAGGAACGCCATGGGGATGCCCGGATCCTGGGTCTGCGCCATGACCGGATCGCCCAGGAGCTGCGCGCCGGCAGGACCGTGGTAGTGGCGGGCTTTCAGGGGGTGGATGACCGGGAGGATATCACCACCCTGGGCCGCGGCGGCTCGGATACCACGGCGGTGGCGCTGGCGGCGTTTTTGCAGGCGGAAGGCTGCCGGATCTATACGGATGTGGACGGGGTCTATGATAAGGATCCCCGGGTGTATCCCGATGCGGTGAAATATCCGCGCATCGGCTACGACGCCATGCTTGCCCTGGCCCGGCAGGGAGCACAGGTGCTTCATGACCGGTCAGTGGAGCTGGCGAGAATGTACGGAGTAAAGGTGCGGGTGCTGTCCTCCTTCCGCCCCGGAGAAGGGACGCTGGTGGCGGACGCACCGGAAGGATGATTCCCCGCTTTGTGGAAGGATATTCCAAAACAGCGGGAAAAATCCGTAAAATCCCCAAAAATAATTAGAAAAAAGCTCTTGACAATGGGGCATCCCTGTGCTAGAATGACCGGGTAATAAAGAAGGCTGAACATCCGCCTCACCGTTCGCTTCAGCAAAACGGTCAATATTCCACGTAATTCTCCTGCAGGGAGACTCTGTGCGAATGTATGCGGATGCTTTGGCATCCGCTTTTTTGTTGTTTATTTTGGAGGTGCTTACCATCGCAAAATTAGATCATCAGCTCAATGAGGAGATCCGCGACAAGGAGATCCGTCTGATCGGTGAAGACGGTGCCCAGCTGGGCATCATGTCCGCTGCCCAGGCCAATGAAATGGCTGAGGAGCAGGGGTTGGATCTGGTCAAGATCTCTCCCAATGCCACGCCCCCTGTCTGCAAGATCATGGACTATTCCAAATTCTGCTACGACCAGAAGAAGCGGGAGAAGGATGCCAAGAAGAACCAGAAGGTCGTGGAGATCAAAGAGGTCCGCATGAGCCCCAGCATCGATACCAACGACTTCAATACCAAGGCCAAGAGTGCCATCAAGTTCCTGCAGGATGGCAACCGTGTGAAGGTCAGCGTCCGCTTCCGCGGCCGTGAGATGGCTCACACCAACCTGGG
>JBGVJN010000113.1:0-8976 GCA_045129455.1 Faecousia sp. | reverse complement strand
ATCACCGGTACCGAGGAGTGGACGCTGTCCGCACCGGAGGATGTGTTCGTCACGGAAGACGGCACCATCTACATTGCCGATACCGGCAACCGGCGGGTTCTGGTGGTGGATAAGGAACTGAATATCCTGTCCGTCATCGAGCAGCCCACAGGCGCTACCTATGATGCTACCGTGGAATTCAAGCCCTCCAAGCTGGCGGTGACCGCCGGTGATCGGCTATATGTCCAGGCCACCGGTGTCAACAAGGGCCTGCTGGAGTTCTCTCCCGAGGGTGTGTTCAATGCCTATATCGGCGCTTCCAGCGTCCGCTTTGACTGGCAGGACTATATCTGGAAGCTGATCTCCACCGATGCCCAGGTGGCGCAGATGGAATCCTTCGTTCCCACGGAGTACAACAATATCGCCCTGGATCACAAGGGCTATCTGTTCGTTACCACCAATGTCTTCGAGGTCAGCGATCTGCTGTCCGGCGCTGCTGAGCCGGTGCGCCGGCTGAATCAGAAGGGCAAGAATATTCTGATCCAGAACGATTGGCTGGTCATCGGTGACTACCAGTGGGGCAAGACAGGCCCCAGCCGCTTCGTGGATGTAACGGTGCTGGATAACGGCCTGTACTATGTGCTGGACTCCACAAACAACCGTATCTTCGCCTATGATACCCAGGGCACGCCTCTGTATGCCTTTGGTGGCTACGGTACCCGCAGCGGTTACTTCCAGAGTCCCAAGGCTCTGGAGCATTGGGGGACGGACCTCCTGGTGCTGGATTCTACCAGCGGTCTGGTCACGGTCATGCGTCAGACGGAATACGGCGCTCTGGTGCAGGAGGCGATTGATACCTATGCCGTGGGTGAGTACGATGCTTCCTATGATTGCTGGGAGCAGGTGCTGCAGCATAACGGCAACTATCGCCTGGCTTACGACGGCATCGGCAAGATCCTGCTGCGTAACGGCGAGTATATGGAGGCGCTGGAGTACCTGGAGTACGCCAGAGACCGCTACTACCATTCCAAGGCATTTGCCTTGTACCGCAAGGATCTGATCGAAAAATATTTGATCTATGTGGTTGCCGCGATACTGATCCTGGTGGTCGTGTTGGCGGCAGTGAAGATAATTCGCAAGGAAAGGGAGGCGCTGCAAGATTATGAAGATCGATACCGTCGTATCCGGGATCAAGAATCTGGTAAATAACGAATGGCTGCGCCGGACCGGCAAGGCGCTGCTGTATGCGCTGCATGTGGTGGTCCATCCCTTTGACGGCTTCTGGGATCTGAAAAATGAGAAGCGCGGCACGGCTTCGGCAGCCACCATCATCGTGATCCTGGTGCTGATGACCCGTCTGTTATCCCTCCAGTTTACCAGCTTTCAGTTCATGGAAGTGAACTGGGAGAAGATCAATATCTGGATGGAGATGGCCCAGATCCTGCTGCCGCTGACCATCTGGGTGGTGGCCAACTGGTGTCTAACGACCTTGTTTGACGGCAAGGGCTCCATGACCGAGGTCTACATCGCCACGGCCTATGCGCTGGCACCTTATGTGCTGATCCAGATCCCTCTGTTTATCTTCAGCAACATGGTCACCAACGAGGAAGGCGCCCTGTATGTCTTTTTCAATTCCCTGTCGATCCTCTGGTGCGCGGCGCTGCTGCTGGTGGGTCTGTCCCAGACCCATGACTACACCATGAGCAAGACGGTACTTTCCGTGGTCGCTTCCGTGGTAGGAATGATCGTGATCGTTGTGCTGTGCCTGCTGATCTTCAGTATGGCCAGCGAGGCAGTTGCCTACTTCACATCCTTCTTCCAGGAACTGATCATTCGGTTCTACTAAGGGAGGTGGCGTCATGCGTAAAGTATTTGCGATCATTGTATTACTTTTGGCAGTGGTCCTCCTGCTGCCCGGCTGTGACGATGATGCGGCCGATTATGAAGTCACCTTCTACACCAATGAGGAAAACAAAGCTGAGTACATTCTGGAAAATGAGCAGCTGCAGCTGAAGCTGTATGGTGCTACCGGCTACTTCACTCTGACCGACAAGCAGACCGGCCAGGCCTGGGAGTCCAATCCCGCAGGCGCGCAGGACGATGCCATTGCCGATCCGCTGGTCAAGTATGCCATGATGTCCAGCATGGTGCTGACCTATGTGGACAAGACGGGCAATGAGGTCATCTACGATGGCTACCGTTACTCCGTGAAGGAAGGCACCTTCCAGGTGTTTGCCGAGGAGGATAAGCTGCAGGTCAAGTACATGGTTGGCCTGGGTGAAAAGTTCTACATTTGCCCCCAGGTGATCAGCCAGGAGCGGATGAACGAATACCTGGAGCAGATGAAGGCTGAGCATAAGGCCATTGTCCTGCGCAACTACCTGAAGCTGGATATTTCCAAGAAGAAGCCGGAAGAAGCCAAGGAGCTGCTGGAGAAGATCCCGGCCCTGGCAGACGGCCCCATGTACGCTCTGGCCAGCGCCACCGGCGGCAAGGCCCCGGCAAGATATCAGATGGAGCAGCTGGAGGAGGCCTTCACCAGTCTTGGCTATACCAAGGAGCAGGCAGAGGCTGACTCTGTGGAAAGCGACGCAGGAACGGATAAGATCCTGTTCAATGTAACTGTGTGCTATCGCCTGGACGGCGATGCCCTGGTGGTGGAGATCCCCGAGGAAGAGATGAAGTACCCCGAGGCGTATCCCATCTGCCAGCTGCAGGTGCTGCCGTATTTCATGTCCGCAGGAACGGAAAGCCAGGGCTACCTGGTGGTTCCCGATGGCGGCGGTGCCCAAATCGACTTCAATAATGGAAAAACTGCCCAATCCGCTTATTATTCCAGTATTTACGGCTGGGATGACGGCTATGAAAGAGAAAAGCGGGTGCAGGATCCCTTCGCGGCATTTCCGGTATTCGGCATGGCTGCGGACGGAAATTATCTGCTGGCCATTGCTGAGGGCGGTGCGGCAGAGATGTCCGTGGAAGCGGATGTCAGTGGTAAGCGCAGCAGCTACAACTATGTAAGACCTATTTTCAACATCGTCCACGGTGAGGATACCTCCGTTTCCGCCAAGTCCGCGGCAACAGTGCGTGTCTTCCAGAGTGATGTGCCGGATGAGGTGCTGACCCTGCGCTACTATAGCGGTGGCAGCGAGTCCTATGTGGACATGGCCCTGCGCTACAGGGAATATCTCCAGAAGAAGTATCCCAGCCTGACCCAGATCCAGGATGAGGGCTATCCTATGCTCCTGGAGCTGGTAGGCGCCATCGATCATGTGGAAAAGGTGCTGGGCATCCCTGTGCGTCAGACCTTGACGGCGGTAGACTACAAGGAAGCCGCGGCGCTGGTAAAGGATCTTTCGTATGCAGCCAATCTGCATGTGCGCTATGCTGCGGTGCTCAATGGCGGTGCCGACCAAAAGGTGCTGTTCAACGGTAAGCCTGTAAGCCAGCTTGGCAGCAATGCTCAGCGCAAGGCTTTCCTGCAGGCGATCAGCGATGCCGGCGCGCAGCTGTATATCGACGGTTATGTAGAGACCGTGCTCAATAACAGTTGGTTCTCTGCCAACCAGAATGCTATCCGCAGTACTACCAATGTGGTTGCGAAGCGCTACCCCTATTGGCAGGAGCGCCTGGTGGTAACAGAGGACGCGGATGACCTGATCTACTTGCTGAATAAAGACGCGATCACTAAGGCGGTGGGAGCGTTGGCGGAAGAAGCTGCCGACTGGAATGCAGGCGCCAGCTTCGCGGACCTGGGACATCTGCTTTATACGGATTTCACCCGCAAAAATCCCTATTCCCGGGACGATATGCTCCGTCTGCAGAGCAAGCTGCTGCAGCAGCTGCATGAGGAAGGGAAGCGACTGATGGTCACCGGCGGCAACGATTATGCGGCGGTCATGGCTGACTTCATCTCCGACATGGACCTCAGCGGCGACAGCTTTGATATTGTGGATCGGCAGATCCCCTTCTATCAGATCGCTCTGCACGGTCTGGTGGGCTATGCCGGTGAACCCTTGAACTGCACCGGCGATTATCGCCGGAGCCTGCTGAAGACGGTGGAGACCGGCGCCGGTCTGAGCTTCCGCTTCGCGGAAACAGACTACCAGGAGCTGAAAAACAACCGCTATACCTACCAGGATGCGCTCTTTAGCTCTGTGTATGCCGATTGGGAAGCGGAAGTGGAAGCGGTTTACACCAGACTTGACAGAGAGCTTGGTCATACGGCGCAGCTGCAGATCAAGGACCACTACTATGTGACCGACTATGTCACCTGTACGGTCTACGCCGACGGCACCAGGGTGTATGTCAACTACGGCATCCAGGATGCGGTGGCGGAAGGCGTTAAGGTAGCCGCGGAAGACTGGACCGTTGCGAAAGGAGAGTGAGACCCTTGAAAACACCTAAAATCCGGCTGACCATGCGTCAGCGGCGGTCTGTCACGGGTCTGCTGTTCGTAATGCCTTTCGTGATCGGCTTGCTTCTGTTTATCCTGCGTCCTATGATCACCTCCATCCAGATGAGCTTCTCCAAGGTAAATCTCAACGGCGCGGCAGGCGGCTTCAGCATGGAGTTTGTGGGATGGGCAAACTTCCTGCAGGCGCTGACCATCGACAAGGATTTCAACAGACTCCTTACGGAATCTGTCAGAGATACGCTGATCGATGGCGTGTGCATCATCATTTTCAGTTTGATCATCGCGGTGATCCTGAACCGGAAATTCCCGGGAAGAGGCGCTGTCCGTGCCATATTCTTCATGCCTGTGATCCTGGCCTCCGGCGTGGTGCTGGGTATGGAAAAGAGCAATATGCTGCTGCAGGGCATTCAGGATCTCCAGAGCGCATCCACCAACACTACCATTACCACCACGGTGCAGGAGCTGCTGTTGGGTGCATTGGGAAATACGGCAAGCGATCTGATTCAGCTGATCATGAATATCATCAACCATTTTTATGATATCGTGGTGGCATCCAGTATCCAGACAGTTATCTTCCTTTCCGCATTGCAGACCATCAACCCTTCCATTTATGAGGCTGCAGAGATGGAAGGCTGCGGTGCCTGGGAAAAGCTGTGGAAGATCACGATCCCGCTGCTCAGCCCCATGATCCTGGTCAACTGGATCTATACGATCATCGACCGTTTTATCCGCGCGGACAACCAGCTGATGACCAAGATCCTGGATTGTATCACAGAGACTCTGGACTATGGTTTTAGCTCCGCAATGGCTTGGATCTACTGCCTGTGCATGGTGGCGTTGATCGGCATTTCTGCGCTGATTATCTCAAGGATGGTGTATTACTATGAATAAGCGAAAAACATATGATGCAGCCATCCTGAAGACCCGGATCCAAAGCGCTATGGCGAACCTGGTTCTGGCAATATTGCTGCTGGGCCTTTGCTTTATGATCCTGCAGCCCCTGTTCAACAAGATCTCCATCAGCTTGATGGAGGAGCAGGACCTGTACGATGCCACCATCGTGACCCTGCCCCGGCACTTCACCCTCATGAACTATGAAATCGCGTTGGAACTGATGGATTTCGGCAACTCCTTCATCAATACCTTTATAGTAGCGGTAATGGTGGGTGTGCTGCAGGTGGTTTCCACGCTGCTGGTAGGCTACGGTTTTGCCCGGTATGATTTCCCCTGCAAGAAGCTCCTGTTTGGCGCGGTGATCCTGCTGATCGTAGTGCCGCAGCAGACTTATGCCTCGGCGCTGTCGCTGAACTTCCGTTACTTTGATATCTTCGGTATTTTCCAGGCCATCACCGGCGAGCCGCTGAACCTGACCGGCAGCGCAACGCCTGTGTATCTGATGGCAGGAACCTGCACCGGCTTCAAGTGCGGACTGTATGTGTACCTGTTCCGTCAGTATTTCCGAAATGTCCCCCGGGATATTGAAGAGTCTGCTTATCTGGACGGCTGCGGTGCCTGCAGAACCCTGTTTGACATCATGCTGCCCGATGCGATGCCCCTGGCAACCTCTTGCTTCCTGTTCTCCTTTGTGTGGCAGTGGACGGATAACTACTTCACCAACCTGCTGATGAAGTCCGTGAACCTGCTTCCCACAAAGCTGGCGGGCCTGGCCGGCGCGCTGATCCCCTATATGGCACCTGCCAGACCTTCTCCCACCTACATCGCTGCCATCAACGCGACGGGAACTCTTCTGATCCTGCTCCCGGTGATCCTGCTGTATCTGGTGGCCCAGAAGAAGTTCGTCCAGTCCCTCAGCGGCTCGGCGATCAAAATGTGATCCAGCCTGTTGCGTAACAGGCAGATAAAAAGTCCCAATCTTTTAGAGGAGGAAAACAAAATGACAAGCAAAATGAAAAAACTGTTGGCTCTGGTAATGGCTCTGTGCTGCCTGCTGCTGTGCGCATGCGGCCCCATTGAGACTCCCCCTGAGACCACCGGCGGCAGCGGCGAGCAGCAGCCCACCGGTGACAATTCCGGCAACACCTCTTCCGGCATTCCCGATGTAGACCTGGGCGGCTTTGAGTTCATCATGGCTGACTGGTGGTCCGATCCTGTGCCCGAGGAAGTGGAGCCCGACAGCGCTTGGGACCAGATGGTCCAGGACTATCACAAGCAGCTGGAGACCGACATGAACTTTGATTTCAAGCAGATCGGCCTGCAGAATCAGGGCGACTTTAGCCAGGTGCTGATCGACAGCCTGATCCAGAACAAGCCTCTGTGCTCCACCTTCCAGATGAAGCTGCAGGACTTTACCGCTATGGCCGCCCAGGGCCTGCTGTACGATCTGGGTTCTCTGGAGATCTTTGACTTTGAGAACGACCCCAAGTGGAGCCAGACCGTCATCGACTACTTTACCATCGGTGGTAAGATCTATGCTGCCCGTCCTTCTGAGGACCAGCCCCGTCTGGGTATCTATTTCAACAAGCGCCTGTTCGAGGAAGCCGGTATCGATCCCAAGCAGCCCTACGATCTGCAGGCTGCCGGCCAGTGGGATTGGGCGCACTTCGAGGAGCTGTGCACGAAGCTGACCCGGGACACCAATAATGACGGCGTCACCGATATCTACGCCTTCGGCGGCAATGACTGCGAAGTTATGACCGTTGGTATCTACGGCAACGGCGCCATGTTCGTTGAGCGTGACGAGAACGGCTACTTTGTGGACGGCACTCTGAATCCCGCCTTCGAGGAAGGCCTGAACTGGGCTGTCAGCCTGATCACCAAGGGCTACATCAGCAAGTTCGGCCAGGGCCAGGCTTGGGACAGCGCCTACACCGACTTTAAGAACGGCAAGAGCGCTATGCTGGTTTGCCAGCCCTGGGTCCAGGAGAGCTACCTGGATGGCATGGCTGACGAGATCGGCTATGTGATGCTGCCCGCCGGCCCCAAGGGTCATGTCTGCACCAACATGAGCCCCACCCCCATCTGCATCCCCGCTTGCATCGGCCAGGAGAATGCTGAGAAGGCCGCTGTCATCATCAACACCTGGTATGACACCAGAAAGAACATCCCCGGCGCTGCCGAGATGAACATCACCTTCCGTGATGACTACTATAGCAACTATGCTGATTCCCGCGCTGTGGATGAGACCATCACCTCCATGATCACCGACGCTGCCTGCCAGATCTATGACAGCTATCCTCTGATCCCCGGCTATGAGTACTACGGCTATTTGGTAGAGGTCGCCAACCAGTCCGCGACCGCTGCCCAGAAGATCGAGGCTCTGCGCCCCGTGAACCAGGCTGCCATCGATGCTGCCAACGCTCTGTTCGGCAAGACTTCCAACTAATTCCCAATAAATAAAGATCCCGGCAGGGTAAAACCTGCCGGGATCACTTTATTTATTTAGCTGGCGGATCTTGTTTCTTCTTGACGCCTGTATTGCGCCGGGGTCATGCCGTAGCGATTTTTAAAGCAAGTGCAGAAGTAAGGGAGGTTGCGGTAACCTACCCGCTGACATATGTCAGTTACGCTCATTTCGGTAGTACAAAGCAGTTCAACAGCCCGATCCATCCGCAGATCATTTACATATGCCATTGGACTGACACCCATGACCTTGGAAAAGAGTGTGCTTAGATAGCAGGGAGAAGAGTAGACCTTAGTGGCAAGATAATTCAGACTGATATCATTCATATACTCTTTGCGGATGATCTGCAATACGCTCAGGATCCGATCCAGCAGCGCATCGTGGCTGGCGTACCAGCGCTTCGACCGTTCTATAGATGCACTGCTGGGCATATGCTCCTGGAATATGCTGGAGAATACATCATAAAATCCGGATATGCTCATGGGCGCGGCCAGTACATAGTCAATATCCCGCAGCAGGGGATAGTAGTCATTCAGCTCAGCGATGAAAAGCCGGCGAATCGAAGGCTGCCACTGGAAAGCACTTTCCGCCATCTGGCTGTGAACAGTACTGGAGGGGATACAGGTGATCAGCAGATCATAACGCTGCGCAGTACGCAGGTGATAGCAGGCATCTTCCGTGGTTGTGGTGATATCCAGCTGAGCATCCAAGCCAAGGAGGTTCAGATACATCCTGGCCTTGTCGCTGAGGGTGCGAAGCTCGGAATCATCCATGATCAAAATGCGGCACATCTGCAATCCCTCCTTTGTTATCCGAATTCTATCAAGATATGATATATCATGATGTGATAATATACTGATTTGGCAGGATTGTCAAGAGGGGAACGAGGAGATATGTGTAAAATGGCGAAATGCACAAAATTTAGGGTGAAAATTGTGGATATTGGAGTGATGAACGAAAAATTTGTAAGAACATAAAAAAATACTATAATTGAAAGTGGAATCGTAAATTGATAAAATACACTTAGAACTATGGCATCTGTGCGGTTTTCCCGGATGCCCAATTATGGAGGTATTACTTATGGTAAGATTTAAGGTAGGTCTGGTAGGCGCGTCTCAGCTGTCCTTCCCGGGCGACAAGATCAGCGCATACGGCAGAAGCATCGAGGGACTTCAGAAGCTGGCCGAAGCATGGGATTTCGACCTGTATGTTTACGAGA
>JBGVJN010000112.1:0-29887 GCA_045129455.1 Faecousia sp. | reverse complement strand
ATAGATTTTGCGCTCGTAGGTCTTGCTGGCACCGGACTCGGTGATCTCGGTGACGGTCTCGGTGGGGATGGAGATCGCCAGGATCTGATCCTGAAGATTACGGCTCTCAACGGTTTTCTCGATGGTGGCCTTTACAGTATTTTCATAACCGGAATAGGTATGGACAACATACCATCTTGCAGCCTCTGCCATAGCGTTTACCTTACTTGAACAGGGACTGGACTCCGCCGATCAGGGCGGTGATCAGAGTCTGTGCGACCAGGTCGAACAGCCAAACAAATGCGCCGACAACCAGAACACAGGCGACGACGATCAGGGTGTTCTTCAGCACCTGCTTGGGGGTAGACCAAACAACCTTCTTCAGCTCGCTCTTCAGCTCACGGAAGTACTTGCAGACCTTGCCCCAGGTTCTTTTGAACCAGTTTTCGTTCTTGACTTCTGCCATGTTGGTTGGGCCTCCTTACTTCGTCTCGTTGTGAGTGGTGTGCTTCTTGCAGAATCTGCAATACTTCTTCATTTCGAGACGGTCGGGGTCATTCTTCTTGTTCTTCATGGTGTTGTAGTTTCTTTGCTTGCACTCAGAGCATCTCAAAGTGACTTTTACGCGCATAACGGCACCTCCTTAAATAATTGCCTCCCTGCATGACTCCGGCTAGATAGAATTTAGTCAGCGGCCACTACAATGCCGCTCCGGGGCTGAAAAATGGGCGCAATAACAAAGCCCTTTTTTCACAGGTAGAGCCATTCTATCACAGATTTATTGCATAGTCAACAACTTTTTTCACAAAATTTAGGTAATTTTTACGGAAAAGCTTGCTTCCTGCGGTCATTTCATGATGTGGTTGCCGCATAGGGTAAAAAGAGGTGATGCTTATGAATAACAAGCAACTGAAAAGCTACTTATTATGGATCGCTATTGCGGAAGCGGTGGGCCTGATCGCCGGTATTTTGACAGCAGACGGGACGGCACTATACGCGCAAACGGCCATCAAGCCGCCGCTGACACCGCCGGGCTGGGTGTTTCCTGTAGTGTGGACAGTACTGTATGCACTGATGGGCTTTGGCGCGGCACGGATCAGTCTGGAGGATGGATGCCCATACCGTAAGCAAGGACTGAATCTGTTTATAGCGCAGCTGATCGTAAATTTCTTCTGGCCGCTTCTGTTCTTTAACGCCATGGCCTTCGGTTTCACATTGCTTTGGCTGATCCTTTTGTGGATCCTGGTGGCTGCCATGATCCTGGTATTCTACCGCTGCGACAAGCTGGCCGCCCTGCTGCAGCTGCCGTATCTTTTGTGGCTGAGCTTTGCCCTTTATCTGAATTGGGGTGTTTGGCGGCTGAACCTGTGATTTATATTTGCATTTTGAAAGTTCTGTACTATAATAGATGAAAGCATACTGAGAGGAGAATATACCAATGAAGATTATGGGAATTGATTATGGTGATGCCAGAACAGGCGTTGCCGTTTCAGATCTGCTTTGTACTATCGTGGGAAGCACAACGGTAGTACCCAGCAGAAATACACAGAAGGCCATTGCTGACATTGTGCGCATCGCCAAGGAGCAACAGGTGGGCTTGATCGTTGTGGGGCTGCCCCGGAATATGGACGGCACCGAAGGCCCCAGAGCAGAGCTGTGCCGCGGCTTCGCCCAGCAGCTGCGTGAGGCATCCGGTATTGAGGTGACTATGTGGGATGAGCGCAGGACTACTGTTGAGGCGCACAACATTCTTTCCCAGCACAACTACCACGGGAAAAAGCGTAAGGATACTGTGGATGCGGTGGCCGCGTCCTTGATTCTGGAAGGCTATCTTAACTTCCGTGGGCGGTAAAGCAGCTCCCGCACACCGGTGACCAGCAGCAGAATACCAAACGCCTTCTTAAGAAGTGTTACATCCATGTTCTGTGCCAGGAGGGAAGCAAACGCAGCGGCTGCGCATCCGGCAAGAGCTGCAGGCAGGATCTTCTGAAACCGCAGTGTGCCCTTCTTTAGCCTGCGGAGGCTAACAGCACCTGCCGCGGCAAGAAAGAACATGAGATTGATCATTCTGGCAATTTCCGGATCTGTTTCCAGCACCAGCGTCAGCCACAGGATCAGCAGCGTTCCGCCGCCAACGCCCAGACCTGCCAGAAACCCCAATACGATCCCCGCAATGACAGCTACGGGCGCGGAACTTAGCATAGATAACGAATACCTCCCCATAAGATCATACCGCCGAGGAGCCTATGGAGCCAGAGTGTGGGGATCCTTCCGTCCACAAAGCCCACAGTGAATCCGCCAATGGCGCCGCCGATCAGATAGGGAAGTGCTTCCTTCCAGGGCAGACCGACGCCGGATGCGCCGATGCTCAAGGAAACGATACAGATAGGGAAGATGATGGCTACTGAGGCAGGGAAGACCTCCTCCGGTTCCAGATCTTTCGATGTGCTGAGCAATGGCACCAGCAGCATTCCGCCGCCTGCGCCGAATAAGCCATTCGCGATCCCGGCAGCAGCACCGGACAGCACCATACGAAGATTCTTTACTTTCAATTTTATTTCACCTCTGCCACAATTTTTGGCAGAACAGGCGAAGAATATTCAACAAAAGGAAAACCCGACTCCGTGGAGTCGGGTTTTTTGATCGTTTACTGTGCGGCAATGATCACGCCGGTGTCGATGCCGGAGAGGTTGCCTCTGACAACAGTGGTCTTCTCCACAGCTTCGTCATGCCACTTGGTGATGGTCTCTTCCTTCAGGTCCAGGTCGATCAGGTAGTCACGGTAGGTGATATCGCTGGTGCCTTCGTAGTACATGATGTGAGCGCCGTAGTCGGAGGTGACCACGCCGGTATCGCCGGCCTTGCGGCCCTCAGCGAAGCACCATGCATTGAAGTTGGCGACCATCTGGCCGGGGTAGACCTTCTCGTACAGGCCGCCCTTGGAAGCGCTGCCGGTATCTGTACTGTTCTTCTTAGCCAGCTCGCCGAAGCTCTCAGCGTCGGTCTTCTCGCCAGCCAGCCATTCCTTCAGCATGTTCTGAGCCTTGATCTTCACAGCGGCGCGGGCAGCGTCGGTGTACTCAGTAGCGCCGGTGGTGGAGTTGTAGGTGCCGCCCTCGGGCTTCAGCAGAACATGACGGACATTGGGCAGGAGGATCTTGTTGTCCTTGTGGCTGTGGTACATAACGATGTAGTAGCCGTTCACGGTCTTGGTCTCCTTGCCATTTTCATCCTTGGAGGTGGTGGAAACCTCGATGGAGGTCACATCGTTAGCCTTGCGCTCGCCGCCCAGCCACTCACGGATGTCCTTGTTGGACACATTGGTCTCGTTCAGCAGCACATCGGTGTACTCGGTAGCAGCAGCCTTGTTATTGCTATTGTTCGTGTTTTTCTTGTTGATCTCCAGAGAAATGATGGCAGCATTCAGAGCCTTCAGATCTGCATAGGTGCCGCCGGCAAGGGAATCAGCATCCTTCTTGGCAGCCTCTTCCGCAGCCTTCAGCTCGGCATCGGAGTAGGTGACATTGCCCTTGTCATCCTTAGTGCCGCCCTCGCGGTAGGAGGTCACATTGACATAGTAGGTGGAGTAGGTGAAGGAGGAGTACTGATGGAACTTGTCCTTCTCAAACTCACGGAAATCGGCATCCTTGAAGTCCAGAGCCTCATACTTGTCTTCGTAGTAGGCGGAAGCCACATAGTTGACAGTGTAGTAATCAGTGTAGGTCTTCTCGGTGGAACCTGCGCCGTAGGTGGCACGCAGGTAAGCGTTCAGGCTGCTGTAGCCGTACAGATTGGCGTACAGCTCCTGGTTGCCAACAGCGTTATCGATGGACTTCTGATCGTCCTCGGTCAGCTTGAAGCTCTCGTCGGCCATGGCCAGATCGTACATAGTGTAGACGCTGGCGGCGTTCTTGATGGCCTCGTCGATGAAGTGATCAGCCCAGGTAGCGCCGGTCTCCTTATCGTAGGTCTGCTCGTCCAGAGGAGCGTTGAAGTTAACACCCTCGTAGATCATAGCGTACAGGTAAGCGTTGTTGCCATAATAGTTGTAGTAGCTGCTGTACAGCTCGCTGATCGCGTCGGAGTAGAAGTAGTTCAGCTGAGTGCTGGTCAGCTGATGATCGCCGATGGTGACAGCGACAGTATTGTTGTTGATCAGACCGGTAACAGGAGTACGAAGTACGATGCCCGCCACAGTTGCCACGACCAGCGCCATCACGATGATAAAGGTGAGGGTATAGGTCTTCAGCTTCTTGGCCTCTTTCAGTTCATTCTGCTGCTTCTCGGTCATTGCGGCAGCATTCTGCTCCTTGCGAAGCTTTTTCTTGCTGGATGCGCTCATGTAATCAATTCCTCTCATTGTGCTTTAGGGTAAATGTGTACACTTTGACACATAGACCGGCTTATTATAACTGATTTGTTTTCGGGTTTCAAGTCCTTTATTGACCTTTTTCGTGAAAAAACAAAAAAGTTTACAGGTTTACTTCGCCCGCATATAAAAAATATGAGGAGCCGAAGCTCCCCATATTCTGAAAACCCGCTTTGGCCGTGTGCATCCAATTATGACCTGCACCAATCGGCAGGTGGGTCGCCGCTCCGGATCTGCACTGCTCCCAACGTCCGCCTGTCGTCAAAGCGCAGGCGGGAGGTCTGCAAAACGATCGGGAAGTCAGCATCCCTAGAAAAAAATGTGGGTCCAAATGGACACATCACGCACCAAGCAGGAGATCATACGATTTAATCTTCTTCCGATTCCTCACTGTAAAGGGAATCCATGATCAGGTCATTGACTGCCTGCAGCTCAGCCTCATCCTCGATAGCGCACAGGATGGCTTCGCCGTCCTCCTCCACAGACTTGAGAATGCTGACCTCCAGCCGCAGCTGGGAATCATGCTCATCCGCGGGGATCACCGCAAGGTAGGTGCAGCCGTTATACTCGATGGAATCCAGCACCTCGAGTTCGTATTCAGTGCCGTCTTCGTCTACGATGGTCATAAAATCAGAGCCGTATTCATTCGCCATAGGTAATTACCTCCCGGTAAATTCTTGTGGCTCTATTTTACTCCAGGGCAGGCGCAAAATCAAGTGGGCAATATCCATAACTAGGAAAGGTAATCTTCAAGCAATCTGTTCAATTCCTCCCGGTCACGGATCTTGATCCCCTCCGCAAGACGCTGCTGATCCGCGGGAGGGAGGAGCTGGGCGCTGTACTCAGATACATAGTATGGCTTGGAAAACCCATCGATCCAAAGCGCTACCTTTCCATCGTAGATTCCCAGAAGAAAGCCCAGCAGCAGTATTGGAAGCCAGCCGGCGATCCGTCTCATATTCAGCAACACTCCTTTGCAGGTAGTATTCACCGAATTTTTTAGATTATTAACAATTTGGGGCTTTCGTTTTCTTTTGGGGTATGCTATAATCGTATGGCTGATCCTATGCGATTATGCCGGCAGCATGAAAGTTTTCCACACCGCGCAGACCTTTTGGCTGCTGTTATCTGGAGGTATTACCATGACGAATGAAAATAACAGACGCAGGAATCAAGTTTCCCGCCAATCCTGGAAGCCCAGCCGCACGCTGCGGTTTCTGAAGGGAGCCTGGACGGCGGCCTATTCCGTGCTGAAGATAGTCCTCGGCGCGCTTGCCACTGTTTTTGTGATCGCTGCGGTATGCGTGTTTGCCTTTGTAGGCATCCTGGCGGCGTATCTGGAGAATGATATTATCACTTCTGCCGGCTTTGAGCTGGAGAACTATGAGCTGAACCAGACTTCTTTTGTATACTACATTGATTCCGACGGAGATATCCAGGTGCTGCAGAAGCTCTACGCGGATATCAACCGGGAATGGGTCAGTTTTGAGGATCTGCCTGAGGATCTGATCCACGCAACGGTGGCCATCGAGGACAAGCGCTTCTTTGAGCACCAGGGTGTTGACTGGTTCACCACAGTGAAAGCCTGCGTGAATATGTTCCTTGGCGGCGATAGCCAATTCGGTGGCTCCAGTATCACCCAGCAGCTGATCAAGAATCTGACCACAGAGGACAGCGTCACCGTTCAGCGTAAGGTCATGGAGATCTTCCGAGCCACCAAATTTGAAAAGCAGTACGACAAGAGCGTGGTGCTGGAATGGTATCTCAACACCATTTACCTTGGCAACCGCTGCTATGGTGTCAAGAGCGCCGCGGCAAAGTACTTCGGCAAAGAGCTGGAAAATCTGACGGTTGCGGAGTTTGCCAGCCTTATCAGTATCACCAATAACCCTTCCATCTTCGATCCCTACGGCAATACCTTTAAGTACAAGGGTGAAGAGATGACCGGAAAGGAGCGTAACCGTGCCCGCCAGGTCAATGTTCTGAAGGAAATGTGCAACCAGGGCTGGATCAGCCGAGAAGAGTACGAAGAAGCCATCGCACAGGAAATGGTCTTCAAGAGCGGCATTGCTCCCGAGGACAAGATGGCCGAGTGTACCCATGAGGGCTGCGGCTACCGGGGCACCGTGGGTACCTTCACCGCCAGTGATAAGGACCTTTTCTGCCCCAAGTGTGGCTTCAAGGTGGAAGTGGATGAGGATGCTTCCCAGTACTACTATTCCTGGTTTGTGGATACGGTGCTGGAGGATGTAGCCCAGGCCATGGCCGAGCAGAACGGCGTGGAGTGGAACGACGAGACCAAGAAGAACTATATCAAGCTGATCTCCCAGGGTGGCTACCATATTTATACTACCTTTGATATGGAAGCCCAGCAGGCTGTGGATAAGATCTACACCAATCTGGAGGAGATCCCCGAGGACCGAAGCGTTCAGCAGCTGCAGTCCAGCATGGTCATCATCGATAACCGTACCGGCGACATCATCGCCATGGCCGGCGGTGTGGGCGAGAAGGCCTACCATGACGCCTATAACCGTGCTACCGATGCCAAGCTCCAGCCCGGTTCTTCCATTAAGCCGCTGACCGTTTTTGCGCCTGCTATTGAATTGGGCATTATGAATCCCGGTTCTTTGGTGTACGACCTTCCTCTTTATTATGACGAGGATACGCCGTTCCCCAGAAACGATACCCGTGACTATGTCTATACCTACTCTATGCTGCAGGGTCTGGTATATTCCATCAATGCCATCTCCGTCAATGTGCTTGACCAGATCGGCACCTCCTACAGTTACGACTTTGCGAAAAATTCCTTCCGGCTGGACTATCTGACCGATCACTATGTCAGTGAGACCACCGGTAAGGTGCTGACGGATGTGGGTTACGCACCTTTGGGCCTCGGCGCTCCTACGATTGGTGTTACTGTCCGGCAGATGGCGGCCGCCTACGCTACCTTTGCCAATAACGGCGTTTATCGTGAAGCCCGCACCTTTACCAAAGTATATGACAGCGAAGGCAATTTGGTGCTGGATAACACAAAAGACCGTGATATGGAGCAGATCCTGGCTCTCAAGACCTGCGAATATCTCAGCTATGTACTGCAGACCGGTGTGGATCCCGGCCCCGGCGCCAGCGGTGGTCTCGCCGCTTATATCGAGGGCCAGGCGGTTGCCGGTAAGACCGGTACTACCAATGACAGTAAGGACCGCTGGTTCTGCGGCTACTCCGATTATTATACCGCAGCGGTTTGGGTGGGCTACGATACCCCGGAGACCATCAATCTGATGTGGAATAATACCAACCCTGCCGGCACGCTCTTCAAGAAGGTGCTTTCTCAGATCCACGAAGGAAAAGAAAAAGTACCTCTGTATGACAAGTCCAATTTTGTTCAGGTCGCTATCTGCCTGGATTGCGGCAAGCTGGCTACCTCTGCCTGCGACTACGATCCCAGAAATATGGACAGCAAGATCCCCCGTAAGACCTATGCTATGGTTTATGAGGAGGATATTCCCACCGATGTGTGCGATTGCCATGAAATGGTAGAATTCTGCAAGGAATGCGGCGCCGTCGCCAATGAGTACTGTAAGCTCCTGGCGCAGGTAGGCAAGGCAACTATCATCAAGCGCTCTCTTTGCAAGATGACCCAGGAAATGGTTGACAAGCTTGAAGCCGCGTCCGAGCATGGCCTGTACGAAGCCCACACCAAGGATAATTATATCTACCTCGTGGATGAAGATGGCGAGGATGTTCCCTTTAAGGGCATTTTCGGCACGATCAATGCTAATAACAAGCTGCCCTACATGATCGGCACGGAGCATACGGAGGCCGATTGGCGCTACTACCTGCTGACACACCCGGGTTACAGCGGAAATTAATGATTTAAGGAGGATACCCATGATCTGGTTATCCGATGAATGGAAAGATTATGAGGTGCTTGACACTTCTGACGGTGAGCGTTTGGAGCGCTGGGGTAAGTATATCCTGGTCAGACCGGATCCCCAGGTGATCTGGAACACTCCCAAGGAGGATCCAGCCTGGCGCAGGTTCGATGCCCGCTATATCCGCTCCAATACCGGCGGCGGACATTGGTCTGAGCATCATCTGCCGGAGCGCTGGCAGATCCGCTATAAGGATTATCTGACCTTCAATGTCAAGCCCATGAACTTCAAGCATACGGGCGTGTTCCCGGAGCAGGCTGCCAACTGGGATTTTATCCGGGATAAGGTAGCTTCTGCCGGCAGACCCGTGCGCATTCTGAACCTCTTCGCTTATTCCGGCGGCGCGACTCTGGCTGCCGCTGCCGGCGGTGCAGAGGTGTACCATGTGGATGCTTCCAAGGGTATGGTCGCCTGGGCTAAGGAAAATGCCCAGGCCTCCGGCCTTGCGGACCGGCCCATCCACTGGATCGTGGACGATTGCGGCAAGTTTATCCAGCGGGAGATCCGCAGAGGTCGCCGCTATGACGGCATTATCATGGATCCTCCCAGCTACGGCAGAGGACCCAGCGGCGAGATCTGGAAGATGGAGACCAGCTTCTATCCCTTCCTGCTGGAGACTGCCAAACTGCTCACCGATAACCCTCTTTTCGTGATCATTAATTCCTATACCACAGGCCTTGCGCCTTCTGCCGTCGGCTATGCCGCGGATGTGGTATATGGCCAGGATCACGGCGGACATACCGCGGTAGGGGAGCTGGGCCTGCCTGTGAAGTCTACCGGCATTATGCTGCCCTGCGGCTCCACCGGCAGATGGACACCCTGACATTGGAGGAACGCTGTGAATACTGCGATTTCTGTAGAACATTTGGCGTATACGTATCCGGGCGTGGATGACACGCCCGGCGTCGCCGTATTTGAGGATCTGAGCCTCACCATCGAGGAAGGCACCTTTGTGGCCATCCTGGGCAGCAACGGCTGCGGAAAGTCCACTCTTGCAAAGCATTTCAACGCGATCTTGCTGCCCTGCGGCGGCAAGGTCTATGTGTGCGGTATGGATACCTCCGACGAGGATCAGCTGATCAGCGTCCGCCGAGCTGCCGGTATGGTCTTCCAGAACCCGGACAACCAGATCGTTGCCAATGTGGTGGAAGAGGATGTTGCCTTCGGACCGGAAAATTTGGGCATTTCCAGCCCTGAGATCCGCAGAAGAGTTGACCAGGCGCTGAAGCAGGTGGGTATGTATGAATACCGGGAGCATGCGCCCCATCTTCTGTCTGGCGGTCAGAAGCAGCGGATCGCTATCGCCGGCATCATCGCCATGGAGCCTAAGTGCATTATCCTGGACGAGCCTACTGCCATGCTGGATCCCAAGGGCCGGCGGGAAGTGATGCAGACGATCATGGGGCTTAACCGTGAAAAGAACATCACTGTGGTTCTCATTACCCATCATATGGATGAAGCGGCAAAGGCCCAGAGAGTGATCGTTATGAGCGGCGGAAAGGTTGCTGCTGACGGCGCGCCGGAGCAGGTTTTCTCCGATGTGGAGCTGATGCATCGGGTGGGCCTGGCATCTCCGGAGCCGGTAGAGCTTTGCTATGAGCTGAACAAACTGGGATTTGACCTGCCTCTGGACAGGCTGGATCCGAAACAATGCGCGCAGTTACTTTATGAAAAGGTGAAGAACTGACCGCGGGAGGAATGACAATTGGCACCGATCTTACAGGTTAAAAACCTTACACATACCTATAGTGCCGGCACCCCCTTTGAGCATATCGCGCTGAACGATGTTTCCTTTAGCGTGGAACGAGGGGAGTTCATTGGCATCATCGGGCATACCGGCTCCGGTAAGTCCACCCTGATGCAGCATCTGAACGGCCTGCTGAAGCCCACCGCGGGACAGATCCTGCTGGATGGGAAGGATATTTGGTCTGAAAAGGCACTGACACGACAGGCGCGCTTCCGGGTGGGCCTGGTGTTTCAGTACCCGGAATACCAGTTGTTCGAAGAAACTGTCTATAAAGACATCGCCTTTGGCCCGAAGAATATGGGTCTTGACCCGAAGGAGATCGACCGCAGAGTTCGGGAAGCGGCCGGCTTTGTGGGTATTACCGACGAGCAGCTGGAGGTATCTCCCTTTGATCTTTCCGGTGGTCAGAAGCGGCGAGTTGCCATCGCCGGCGTTATCGCCATGGAGCCGGAGGTGCTGATCCTGGATGAGCCTACCGCGGGTCTTGATCCTGTGGGCAGGGAAGGGATCCTGTCCAATATCGAAAGCTACCGCAAGGCGAAAAACGCTACCATCATGATGGTGAGCCACTCCATGAACGATGTTGCCCGTTTGACTGACCGGCTGATCGTGATGAATAAGGCTCATCTGGCTATGGATGGGACTCCGGAGCAGGTATTCACCCGTGCGGAAGAATTGCTGCAGATGGGCTTGGATATTCCCGAACTGACGCAGGTGTTCCTGCAGCTGCGTCAGCTGGGGCTGGATGTACCTGCGGTGTATACCATGGAGCAGGCCGTCGATGCGCTGGTGAAGCTGCGGAAGGAGGCTGGCCATGCTTAAAGATATTACTCTCGGTCAGTATTTCCCCGGAAATTCCTTCGTTCACCGTCTGGATCCCAGAACGAAGCTGCTGGTGCTGGTTGCGTATATTGTCGCTCTGTTTATGGCTGTAAGCTGGGCATCCTATGCTGTGTGCCTGGTATTTCTGGTCACGAGCATTGCCATATCCGGCATCCCTGCCAAGTCTTTCCTGCGGGGCATGAAGCCGCTGATGTTCATTTTGATCTTTACGGCGATCCTGAATATCTTCTTTACGGAAGGTGAAACCGTTCTGGTGGCATTTTGGGGTATTACTATCACCCTGGAAGGCCTAATTAGAGCGTTTTTCATGCTCCTGCGGATCCTGATGCTGGTCACCGGCACATTCCTGCTGACCTATACCACATCTCCTATTTCTTTGACCGACGGCCTGGAATCTCTTTTGAGTCCGCTGAAGCGGATCAAGCTGCCGGTGCATGAGCTTTCCATGATGATGTGCATCGCACTGCGCTTTATCCCCACGCTCATCGAGGAGACCGACAAGATCATGTCCGCCCAGAAGGCCAGAGGTGCCGACTTTGAGTCCGGCAACCTTCTGCAGCGGGTGAAGGCATTGATCCCCATCCTGGTGCCTTTGTTTATCAGCGCTTTCCGCAGAGCCGACGAGCTGGCCACCGCCATGGAATGCCGCTGCTACCAGGGCGGCGACGGGCGCACCAAGATGAAGCTGCTGCGCTACCATCTGCAGGATGTGAAGGCATTTGCTATTGGCGCCGTGATGATCGCCGGAGTGTGCGTGCTGCGCAGCTTCGGTCTGTGAGGTAGGTTATGCGCAATATTTGTCTGTTTTTGACTTATCTTGGCACGGCATACCACGGCTGGCAGATGCAGAAAGATCTGCCCACGGTCCAGGAGACTATGGAAAAGGCTATTTCCAAAGTAGTGGGGCACAGTGTCCATGTCACCGGCTGCGGCCGCACGGATGCCGGCGTCCACGCCAAGTGCTATGTGGCCAATTTCCGCACCACCTCCACGATCCCTTGTGACCGGCTGCCTTACGCGCTGAATACCCATCTGCCTGTGGATATCGTTGTGACCAAGGCATTTGAAGTTCACGAGGATTTCAATGCCATCGGCTCCTGCAGCCGCAAGGAATATACCTATCAGATCTACAATTCCCGTGTCCGGGATCCCTTCTATGTGAATCGGGCATGGTTTTACCCCAAGCACCTGGATGAAAATATCATGCAGGCAGCAGCGGACCAATTCGTGGGTACCCATGACTTCGCCGCGGTACGAAGCGTTGGCACCGATGTAAAATCCACCGTCCGAACTGTATATTATTATAAGGTGGAGCGGGACGGTAATCTGATCCGGCTGAAAGTCTGCGCCAACGGCTTCCTGTACAATATGGCCCGTGCCATGGCCGGTACTGTCGTCTATGCCGCGGAAGGCAAGATCCGTCCGGAGGAGATCGGTGCTATTCTGGATTCCGGCAACCGTACTGCCGCAGGTCCTACCGTACCTCCCGGCGGCCTTTACATGAGTCACCTGTGGTATGACGATGGGGTAGAGAACTTCGAGTGTACCCCGGTGCTTTGATCGTTTACAGTTTGTTTCGTATTTTTCGCCGAAAGTATGCTATACTTCCGGAAAAATCATGATTCCCCGTAGAAACGGAGTGATGCTTTATGCAACCCAAGCTTTGCACCAAGTGCAAGAAAAATATTGCCGTGGTCTTCATCACCAAAGTGGAGAACGGCGTGACCATGAATGAGGGCTACTGCCTTCGCTGTGCCAGAGGTCTGGGCATTCCTCAGATCGATCAGGCGGTGAAGCAGATGGGCTTCTCTGAGGAGGATCTGGACAATCTCAGTGATGAGATGAGCAATATGTTCGGCCAGATCGACCAGGGTGATTCTGATGATGACGATATGGACAGCCAGACTGCTACCTTCCCGCTGCTGAATCAGCTGTTTGGCTCCGCAGGCAATCCCGCTCCTCAGGAGAATCGTCCTCCCCAGAAGCGTGAGCCTGCCGAAAAGCAGCAGGAAGAAGCCGCAAACGGTAAAAAGAAGAACAAAAAGCATAAGTTCCTGGACAGCTACTGCATGGATCTTACCGGCAGGGCAAGGGACGGCAAGTTGGATAAGGTCATCGGCCGGGATGTGGAAACGGAGCGCCTGATCCAGATCCTGAACCGCAGGCAGAAGAATAATCCCTGTCTCATCGGTGAGCCCGGTGTCGGTAAGACTGCCATCGCTGAGGGCCTTGCCCAGCGGATCGCAGCGGGCGATGTGCCTTATAAGCTGCGGGATAAGGAAGTTTTCCTGCTGGATCTTACGGCGCTGGTTGCCGGCACCCAGTTCCGTGGACAGTTTGAAAGCCGCATGAAGAGCCTTATTACCGAGATCAAGGAATGCGGCAACATCATCCTGGTCATTGACGAGGTGCATAACCTGGTAGGTGCCGGTGACGCGGAAGGCTCCATGAACGCCGCCAATATCCTCAAGCCCGCACTTTCCCGTGGCGAGATCCAGGTGATCGGTGCCACTACCTTCAATGAATACCGCAAGTATATCGAAAAGGATGCCGCGCTGGAGCGGCGCTTCCAGCCCATCAATGTGCCGGAGCCTACTCTGGAGGAGGCCTGCCAGATCATGCAGGGCATCGCCAAGAGCTATGCGCAGTTCCATGGCGTCACGATTTCCCCGGAAATTGCCCGGCAGTGCGTGATCCTTTCCGAGCGCTATATTACCGACCGATTCCTGCCGGATAAGGCCATTGACCTGCTGGATGAGGCTTGCTCCGATGTGAATCTTCGCAGCAAGGAAATCTCCCGTCTGGCGGAACTGAAAAAGGAGCGGGACGACTATGAGCTGGAGCTGCAGCTGCTGACGGAGGATACGGAAAACGAACACTACGAGCGTCTTGCCCATATCCGCAGCAAGCTTTGCAAGATCGCAGCCGAGATCGAGCAGCTGGAGCAGGTGCCGCCACCGGCGGTGACCATGGAGAATCTGGCCAGAATCATCGAGCTGTGGACCAAGATCCCCGCGTCCAAGATCAAGGCCCAGGAATATCAGCAGATCAGCGGCCTGAAGACTCGGCTCCTGCAGCATATTGTTGGCCAGGACGAAGCGGTGGATGCGGTGGCAAAAGCCATTCGCCGTCACCGTGTGGGAATCTCTCCCAAAAAGCGCCCGGTCTCCTTTATCTTTGTCGGTCCTACCGGCGTGGGCAAGACGGAGCTTGTCAAGTGCGTTGCCAACGACCTGTTTGACAGTGTTGACAGTTTGATCCGTCTGGATATGTCCGAGTATATGGAAAAGCATACCGTATCCAAGCTGATCGGTTCGCCTCCCGGCTATGTGGGCTACGATGAAGCCGGCCAGCTGACGGAGAAGATCCGCCGCAAGCCCTATAGCGTCGTTTTGTTCGACGAGATCGAAAAGGCCCATCCGGATGTGCTGAATGTGCTGCTGCAGGTGTTGGATGACGGCCGCATCACCGATGCCCAGGGTCGGGTCGTGAACTTCGAGAATACGGTCATCGTCATGACCTCCAATGCCGGCTCTGAGGGCAGGGTAGGAGGCATCGGCTTTGGCCGCAGTGATACGGATATGGTCCGGGAAAAAACCATGAAGGCGCTGCGGGAGTTCCTGCGTCCGGAATTTGTCAACCGTGTGGATGAGATCATCACCTTTAACCATCTGACGGAAGAGAACTTCCGTGGCATCGCCAATATTATGCTTTCCGAGCTGAAGCAGAGCCTTACTGACAGAGGCTTGGCCCTTACCTGGGAGGAGAATCTCATTGACCTTCTGGTAAAGAAGGCCTATTCCGTGGTCTATGGCGCCAGAAATCTGCGCCGTACTATCCAGCGTGAGCTGGAGGATCCCATTTCGGAGAAGATCATCGAATCCTTCGATGCTCCCATCAGCAGCATCCACATTTCCGCGGCTGATAATCAGGTCACGGTCATCGCTGAATAACAGGAAACACCGGGAGAATTCTCTCCCGGTGTCTTTTTACATATCCAGAGTTTGATCCAGCTTATATTTCGCGTTTTGCACCGCGTCCTCCACGGTGTCCGCAGCCTTGCGGATCACTTTTCTGGCGGTACACTGCTTCGGCAGCATCATCACTGCCACGGCGCCTGCAGCGGCACCGATGCCAAGGGTCACAGCCCAACCTTTCATGTGCATTTTCATTCCCTCCCTTCGCAGATAGTATGCCCTATTGATGAATTATCAAAGCCGGAAATGTTTGTGACCGATTTTTCCGGAAACTTTCGGATTTTCCTATTGTTTTCCCTTAGGGATCTATGATATAATTACAAAAAATGTGACCGGAGGGATGCAAAGTGGCTATTGACACCCTGCACGATAAGATCCGTAAACTTAAGAACCCGTCTGTGATCGATTTTGGCATCAAGGACAGCTGCCTGCCGCCTCATCTTTTGGAGGAAGAGGGCAGTTATTGCGGTGCCTATACCCGTTTTTGCCGGGAACTGATGAACCATTTGAAGGGCGCAGTGCCTGCGGTGCGCTTCCCCTTTGGGGCATTTGCGCTCCTTGGCGGCGATGGTCTGCAGGCACTGAAGGCACTGCTGGAGGAAGCCTCTCAGCTGGGGTTTTATGTGATCCTGGACGCTCCTGAGATCCTGTCTCCCTGGGCGGCCGACCGTGCTGCTGAGCTGATCTTCGGCAAGGAAGCATTTCCCTGTGACGGTCTTTTGATCAGCCCCTACATTGGCAGCGATGCCATCAAGCCCTTCGTGCCTTACTGCAAGGACCAGGGAAAGGATCTGTTTGTGATCCTGCGCTCTCCCAATAAGAGTGCTGCTGAGCTGCAGGATCTGCGCAGCGGCTCCCGTCTTGCCCATACCGCTGCGGCAGATATTGCCAGTCGCTACGGCGAGCCTATCTTTGGCAAGAGCGGCTACAGCCGTATTTGCGGTGTGGCATCAGCAGGTGCGCCGGAATCCTTGCGGACACTCCGGGAAAAATACAAGCGGATGTACCTGCTTGTGGATGGTCTGGACTATCCCAGCGGCAATGCCAAAAACTGCAGCTACGCCTTTGACCGCTTCGGTTACGGTGCCGCCGTCTGTGCCGGCCCGTCCGTCACCACCGCCTGGATGGAAGCGGAGTCCGACGGTAAGGATTATCTGGAGCATGCCGCCCAGGCTGCGGACCGCATGAAGCGCAATATTACCCGTTACATCACCATTTTGTGAGGTCGTTATGCTGAAGATCTACGGCTCTATGCTTTGTCCTGACTGTGTGGATTGCTGCCGCGACCTGGATGCCGCGGGTGTTGAATACCAATTTGCGGATTTTGCGGACAGCCTTCTGAATTTGAAGGAGTTTCTTTCTTTGCGGGACAGAGATCCCCGGTTTGCTCCGGTGAAAGAGAAGGGGAGCATCGGCATTCCCTGCATCGTCCGGGAGGATGGCTCTGTCACTCTTAGTTGGGACGAATATGTAAGCCAGGACTAAGCCTGGCGTCAGATGCGGTTGTCGATCACCCGGTGCTTGCCGGTGCCTTCCGGACCGTTGCCGGCGGGATCGGACATGTTGTTGTCCGGAATGTTATCGGGAACGGTGGGCATGGGTGCGGTGGTAGGCTGGGTGGTTGCGGGCTGCGTAGTGGCAGCGGAATTATCGGTGGATGCGGAAGTATCGGTGGTATCACCCCAGCGGCAAGCGGTCAAAAGAGAGCCTGCCAGGACAAGGGTCAGTGCAAACAGGATAAGTTTTTTCATTTTCTTTCCTCCTAATGTTCTGTTTACACTGCTAGTATTTCCATGGGCCATCACTTTAGACTGGAAATTTACGGAAATTTGATCAATTTCGACATTTTTAGAAAAAACTGATTTTTCCCATTGCAATTCCCGGGAATGAAGAGTATAATAAGCAAGATGAACATTACATAAAGGAGAATCCTCTGATATGAAGAAGCTCGCTGTTAAGAAAAATGTGGAGTGCATGGCTTGCCTGGAGTGCGTCCGTGCCTGTTCCGAAGCATTCTATAAGGAGTTCCACCCGGATCTGTCCTGCATCCAGGTCGTGGCCAAGGGTACCGGTGCCAAGCCTATGACTTGCATCCAGTGCGGTAAGTGCATGCGTTCCTGTGAGCATGAGGCGATCACCCAGAATCCCAAGACCGGTGTGTACATGATCAACAAGAAGAAGTGCGTCGGCTGCGGCAAGTGTGTCGAGGCCTGTCCCATGAAGGTCATGGTGCTCAAGCCCGAAAATCCCGCTTCCAAGTGCATTGCCTGCGGTATCTGCGTGAAGGTTTGCCCCATGGAGCTTCTGGAGATCGTGGAGAAGTAATCATATGAAGGGGCAGCGATATGCTGCCCCTTGTTTGTTTTAAGGAGGTCAATTATGGAAAACGCTCAGAGAATTATCGCCCAAAGAGAGCAGCTGCAGAAAAAGTATGCGGCATCCCGCTCCAATTTGCTGTTGGCATTGGTCCTTACTGTGATCAATATCGTGCTTCTGTTTACGGAAAGTAACTCCATGCTGCTGTTTTCTATGTCTGTTCCGTACTATACCGTTGCCTTCAGCAGGCTGCTTGATCTGGAGACCGTTGGCCTGATCATTGCGTCCGTCATGCTGGCTGCCTACCTTCTGTGCTGGATCCTTAGCAAGAAGCGCTGCGGCTGGCTGGTGGCTGCTGCCGTTCTTTTTGTGATCGATACCTTGTGCCTTGCGGGACTTTACATTCTGATGGAGGATTTCTCCGGCATTTTGGACGCGGTGATCCATATCGCGGTGCTTTACTACCTGTTTTCCGGTATCAGCGCCTACCATCGGCTGAAGAAGCTGCCTCAGCTCACACCGGAGCAAGAGTCCCAGGCGCTGGAGCTGCCGGACTATTCCACACCCATCCGCCGTGCAGACGAGGATGTAAAGCATCGCGTTCTTCTGGAGTGCGAGTACGGCGGTCACCGTGTATGCTACCGCAGAGTTAAGCGCGTTAATGAGCTGGTCATTGACGGCAATGTGTATGATGAATATACCGCAATGATCGAATCGCCTCACAAGCTGGTCGCCCGTATTGCGGGACATACCTACGAAGTAGGCACCAATCAGCAGAACCGTTCCTATTTCCAGGTGGACGGGGAGCAGATCGAGAGCAAGATCCGACTTGTTTAATAAATCATGGGCTGCTTCGGCGGCCCATTTCTTTTTCGTAACGAAAATTTCTTTTTGTAATAATTGCATATTTGTTCGTTATGTGTTATAGTATTTTAGATATCATATGCCCGGAGGCGTTTATGAGGGAATTGACATCCTTACAGAAGAAATTCACCGCCCTTTGCGCGCTGAAATATAACGAACCTTTGAGCCGCCATACCTCTTTCCGTATCGGTGGCGAAGCTGAGATCATGGCATTTCCTAAGAGCAGGGAAGAGCTGAGTGATGTTCTTTGCCAGGCGGCTGCGCATGAGATCCTTGCCCGGATCCTGGGAGCCGGTACCAATGTTCTGGCACCCGACGAAGGTCTTGATGGAATCGTCATCTGTCTGAAAGATCAACTGGATGGCATGGAATTGCTGGATGAAAGACACATCCGTGTCATGTCCGGTGTGACCATGACCAGAGCGGCGGTCTTTGCCGCGAACCACGGCCTTTCCGGTCTGGAATTTGCCCACGGTATTCCCGGTACGGTCGGCGGCGGCGTGTATATGAATGCCGGCGCTTACGGTGGCGAGATCTGCCAGGTGTGCGAAAGCGTGGAGGTCATGGACCGGCTGGGTCAGATCCGCACCTTGCATAAGGAACAGATGGAGTTTTCCTACCGCCACAGTATCCTGGAAGCTACGGATCTGATCGTGATCAGCGCTGTATTCGCCCTTACACCCGCAGATCCTGAGGTGATCCGCAGCCGCATGAAGGAGCTGATGCAAAAGCGCAGCGCTTCTCAGCCTCTGGATATGCCCTCTGCAGGCTCAGCCTTTAAGCGGCCTGTGGGCGGTTATGCCGCAGCGCTCATCGACGAAGCCGGGCTGAAGGGCTTCTCGGTCGGCGGTGCTGCCATCTCTGAGAAGCACGCGGGCTTTGCCGTGAATCTGGGCAATGCTACAGCTTCGGATGTTCAGCAGCTGCTGAAGCAGGTTTCTGACATTGTATATGACCGCAGCGGCATCCGTTTGGTGCCGGAAGTGCGGATCTGGTAAAGTAGTTTTAGAGAGGAGGCCCGATATGGCCGTATCATTTTCTTCCGGTGCAAAAGCTGAAATATGTCGGGTCGTGCCCCAGAAAAACTGCTGCGCCAAGGCGCAGTGCTTTGGCGTGCTTCTGTTTTGCAACAGTTTCGGCTCCGATGGCCTGCGCATCATCACAGAAAGCAAGGAATTTGCCCAGCTTTTGCCGAAGCTTTTCAAAAAAGCATTCAATATGACCTTTGATATCCTTCCGGAATCCGAAACCCTGGGAAAGCTGAATTTCCAGATCACGGATCCCGGCAAGCTCCATGCCATTATGGAAGACTACGGCTTTTCTCCTGAAGATACACTTTCCCTGCACATCAATCTGCCGGTGGTGGAGGAGGAATGCTGCCGCAGCGCTTTCCTGCGGGGCGCTTTTTTGGCCGGCGGAAGCGTGACCGATCCCGTTAAGGGCTACCATATCGAACTGAGTACCACCCACCGCAGTGTTGCCCGGGAATGCAGCGCACTGATGGACGAGATCCTTGGCTTCTATCCCAAGTCTGTCACTCGGGGTGGGGGACAGGTGCTTTACCTGAAGCAAAGCGATCAAATCAGCGATTTTCTTACTTATCTGGGCGCTCCCATTGCCGCAATGGGCATTATGGAAGCCAGACTGGAAAAAGAACTGAACAATAAAGTCAACCGCCGCTGCAACTGTGACGAGGCCAATACCTCCAAAGTGGTGGAGGCTGCGCAGGAGCAGCTGGCAGCGATCCGCACTCTGAAGGAGCTGGGACTTATGGAGCATCTTCCCGCAAAGCTTATGCAGGCAGCGCTGGCAAGGGAAGAGAATCCCGAATCCTCCCTGACGGAGCTTGCGTCCATGATGGAGCCGCCCATCACAAAACCGGCAATGAATCACCGGCTGAAAAAGCTGGTAGAAATGGCGAAGGAGGCTGCAAAATGAGCTTTGTACATCTACATGTCCATACCGAATACAGCCTTCTGGACGGCGCCTGCCGCATCAACGGCATGATGGATCGGGTCAAGGAGTTGGGCCAGACCGCCATTGCCATCACCGATCACGGTGTGATGTACGGCTGTATCGACTTCTATAAGGCCGCTAAGGCTGCCGGCATCAAGCCCATCATCGGCTGTGAGGTGTATGTTGCCCGCAGAACCCTTGCCGACCGTGTCCACGGCATCGACAATGATCCGTACCATCTGGTATTGCTTTGTGAAAACCGCAAGGGCTACGAGAATCTGTGTATGCTTGTGTCCGAAGCCTTTACCAACGGCTTCTACGGCAAGCCCAGAGTGGATCTGGAGCTTCTGGAAAAGTATCATGATGGTCTGATCGCCCTGTCTGCCTGTCTTGCCGGCGCCATCCCGCAGTATCTGATGGAGGAGGACTATCCCCAGGCAAAGAAGTATGCCCAGCGGATGGCCCAGATCTTCGGACCGGACCGGTTCTATCTGGAGCTGCAGGATCATGGCATTGAGGAACAGCGCTCTGTGAACCAGGGCGTGCGCCGTCTGGCACGGGAGCTGCAGCTGCCTCTGGTAGTTACCAACGATGCTCACTATCTTCGCAAGGAAGACGCAGCCATGCAGGATGTTCTGCTTTGCGTCCAGACCGGTAAGACTGTGGACGACGAGAACCGTATGAAGTTCCAGACGGAGGAATTCTACCTCAAGAGTGAGGAGGAGCTTCGCAGTCTGTTCCCCAATTGTCCCGAGGCCTTCGACAATACGGCGAAGATCGCGGATATGTGCAATCTGGAATTTACCTTCCATGAGTATCATCTGCCTTCCTTCCCAGTGCCCGAGGGGTACACCAATGAAGAATACTTCCGCAAGCTGTGTATGGATGGCTTCCGGGAGCGCTATACCAACCCTCCTGAGAGCTATTTGGAGCGGCTGGAATATGAGATTGGTGTCATCAGCCGTATGGGCTATGTGAACTACTATCTCATTGTGTGGGATTTTATCCGTTATGCCAAGGAATCCGGCATCCCTGTAGGACCCGGCCGTGGCAGCGGCGCAGCTTCCATCGTGGCGTACTGCATGCACATCACAGAAGTGGATCCCATGAAGTACGCGCTGATCTTTGAGAGATTCCTCAATCCCGAGCGAGTCAGCATGCCCGACTTCGATACGGACTTCTGCCAGGAACGCAGAGGTGAGGTCATCGACTATGTGGTGTCCAAGTACGGCGCTGACCATGTGGCGCAGATCGCTACTTTCGGTACCATGGCCGCCCGTGGCGCTATCCGTGATGTGGGCAGAGCCATGAACTTTACCTATGCGGAGACGGATATCGTTGCGAAGGCAGTGCCCAACACTCTGCATATCACCCTGGATGAAGCGCTGAATACCTCACCCCAGCTGAAGACCATGTACGATGAGGATGAGCGTGTCCGTAAGCTCATCGATACTGCCCGCAGCCTGGAAGGTATGCCCAGAAATACCTCCACCCATGCCGCCGGCGTGGTGATCACCGCGGACCCGGTCTGCACTTATGTGCCTCTATCCCGAAACGATGATACCATCGTCACCCAGTACACCATGACTACCATCGAGGAGCTGGGACTACTGAAGATGGACTTTTTGGGCCTTCGCAATCTGACGGTCATTGAGGACGCTGAGCGGCAGATCCGCAAGATCGACCCGGACTTCAATATCGATACGGTACCGGATGACGACCCGGAGACCTTTGCTATGCTGGCAGAGGGCAAGACCCAGGGCGTCTTCCAGCTGGAATCTGCCGGTATCACCGGTGTGTGCGTAAATATGAAGCCCACATCGATCGAGGATATGACGGCTATCGTGGCCCTCTATCGTCCCGGCCCCATGGATTCTATCCCCACCTTCATCGCCAATAAGCTGGATCCCCGGAAGATCACCTATAAGACTCCGCTGCTGGAGCCGATCCTCCGGGTCACCTATGGCTGCATCGTCTATCAGGAGCAGGTCATTGAGATCTTCCGTTCTCTGGGCGGCTACACCATGGGCCAGGCGGACAACATCCGCCGTGCCATCTCCAAAAAGAAGATGAAGGTCATCGAGGCGGAGCGCAAGGTGTTCGTCTACGGCGATCCGGAGCAGGGGATCACCGGCTGTATCGGTCACGGTGTCAGCGAGAGTGCTGCCCAATCCATTTACGACGAGATCGTGGAATTTGCCAATTACGCCTTCAATAAGGCGCATGCGGTGTGCTATGCGGTGGTTTCTTATCAGACGGCATATCTTAAGTGCCATTATCCCCGGCAGTATATGGCTGCGCTGATGACATCCGTCCTGGATTCCGCCACCAAGATCTCGGGCTATATCGCCGAATGTAAGGATATGAAGATCCCGGTGCTGCCGCCGGATATCAACCATTCTGATGATCCCTTTACTGTAGAAGGGGATGCCATCCGCTTTGGCCTGGGTGCTGTGAAGAATGTGGGTCGCGGCTTGATCCGCACCATGGTGGCAAAACGCAATGAAGGCGGCCCCTTCAAATCTCTGGAGGATTTCCTGGAGAGAATGGGAGAAGGGGAGCTGAACAAGCGGGCCGTGGAAAACTTTATCAAGTGCGGCGCTATGGATTGCTTCGGGCATCACAGAAGTGAGCTTCTGGCGGTGTACGAGTCCATGATGGACAGCGTTTCTCACTCCAGAAAGAAGAATTTGGAGGGTCAGATGGGCCTGTTTGCCCTTCTGGAGGATGATAATGCCGCTAAGATCCCCATCCCGACCCTGCCGGAGATGAACAAAGCGGATCTTATGTCCATGGAGAAGGAGACCACGGGTATCTACCTGTCCGGCCATCCCATGGATGACTACCGCCAGTACCTGCGTGGCACCCATGTGGTCAGCATCGGCACGGTGATGGATGAAGAAAGCGGCTACGAGGATGAGCAGCTCATCAGTGTTGCCGGCATCGTGCAGAATGTGAAGATGAAGACCACCCGCAACAACTCCATGATGGCCTATGTCACCGTGGAGGATGATACCGGCGCAGTGGAAATGCTGGCATTTTCCAGTGTGATCAACCAGTATGGAGGCTATCTTAAGGAAAATTCCGCAATCGTCGTGGTTGGAAAGCTTTCCATGCGGGATGATAAAGAGCCTCAGATTCTCATCAACCGTGTGCGACCCTTGTCAGATTATGCCGACGGTACTGTAGCGCCTCAGCCGGTGCACCAGCCGGCGCAGCCGATCCAAGGCACGCTTTATCTTAAGCTGACAGGTGAACAGGATCCCAGGTACCGGAAGGTAAGGGCCATTGTAAATATGTTCCCCGGCGAAAGTACTGTGAAGGTTTTCTTTGCGGACACCAGAAAGATCCGCGGAGCACAGGCTGCTCTTGACGCACGGATGCTGGAGGAACTGGAAGACCTGTTGGGAAAAGCAAATGTTGTGGTGAAATAACTTTCCTTTTTCTCTGTAATGTGATATAATATTTTGTTGAAAGGAGTGACCGCAATGGTGCGTATAATTAAATTATTGCTTTTGACGTTGCTTGCGGTCACCGTTTTTGCCGGCTGCAGCCCCAAGACCATTGACCAGCTGTACTGCCTGCCAAAAAAATCCGAGGAGTATACCAATCTGCAATCCGTTATCTACGGTGCTATGGCCTCTATGGAATATTGCGCGCCTACCACCGGCGAGCATCAGCAAAATGTGCAGTGCGCGGATCTGGACGGAGATGGGGTGGGGGAATACCTTGTCTTTGCACGGGGCACCGGTGAAAAGCCCCTGAGGATCTTTATCTTCACCGGTACGGGGCAGGAGTTCTCCTTGCTGGATACCATTGAGCTGAACGGTACTTCCTTCGATCAAGTGGAGTACATTCCCATGGATCATGAGCGTGGACTCGAGATCGTGGTTGGCTGCAAGCTCAGCGACCAGGTAATTCGGGCTGTATCGGCATACACTCTGCGCTCCGGTCAGTTGGAGCAGCTTTTCAGCGTCAATTACACAAAATTTCTCTCCACAGATCTGAATAAGAACGGTCTTAGCGAACTGATGGTGCTGCGTCCGGGAGATGACGGTCCCGCGTATGGTGCAGCGGAGCTTTTCAGCGCGGAAAACGGCACAGTAGAGCGCTCCAAAGAAGTTGCCATGTCGGAGCCTGCCAGCCATATCAAGCGCATCGCCAAAGGTGGTCTCACCGATGGGTACAATGCGGTCTTTGTAGCCAGCAGCACCGGCAGCGATACCATCATTACGGATGTGTATGCCCTTGTGGATGGGGAGCTTACCAATGTTTCCCTTGCCAATTCCACCGGCACCAATGTCCAGACCTCGAGAAATTACTATATCTATGCTGATGATATCGATTCTGACGGGATCCTGGAGCTTCCCGGCCTCATTGAAATGAAGCTTCCCGAAGCTACAGCTGCCGCGGAAAATCAGCATCTGATCCGGTGGTTCTCCATGGCCTCCGACGGTACGGAAACGGACAGGCTCTGCACCTACCACAACTTTATCGGCGGTTGGTATCTGCAGCTGGACAGCACCCTGGCATCCAGATTCTGCGTGATCCCCAAGGGAAGCAGCTATGAATTTGCCATATGGGACGAAGATTTCACACAAACGCAGACGCTTGTGACCATCTATGTGCTGACAGGACAAAAGAGGGAAGAGCAGGCACTGACCGATAACCGCTTTGTGCTTCATCGCACAGACAGTACTGTATATGCGGCCAAGCTGGAGGTTGCTTCCGCTGCCTATGGTATGTCACGGGACGGTATGATCAGCAGCTTTCACATGATCCTTCGTGATTGGAACACGGGAGAAACATAAGAGGTAATGAAATGAAAAAAGTATTGATAATGGAAGATGAAGTCAATATCCGCAGCTTTGTGGTGATCAACCTAAAGCGGGCAGGCTACGATGTGATCGAAGCCGGCACCGGCGGTGAAGCGCTGGAGCAGCTGCAGCGGTATCCCGATATCGGTGTGGCGATCCTGGACATTATGCTGCCGGATATCGATGGTTTTGAGGTATGCCGGCGGATCCGTGCCACCAATAAGCAGATGGGCATCGTGATGCTCACTGCCCGCACCCAGGAGATGGATAAGGTCACAGGTCTGATGACCGGTGCGGATGACTATGTCACCAAGCCCTTTTCTCCCGCGGAGCTGACCGCCCGTATCGATGCGCTGTTCCGCCGTCTGGGCGGCGACCCCACCGCATCCTCCGAGCTGCTGACCCAGGGACCCGTCGTGATGAATACCCGCAATCATACCCTGGAAAAGAACGGCAATCGGATCCGTTTGACCCAGGTGGAGTATGCCATCATGAAGCTGTTTATGCAGAATCCCGGCAGAGCTTTATCCCGTGAAGATATTCTGGCTGCGGTTTGGGGCCGGGATTACGAAGGGGATCTGAAGATCGTGGATGTGAATATCCGCCGTCTTCGTATCAAGATCGAAGACGATACCACGGCTCCTGCCTATATCACCACCGTTTGGGGCTTCGGCTACAAATGGGGTAACTGAGTATTTTGAAAGTAGAGGACATTCCATGAAGAAACTTGGGGGACTGCGCAGGCGGTGGCTGATCAATACTGTCGGCGTAGTCGGCACCCTTGGTCTGGTGTGCGTGCTGATCGTCACAACGGTCTTTGCCGCGTATTACTACAACGGAATGGTGTCGGATCTGCGCAACAGAGCCCAGACCACTACCGATTTCTTTGCGGATTATATCGATCAGGACTATAAGGCTTATTATCAATCCTGCATCAATTACGCAAATACCTTTGAGGACAAAAACACCATTGAACTTCAGTTTATCAGTGCCGGCGGTAATCTGATCGCGACATCCGCCGGCAACTGGGCCGAACGGGCACCCCAGACACCTGAGATCGGGGAGTCCATGCAGCTGCGCCAGATCCGGCACTATTTTGGCCAGGATCCTCACACCGGTGAACTGATCCTTGCGGTTTCCAGCCCTATGATCTACAGTAACGGTCAAATCATCGGTGTACTGCGCTATGTCACCTCCACTCAGCTGGTGATCAAGCAGGTACTTTCTGTCGCATCCATCTGCATGTTCGTATTTCTGCTGTTTCTGGCGATCGTATTGATCATCAACTCCTATTATATCCGCACGATCCTGGTGCCTATGGCCAAGATCACAGACAAGGCAAAACTGATCGCCGCCGGCAGTTACGGCAGCCAGATCACTACGCCCTATGACGATGAGATCGGCGAGCTTGCCCATACCATCAATGAGCTTTCCGTAAAGATCACCCAAAATGAGAAAATGCAGACGGAATTCATTTCCTCTCTTTCTCATGAGCTGCGTACACCTTTGACCGCCATTAATGGCTGGAGTGAAACGCTCCTGGCAGGAGATGAGCTGGATCCGGAAGCACGCAGAGGTATGAAGATCATTCATCGTGAGACCCAGCGGCTTACGGAAATGGTTGTGGAGCTGCTGGATTTTACCAGGATCCAGGACGGTCGCATGACGCTCAATGTGCGTCAGTGCGATATTCGCAGTGAATTTGAAGATACGGTCTATATGTACTCCAACCGTTTGTCACAGGAAGGCATCCTTCTGGAGTATGTTGACCTGGATACAGAGATCCCCGAGATCCCCTGCGATCCGGAACGTTTGCGGCAGGTGTTTCTTAATATTTTGGACAACGCCGCCAAGCATGGCTATGAGGGCAAGCGCATCGAAGCCTCCATTGATTGTGATAATGACACGGTCATTATCAAGATCCGTGACTTCGGTCCCGGCATAGCCGAGGATGAATTACCACTCGTAAAGAAAAAATTCTATAAGGGCAGCTCAAAAGTCAGAGGCAGCGGCATCGGTCTTGCAGTATGCGATGAGATCGTGGAAATGCATGGCGGTACTTTGACTTTGGAGAATGCACCCGGCGGCGGCACGCTTGTGACTGTGCTGCTGCCTGCCACCCAGTAAGGAAGGATCACTATGGATAAGAAAAATCAGCAGCCCTGCTGCGAAAAATTCAAGACAATGATCGGCGGGCAGGCGCTGATCGAAGGTATTATGATGCGTGGACCGGAAAAAGACGCCATCGTCGTCCGGGAAAAGGGCGAACTGAAGGTAGAGACCATGCCCCGGAAGATCCGGGAGAAGGGGTCCGTTACCACCTGGCCGCTGGTTCGTGGCTGCATCAATTTCTTCGACTCCCAGGTGACCGGCGTGAAGGCGCTGATGCGCTCTGCTGATCTGTCCGATGATGAGGAATATGCTGAAGAACCCTCTAAGCTGGATCTGTGGCTGGAGAAGAAGCTGGGCAACGAGACCTTCCAGAAGGTCGTGATCGGTATCGCGGTATTTATGGGCCTCGGTCTTTCCATTTTGCTGTTTTTCCTGCTGCCTATGATCGTTAGCGGCTTCTTCGATCAGTGGATCCCCAATACGCTGGTACTGAACCTCATTGAGGGTTTGATCCGTATCGTGGTATTTATGTGCTACATGCTGCTGGTCTCCCGGATGAAGGAGATGCGTCGTGTATTTGCCTACCACGGTGCTGAGCATAAGACCATCCGCTGCTATGAAGCGGGACTGGAGCTGACGGTGGACAATGTCCGCGCCCAGACCCGGCTGCATCCCCGGTGCGGCACCAGCTTCCTGCTTGTGGTCATGGTCATCTCTATTTTGGTCTTTTCCATTGCTTCCACAGGGCTGCTGTCTTTGATCCCTGCCCTGGAAGCTATGCGGGGCAGCTTCCTGTATCGTCTGATCATGGTTGCCTTTAAGCTGCTCCTGCTGCCTCTGGTGGTGGCTATTACTTATGAGATCAACCGTTGGGCCGGCCGTCACGACAATGCTTTTACCCGTGTGCTTACCGCTCCGGGTATGTGGATGCAGAATTTTACAACCAATGAGCCGGACGATTCCATGATCGAGGTGGGCATTGCCGCTGTGCAGGCCGTACTGCCGGAAGAGGAGGGCGCTGACCGTTGGTAAAAAAGCTATCCCAGATCTATCTGGATGCGAGAAAGCTGCTGATGGCCGCGGAAGACCCCCAGACAGCCAGCTATCTGGCAAGAAATCTGATCTGCCATGTGACCGGCAAGACACAGGAGCAATTTCTGGAGGACCGGGAGATGTATGCTTCCGACGAGGTCTGTGGGGCTATGGATGCCGCTGTGGGCCGACTTCTGGCCGGTGAGCCGCTGGCGTATGTCCTGGGAGAATGGGAGTTCTACGGACTCAAGCTGACCGTGGACCATAATGTTCTGATCCCCAGAGATGACACCTGTGCCGTAGCAGCGCTGGCGATCAAGCAGGGTCTTTTCCTGGAGAAAGCACCCCGGATCCTGGATCTTTGTACCGGCTCCGGCTGCATCGGTCTCGCCATTGCCAGCCGCCTGCCTGATGCCAAGGTGACCCTTGCGGATATCTCCAAGGACGCTCTGGCCATCGCCAAAAAGAATATCATCGCCAACCATTTGGGCGCAAGAGTTACGGCTGTTCAGGCCAATGCCTTGCAGCCACCCCAGGCATTTCTGGGAAAATTCGATATGATCGTATCCAATCCGCCTTACATCACCTCGGAGGAGATGACGCAGCTGCCCCACAGCGTACGCGATTACGAGCCGCATCTGGCGTTGCACGGCGGTGAAGACGGTCTTAACTTTTACCGTGCCATCAGCAAGCACTACCGGGAAGCATTAAAGCCCGGCGGATTTCTCTGCTTTGAATTTGGCATGGGGCAGGGGGATGCGGTATGCGACATCCTCCGGGAAAACGGGTATACCATTCTGGAGCGTTCCAGAGATTATAATGACAGAGAGAGGGCCTGCATCGCGCAGCTGCCCAGGAAGGAAGATTAACTATGGCTACGAAAAAGACATCCTACGAAGCTCCCACTCCCGCATCCGATAAGAAGAAGGCTCTGCAGACCGCACTGGCGCAGATCGAGAAAAATTTCGGTAAGGGTACCGTCATGCGTTTGGGCGACCGTCCCGAGATGAATGTGGAGGCGATCCCCACCGGTTCTCTGGCTCTGGATGCCGCTCTGGGTATCGGTGGCGTTCCCAAGGGTCGTATCATCGAGATCTACGGACCCGAATCCTCCGGTAAGACCACCCTTGCTCTGCATATTCTGGCTGAGACACAGAAGATGGGCGGCGAGGTGGCCTTCGTGGACGCTGAGCACGCGCTGGATCCTGTGTATGCTGCCGCGCTTGGCGTGGATACCGATAATATGCTGGTCTCCCAGCCCGACACCGGTGAGCAGGCTCTGGAGATTACCGACGCTCTGGTGCGCTCCGGCGCGGTGGATGCCGTTGTTGTGGACTCCGTTGCCGCCCTGGTCCCCAAGCAGGAGATCGAGGGCGAGATGGGCGACACCTTCGTGGGCCTGCAGGCAAGACTTATGAGCCAGGCTCTGCGTAAGCTGGCAGGTACCATTGCCAAGACCAACTGCGTGGTCATCTTCATCAACCAGCTGCGTATGAAAATCGGTGTGATGTACGGTAATCCCGAGACTACTACCGGCGGTAACGCTCTGAAGTTCTATTCCTCCGTGCGCTTGGATGTGCGCCGTGTGGAATCTCTGAAGGAAGGCGGCAATGTGGTGGGCAACAAGACCCGCGTCAAGGTCGTCAAGAATAAGGTCGCTCCTCCTTTCCGTGAGGCTCATTTCGACATCATGTACGGACAGGGCATCAGCAAGTGGGGCGAGCTGGTGGATCTGGCAGTTCAGATGGACATCGTCCAGAAGAGCGGCAGCTGGTTCTCCATGGGTGACGAGCGCATCGGTCAGGGTATCAACTCCGTGAAGGATTATCTGATGGCCAATCCCGAAATTGCTGAGCAGGTGGAGGCAAAGGTCCGTGAAAATCTGCTGAAGGCCACTGCCGCTGCTCCCAAGGCTGCAGCCAAGGCTGCTCAGAAGCCCGTAG
>JBGVJN010000111.1:0-26446 GCA_045129455.1 Faecousia sp. | reverse complement strand
AATGGCCGCCCCTACGAGGCGTATCGGTTCTTTTCGTAGGGGCCGATGACCACATCGGCCCTATACCCTCCCCCGGGGGGAGGGTGGATTTTTCGTACCGACGCAGGAGGGACGAAAAAGACGGGAGAGGAACGGCGAAATGTTGGACGCAGGAAGAAGCCTGGTAAGGTTTGCTTTTCATTAGGTTTCCGCCCGCATTCCTCATCCGCCTCGCTTACGCTCGGCACCTTCCCCCCGGGGGAAGGTATAGGGTGCGCTGCACTCGTAGGGGCGAGCATCGCTCGTCCGCTTGTCGGATATCGCACTGGGGTAACGGACGGCCAATGGCCGCCCCTACGAGGCGTATCGGTTCTTTTCGTAGGGGCCGATGACCACATCGGCCCGAATATACCTTCCCCCTCGGGGGAAGGTATATGAAAAGAAAAACCGCAGCATCCGTAGGTGGATGCTGCGGCAGAAGGCTTGCTTATTCCAGCTCGAAAGCGCCGGTATAGAGCTGATAGTAGGTGCCCTTTTGAGCGATGAGATCCTCGTGGGTACCCCGCTCGATGATCCGACCATGATCCAGGACCATGATGCAGTCGGAATTCATGACGGTGGAAAGCCGGTGGGCAATGACGAAGGTGGTCCGGCCGTGCATCAGCTTATCCATGCCGTCCTGCACCAGCTTTTCCGTGCGGGTGTCGATGGAGGAGGTGGCCTCGTCCAGGATCATCACCGGAGGATCCGCCACCGCGGCTCTGGCGATGGCGATCAGCTGCCGCTGACCCTGGGAAAGGCTGGCACCGTTGCCGGTCAGCTCCGTGTCATAGCCCTGGGGCAGACGGGTGATGAAATCGTGGGCATTGGCCAGCTTTGCCGCCTGGATGCATTCTTCATCCGTGGCGTCCAGCTTGCCGTAGCGGATATTTTCCATTACCGTGCCGGTGAACAGGTTGGTATCCTGCAGCACCACGCCCAGGCTGCGGCGCAGATCCGGCTTGTGGATCTTGTTGATGTTGATGCCGTCGTAACGGATCTTGCCGTCGGCAATGTCGTAGAAGCGGTTGATCAGATTGGTGATGGTGGTCTTGCCGGCACCGGTGGCACCTACGAAGGCGATCTTCTGGCCGGGGGTGGCGTATAGGGATACATCGTACAGCACCTGCTTTTCCGGCACATAGGCAAAGTCCACCATTTCCATCACGATGTCGCCCTTCAGCTCCGTGTAGGTGAGGGTGCCGTCCCCGTGGGGGTGCTTCCAGGCCCAGCGGCCGGTGCGCTCAGTGGCTTCGGTGATGTTGCCGTTTTCGTCGATGTGGGCATTGACCAGAGTCACATAGCCCTCGTCTGCCTCGGGCTGCTCGTCCATCAGCTCAAATACACGCTCCGCGCCGGCCAGGGCCATGATGATGGAATTCAGCTGCTGGGAGATCTGGTTGATGGGCATATTGAAGTTTCGGGACAGGGTCATGAAGGCCATCAGGCTGCCCAGACTCAGGATCGCCGCCTCGGACTCGACGCCCAGGAAGGCCTTGATGGCGTCGCTCTGCACCACGATGATGCCGCCCACGATGGCCAGGATCGCGTACTGGACATAGCCCAGATTGTTGTTGATGGGGCCCATCATATTGGCAAACTTACCGGCGGAGAAGGCGTTATTGCAAAGCTCCGCGTTGAGCTTGTCGAATTCCTGCTTGGAGACTTCCTCGTGATTGAAGACCTTGACCACCTTCTGACCGGTGATCATCTCCTCAATGTAGCCGTTCACCGCGCCCAGAGAGCGCTGCTGACCAATGAAGAATTTGCCGGCCTTGCCCGCCAGGGTCTTGGTGGTGAAGAATACGCCCACCACCGTGATCATGGAGACGATGGTCAGGATCCAGGAGGTGCGCAGCATGGTGATGAACACCACCACCAGGGTGACCACGGAGGACACGGCCTGGGGAATGGACTGGGAGACCATCTGGCGCATGGTGTCGATATCGCTGGTGTAGCGGGACATGATGTTGCCCGCGGTGTTGCTGTCGAAATAGCGGATGGGAAGCCGCTGCATCTTCCGGAACATCTCGTCACGGACGGTCTTCTGGATGCCCTGGGTGACGCCGACCATCAGATAGCTTTGCAGGAAGCTGGCCACCATGCCCACCAGGAAGACACAGGCGATCTGGATCAAAAATTTCAGCAGGGGCGCGAAATCCGTCGAACCCTCGGCAACCATGGGCAGGATGAATTCATCCACGATCTTGCCCAGTGCCGTGGAGCCGGTGGTCTGGGAAAGGGCCACCGCCACGATGCACAGCATCACCAGCAGCAGTGTGCCGATATACTTTTTCATGTAGCTCAGCAGCCGCAGGAGGGTCTTTTTCGGGTCTTTTGCCATGCGGCCGTCGCCGCGCATTCTTACAGGAGGCATTATTCAAGCCCTCCTTTCTGCTGAGAGTAGAAGACTTCCTGGTAGATGGGGGAGGTCCGCATCAGCGTTTCGTGGTCACCCACGGCGCTGATCTGACCGCCATCCATTACCACGATCATGTCCGCGTCCTGCACGGAGGCGATACGCTGGGCGATGATCAGCTTGGTGGTGCCGGGGATCTCCTCCCGGAAGGCCTGGCGGATGGAAGCGTCGGTGCGGGTGTCCACCGCGGAGGTGGAATCGTCCAGGATCAGGATCCTGGGCTTTTTCAGCAGCGCCCGGGCAATGCAAAGCCGCTGCTTCTGGCCGCCGGACACATTGGTGCCGCCCTGCTCGATGTGGGTATCGTAGCCGTCGGGGAAGCTTTCGATGAATTCGTGGGCGCAGGCCAGCTTGCAGGCGTGGATCAGCTCCTCATCGGTGGCGTTGGGATCGCCCCAGCGGAGGTTTTCCTTGATGGTGCCGGAGAACAGCACATTCTTCTGCAGCACCATGGCCACATTATCCCGGAGCACCTCCAGGTCATACTCCCGCACATCGATGCCGCCCACCTTCAGCACGCCCTCGGAAACATCGTAAAGCCGGGGGATCAGCTGCACCAGGGTGGATTTGCTGGAGCCGGTGCCGCCCAGAATGCCCACGGTGGCGCCGGAGGGGATATGTAGGTCCACTTCCTTCAGCGCCCGGTGCTTGGCTTCGGCACTGTAGCGGAAGGAAACATTCTCAAAGTCGATGGAGCCGTCGGCCACGGTGGTCACGGCATTTTCGGGGGATACCAGATCCGGCTCCTCCGTCAGCAGCTCATGGCAGCGGCGCAGGGGGGTGCGGGCCATGGTCATCATCACGAATACCATGCTCAGCATCATCAAACCGCTGAGGATCTGGGTGGTGTAGGTAAACATGGAGCTGAGCTGGCCGGTGGTGAGGCCGTTGAGGGGATTGTTGCCGGAGGCGACGACCATTCTGGCGCCTACCCAGGAGATGGAAAGCATACACGCGTACACGCACATCATCATGATGGGGCTGTTCAGCGCCAGGATCTTCTCCGCCTTGGAGAAGTTGGAGGCAAGCTCGCCGGAAATATCGGTGAATTTTTCGGTCTCCTTGCCCTCACGGACGAAGGACTTGACCACACGGATGCCGTGGACATTCTCCTGGACCACGGTGTTCATCCGGTCCATCATCCGAAAGCCCTTGTCAAAGATATTGAAGACCTTGGGGATCAGCAGGATCAGGGCGATGGCCAGCACGGGCATGACCATCAGATAGATGCTGCTCAGCTCCGGGCTCAGCTGCCAGGCGGAGATCAGCGCCAGGATCAGCATCATGGGGCAGCGGATGGCCATGCGGATCATCATCTGGAAGGTCATCTGCAGGTTGGCCACATCGCTGGTCAGACGGGTGACGATGGAGGCGGAGGAGAATTTGTCGATATTGGAGAAGCTGAACTTCTGCACCCGGTAGAACATATCGTGGCGCAGATTCTTGGCAAAGCCCGTGCCGGCACGGGAGGCAAAGATGGCCGAGGCCACGCCGAAGGCCAGCGACATGATGGCGCACAGCACCAGCTGGATGGAGCGGGTGACGACGATGTGCATATCCTGCAGCACCACACCGTAGTCATACAGGTTTGCCATGACCAGGGGGATGGTGACCTCCATGGCCACCTCGCCGATCATGCACAGGGGGCTGAGTATGGCAGCCCATTTATATTCCCGGATGCACCGGGCAAGTCTTCTAATCATTGACTTCCGTTTCCTCCTTATGTTTTGCGCAGCGGGGATCACCGCCCAAAGGCGGCTTTTTATTGGGCTTCCTCCGGGATTTCCTCCGGCGCCATAGCGTCCTCCAGAGTTCTGCCCAGAGAATAGAAGAACAGATTATCCCGGGCGGGATACAGATCCGTAAACAGTCCGCGCTGGACATACACCGCGTAATTGCGGAACAGTACAGGGATCAGCTGCCCGTCCTGCATGATCAGCTTGTGCAGGTTGTAGTAGTTGCCGCTGTTGGCCAGAGCCTCCATGCTCATGGCGTACCGGGGCATACTTTCCAGACCGCCAATACTCAGCGGATCCGTGCCGGAGAAGAACTGGGAGATGTCCATATTGGGGGACAGGCGGGTCTGGCCCAGATGCAGGTCATAGTCGAACCATTCCAGGAAGACATTGTACACCTGCTCGTCAAATTCGTTTCGGATGACCTTCAGGCCGCATTCCTCCAGCACCTTGGCGATCTCCCGTCCCACTGCCAGCCGCTCCGGATCCTGCCGGTTCAGCAAAATGGTGACCTCCTCATCCACAAAGCCCTCCTGGGCGATGGCTGCTTTCAGCGCCTCAATGCTGAAGCCGTAGCTGGCAGCCAGCTGTTTGCTGTAGAAGGGAGATTGGGGGGAGCAGGGCAGATACGCGGCGCCGGCGATGCCGCCGTAGTAATTGTCCACCAGGAAGTTCCGGTCGATGCACCGGACCATGGCGGATCGGACCACATCGTTCTGGAATACCTCGCACCGGGAATTCAGCGCCAGATACACGAAAATGCCCGATTCCATATCCCAAAGCTCATAGTCGCAGCGGACCTCGGAATAGGTGATGCTGCCGGGATCGGCGCAAATGACGCTCACATTGCCGTACTCAAACTGATTTCGCAGCTCGGAAACGGAATCCACCGGCACCAGGGGGATATATTCCGCGGTGACGGGCCAGTTGTCCGGCTTGCACCACCAGAAGGTGCGCCGCCGCAGGCGCAGGCCGCTGACGGTCTCCTCCACCACATACGCGCCGGTACCCATGGGGAATTCTTCCGTTTCCGTGCCGAATTTGCAGATAGGAATATCCAGAAGAAGGGGGAGGTCGCCGTAGGGCGTGGAGGTGGTGATCTGCAGCACCATGGTATCCAGCACCTGGATCTTCTCGAGGTACTTGAACCGGCCGGAATAATAGGCGCTGTGGAGGGCATAGTTGATGCTGCCGGCCACATCGTGGGCATTGAGCATGGTGCCGTCGGGGAAGGTGGCCTCGGCGATGTAGAAGGTGTGGACCTTCAGATCGTCGGAGACCTCATACCGCTGGCAAAGCACAGGCCATACCCCGTAGTTCTCGTCGATGGCGAACAGGCTCTGGTAGAGCAGGGAAAACAGTACCCGATTGTGGATATTGGTGCAGTTGTAGGGATTGGTGGTGGATTCGGGGAAATAGCCCAGGGAAAGAGCCTGGGTACGATCCGGCTCGGTGGGGACGGTGGGAGGACTGAAGCCCTCCAGAGCGTCACCGGTGGGGATATAGGGGGAATCCTCTGGGGCGCAGCCGGCAAACAGGGTGGCAGCCAGCACCGCGCACAGAAGCAGTATTAACATTCGTTTCACGGCGTAGCCTCCCTGCATACGATGACGGCACCCTGGGATCCCCGGGCAGCACCGGTGACCCGGTGAGACCAGAAGCGATCACTTTGGCACATGGTGCAGTCCTCGCTGATATCAATGGATGTGACCCCTGCCCGGCCCAGAGCCAGAGCATTGATCTTTTTTAGGTTTACATAATATTTATCCCCCTGGGGGTGGATAAATTCCTGCGCCGCCTGACCGAAGGTGCGGAGCATTGCCTGGGGCACATCCGCGTCGGTCTGGAAGCAGCACCGGCCGATGTTGGGACCGATGGCGGCGTGGATATTCTCCGGGGCGCAGCCAAAGGCGGCCACCATAGCATTCATTGCTTTGCCGGCGATATCCGCGGCCGTTCCCCGCCAGCCGGCGTGGACGGCGCCCACGGCGCCGGTGACCGGGTCATGAAGCAATATGGGGGTGCAGTCGGCGGTGAAGACCATCAGCGCAAGGCCCGGTGTGTTGGTCACCAGACCGTCGCACTCGGGGTATTCCCGGTGGTCGGTACCCCGGCGGTCAGCTTCCGTGACCACCCGGACGATGTCCGTGTGGGTCTGGCGGGTCAGCACCAGGTTTTCCGGGGAAAAGCCGATGGCAGCGCCCAGCCGGCGCAGATTTTCCTCCACATTTTCCCGGGAATCGCCCCGATGGTGGGTCAGATTCAGAGAGCGGAAGCAGCCCTCGCTGACACCGCCCCGACGGGTGGTGAAGCCATGGGCCGCGGAAATGTTCTCCGCTGCCAGATATTCCATTGTACCTTTGGTAATGGTGATCATAGCTTCTCCTGTTAGTTTTTTGCGCAACCCAAGGCTCCCTTGTGCAAAGGGAGCTGTCAGCGAAGCTGACTGAGGGATTGTTTTACTTGCAGATCTATATATTCGCAAACACCGGGGAAATTTCTCATGACCTCGTTGTTCGGAATGCGGATGACTTGGATATTGTAATTTTGCAGATACGCGGTACGCTCAGTATCTTCCTTGATGCCTGTAGGATCATAATGCTGAGATCCATCCAACTCGACTACGATTTTCGCAGCCGGACAGTAAAAGTCCACGATGTATCTTCCGAGGATCTTTTGCCTTAGAAAGCGGGGTTGGTAGCTGCGAAGAAAATCGTACCACAAATGCCGCTCTTCCTTGGTCATGTTTTTCCTGAGAGATCTTGCGTTGGCGACAAGACTTTTGCTGTGTTTATAGTCCATGATACAATCCCCCAGTCAAAAATCAAAGATTTTTGCCAGCCCCCTTTGCACAAGGGGGCCTTAGTACTTACTCCATCTTATCCTTTTGCATGCAGCACTTCTTATACTTCTTGCCGCTGCCGCAGGGACACGGATCGTTGGGGCCGATCTTCTTATCCTTGTTGCGCACAGGCTCCTTCTTCACCTGGGTGTTGGTAGCGGCGGCGGTGCCGGTCTCCTTGGCTACACGCTGGCGCTTGACTTCCTGGGTCGGGCGCAGCTGCACCAGGAACAGACGGCGGATGGTCTCCTCACGGATGGCGGTGACCATGGCTTCAAACATCTGGAAGCCTTCCTCTTTATATGCAATGACCGGGTCGTGCTGACCGTAGGCCCGCAGACCGATGCCCTGCTTCAGATCGTCCATAGCGTCGATCTGATCCATCCAGTATTCGTCCACTACCCGCAGCATGATCACCCGTTCCAGCTCACGCATCACCTGGGGTGTCAGCGCGGCTTCCTTCCGTTCATAGGTCTGGCGGGCGACCTCATAGACCTTGTCCGGGTCGGTGCATTCCTCAGCGGTGAGGGCGCCTCTGGGGAAGAAGACTCCCTGGAACTGACCCAGGATCTGGGCGGGGGAATCTCCCATGGCGGATTCAATGGTGGAGCGGAGCATGCTGAGCATATTCTCCCGCAGATCCTCGCCGTCCAGTACCTTCTGGCGCTGGGCATAGATGACCTCACGCTGGGTGTTCATCACATCGTCGTATTCCAGAACGCTCTTTCTGGAGCGGAAATGGCGGCTTTCCACGCTCTTCTGGGCATTTTCCACCGCGCCGGAGAGGATCTTGGCGTCGATGGGGGTGTCCTCGTCCAGACCCAGGGAGTCCATCATGGTCATCACCCGGTCGGAGGAGAACAGGCGCATCAGATCGTCCTGCAGGCTCAGATAGAAGCGGCTCTCGCCGGGATCGCCCTGACGGCCGGCACGGCCACGGAGCTGATTGTCGATACGGCGGGATTCATGCCGCTCGGTGCCGATGATGAACAGGCCGCCGGCAGCACGGACCTTGTCCGCTTCGTCCGCGATCTGGGCCTTATATTTTTGCAGCAGGGCCTCGTACTTTTCCCGGATGGCCAGGATCTCCTGGTTGTCGGTCTCGGCGAAGGAATCGGCCTCCGCCAGCAGCTCCTCGGGGATGTCCTGCTTGCGCAGCTCGCTCTTGGCCATGAATTCCGCGTTGCCGCCCAGGACGATATCCGTACCACGGCCGGCCATGTTGGTGGCGATGGTCACGGCGCCGAATTTACCCGCCTGGGCCACGATCTGGGCTTCCATCTCGTGGTACTTGGCGTTGAGCACATTGTGGGGGATGCCCTGCTTCTTCAGCAGCTTACTGAGGATCTCGCTCTTTTCAATGGAGATGGTACCCACCAGCACCGGCTGGCCCTTCGCGTGGCACTCCAGCACCTGGCGCACGATGGCCCGGAACTTGCCGGCCTCGGTCTTGTACACCACATCCGGCTGGTCGATACGGGCCACGGGCTTGTTGGTGGGGATCTCCACCACATCCAGATGGTAGATGGTGGCGAATTCCTCCTGCTCTGTCAGAGCGGTACCGGTCATGCCGGAAAGCTTCTGGTACAGGCGGAAGAAATTCTGGAAGGTGATGGTGGCGAGGGTCTTGCTCTCGCTGGCCACATCCACACGCTCCTTGGCCTCGATGGCCTGGTGCAGGCCTTCGTTGTAACGGCGGCCGTACATCAGTCGGCCGGTAAACTCGTCCACGATGATGATCTGGCCGTCCTTGACCACATAGTCGATGTCCTTCTTCATCAGACCCCGGGCCTTCATGGCCTGGTTGATGTGGTGGGAGAGGGTGGTGTTGTCCGCGTCGGAAAGATTTTCCACGCCGAAGTATTTTTCTGCCTTGGCGATGCCGCTGGCGGTGAGGGATACGGTGCGGCTTTTCTCGTCCACGAAATAGTCGCAGTCGTAGTTGTCCTGGACCTCCTTCTCGTCGGTCTTGGCAAAGACCTGCTTGCGCAGTGTGGAGACGAAATAGTCGGCCATTTCGTAAAGCTTGCTGGATTCTTCGCCCTTGCCGGAGATGATCAGCGGCGTACGGGCCTCGTCGATGAGGATGGAGTCCACCTCGTCCACGATGGCGAAGGCGTGACCTCTCTGGACCAGCTCCTGCTTGTAGATGGCCATATTGTCACGAAGATAGTCGAAGCCCAGCTCGTTGTTGGTGCAGTAGGTGATGTCCGCGGCGTAGCTTTCCCGGCGCTCGCTGCTCTTCATGCCGGGGATGATCAGACCCACGGTCAGACCCATGTAGCGGTAGACCTTGCCCATCCACTCGGAGTCACGCTTGGCAAGATATTCGTTGACGGTGACCACATGGACACCGTTGCCCGTCAGCGCGTTGAGATAGCAGGGCAGGATCGCCACCAGGGTCTTGCCTTCGCCGGTCTTCATCTCGGCGATACGGCCCTGGTGGAGAATGATGCCGCCGATCAGCTGCACGGGATAGGGCTTCATGCCCAGCACACGCCAGGCAGCCTCCCGGATGGCGGCAAAGGCCTCGGGCAGCAGCTCGTCCAGCGTTTCACCCTGGGCAAGGCGCTCCTTGAATTCGGCGGTCTTTCCCTTCAGCGCTTCCTCGGAAAGGGCGGCATACGCCTCCTCCAGCGCCAGGATCTTATCCACAGTGGGGCGGATCTTTTTCAGCTCCCGTTCAGATCGGGTGCCGAAGATCTTCGTAATCAGTCCCATAGTTCATCTAACCTCACAGTTCGTAATTTGGAAAATGGCAATACCAAACCAATTTTACCCATTATAGCATAATAAAATAAAAAATCATAGCCTGTTTGTAAATTCTTATTTCCCATATTCCCGACAAAAAGACCCCGGACGGCGAAACATGATGTCCTTAACGGAGAACACGAGCAAGTGAACAAACCACTTGCTCGTGTTTTTATGCTTTACTGAGTATTTTCTGCGTTAGCTTTCTCATATGCCAAAGCATAATCATCCAAAGAGTAATTTTCTACTGCATATTCCAGTTCGTACTCGTATTCGGCCATATACATTTGCATGTATTCCCGTCCTGCAGCATATCCATTCAGTACAGTTTCGTCGTCTTCACTTCTAATCTTGCTTTTAAGCAAATCTTCGTAATCAGCATAAGCCGCAGGATCTGCAGACATACCTGTTGAAAAAGTAAAGGGGCACATATCACTCAGCAGATCGCACAGACTGAACGGATGCGGTGAGGTAGGTGCGTCAGATTGCCTAAAGATATGTTCCAATGTCCAGTAAAAAGCGATATAGCACCGCTCGTAATAGGTTCTTTTCATAATATTTCTCCTTATTCCAATGGATTGTTATTCAGCCCGGTAACAGGATTCCATTCTCTGGGGACTGCATTGATACCGCCATTAAAGATAAAACCATTCCACACTCTTGCCCATATCTGGCTACCATCAGAGTGAATCTGCGCGTACCATTGTGTATTCATACTATCCGTTCCAAGATAATTATTTGGATTATTTGCAACAGATTCTAACAGAGCACGATTTTCAGGGGTGTCCGGCAGATGTCCGGGCCGATCTGCAAACATATGCTTTAACTGAGGGGGCTTGGACGAGAGCCTGTTCTGTCCGCTGTTACCGCCAGCTGATCCGCCGCCTTTTGTAATCATGATGCGCATATACTTTACAACAGGCTGAGTATGGGTTTTTTTCTGATCCAGATTGTTGGTCGCTGCGTAGTCTACAATAATCAGCCTACCGTCCATTTCCTCAAAAGGTTCACCGTAGCAGATAATGGCTTTAGGTTTGATTCGCCGCAGCATTTCCTTGTAGCCTGCCATGAAGAGTTGCTTTTCTGTCCGCATACCGACGGTAGAAACGGCCACTACACTACCCTCGTCCACGCCATCAAAGCTGAACCAGAAAGTATCCGCTTCGCCCCATACCAGGGACGGAATGACTTTCAAGCCTTTAGACTGAAAATAGGAACCGCACCAGCGGCTTTTGAACACCTGGTGAATTTGTACCGCCACTGGCATCTCCGTGTACATACTGAATTGTGGAGAGAGAATAGCACGGTATTCCTTCAACTTTTCCACACGGGGTTCCGGGTCTTTCCAGAGAACCTCAAATTTATAGTCATCCAGAAAGAAATGTACGATTTTCTCTTTCTGTCCCTCGCTGAGCTTATCATAGCCGATCAGTTCGATGTTATCAAGGTCCAGCTTCGTCTTTTTGATGACAGGCATTTCCAAGGTTCCGTCTCTGGCAAACTGGTTGCGAAGAAACATAGGGTCATTGCGAAAATCCACACTTTTCAAATGAATACCTCCAAATTATTTGTGATGGTATTCATATTACACGATTTGTGTAAAAAAGTCTGTCGAAGTGTGTAGAGGTATTTTCCCGTGGGAGGCAAGCAGAGCGCCCTGCTGTCCACCGGATGCGATTTACCGGGTGGTTGCCCCGCTCCACAACGAAAAACCGGAAGGTCAAACGACCTTCCGGTAAGTAAGCCACTCGTTTCTCTGTTAAATACACGAAGCAAAACCGTCCGGGGTCTTCGTATCAGTCAAACAGGTCCTTGAGCATATCGAAGAATTTCTTGCCCTTGGGGTTGCTCTTGATCTCCAGGGTGTCATCCAGCTGCCGCAGCAGCTCCTTCTGCTCCCGGGTCAGCTTGGTGGGGGTCTCCACCACTACGGTGAACCGCTGGTCGCCCCGGCGGTTTCTGCCCACCATGGGGATGCCCTTGCCGGCCAGAGTGAAGGTGGTGCCGGTCTGGGTGCCTTCCGGAAGATCGAAGCTTACCTTGCCGTCCAGGGTGGGTACCTGGATCTCGGCGCCCAGAGCAGCCTGGGCGAAGGTGATGGGCACCTCGCACAGGACGGTATAGTCCTCACGGGAGAAGATGGGATGGCGCTTGATGTAGATCTCCACCAGCAGGTCACCGCTGGGGCCGCCGTTGCTGCCTACGCAGCCCTCGCCCCGGACCCGGAGGCTCTGGCCGTGATCCACACCGGCGGGGATCTTTACCTTGATCCGCTGGGTACGGCGCACCTTGCCCTTGCCCTTACAGGTGTTGCAGGGATTCTTCACGATTTTGCCACGGCCGCTGCACTGGGGGCAGGTGGTGGAAGACTGCATGGTCATGCCCATGAAATTCTGCTGGGTACGCACCTGGCCCGCGCCACGGCACATGGAGCAGGTCTCCACCTTGCCGTCGGCAGAGCCGGAGCCGCCGCAGGCGGAGCAATTCTCGATCCGGGCCGCGGAGACCTCCTTGTCGCAGCCGAAGGCCGCCTCCTCGAAGGTCACCTCCAGCCGGGCGCCCACATTTTCACCCCGGCGGGGGGCGTTGGCGCTGGCACGGCTGGTGCCGCCGCCGAAGAAGGAGCCGAAGATATCCCCCAGATCGCCGAAATCACCGAAGCCGCCAAAGCCGCTGCCGTAGCCGCCGCCCTGACCGGCGCCGTAGTTGGGATCTACGCCGGCGAAGCCGAACTGATCGTAACGGGCGCGCTTGTCATCGTCGGAAAGCACCTCATAGGCCTCGGCGCATTCCTTGAATTTCTCCTCTGCCTCGGTGTTGCCGGGATTCCGGTCGGGATGGTACTTCATGGCCTGCTTGCGGTAGGCTTTTTTAATTTCATCGGTGCTGGCGCCCTTCTGGACCCCCAGCACCTCGTAATAGTCACGCTTATTTTCTGCCATATGGATCTCACCTCAATTTCCGTAAAAACCACGGAATGGGAATATTGTGAATTCGCTGTTGTAGGGGCCGATGACCACATCGGCCCTTCGCAGATTTCACACATTGTTGGTGCAAGATCTGCAATTTCTATAAACCAGCGAAAAAATACGCCCATCGAGGTCGTATTTTTCCGACGGGCCGATGTGGTCATCGGCCCCTACAGATCTCCCCGGGAGAAGGGAAATACACCAAGAAGGGGCGGCTTGCACCGCCCCTTTTGGGGTTTTCAAAAATCAGTCGACGGTCTCGTAGTCAGCATCCACCACGCCGTCATCTCCGGGCTGCGCACCGCCCTGGGCCTGCTGGCCTGCCTGCTGGTACAGCTTCTCGGATACGGCATAGAATGCCTTCTGGACCTCCTCGGTAGCGGCCTTGATGGCAGCCACATCGGTGCCCTTGTTCACTTCCTTCAGATGATCCACGGCGCTCTGGATGGAGGCCTTCTCATCCCCGGAGATCTTGTCGCCCAGCTCGCCCAGAGCCTTCTCGGTCTGGTACACAGTCTGGTCGGCGGCATTGTGGGTGTCCACCTCGTCCTTGCGGGCCTTATCCTCGGCAGCGAACTGCTCAGCCTCACGGACGGCCTTGTCGATGTCCTCCTGGGACAGGTTGGTGGAAGCGGTGATGGAGATGTTCTGCTCCTTGCCGGTGCCCAGATCCTTGGCGCTGACCTTCACGATGCCGTTGGCGTCGATGTCGAAGGTGACCTCGATCTGAGGAACGCCACGGGGCGCGGGAGCGATGCCGGAAAGCTGGAACTTGCCCAGAGTTTTGTTGTAAGCGGCCATCTCACGCTCGCCCTGAAGCACATGCACGTCAACAGCGGTCTGGCCGTCAGCGGCGGTGGAGAAGATCTGGCTCTTGCGGGTGGGGATGGTGGTGTTGCGGTCGATCAGACGGGTAAATACGCCGCCCATGGTCTCGATACCCAGGGACAGGGGAGTCACGTCCAGCAGCAGGATGTCCTGCACATCGCCGGTGAGCACGCCGCCCTGGATGGCAGCGCCCAGCGCCACGCACTCGTCGGGGTTGATGCCCTTGAAGCCTTCCTTGCCGGTGATGCCCTTGACGGCTTCCTGGACAGCGGGGATACGGGTGGAACCGCCAACCAGCAGCACCTTATCCAGATCGCTGGGCTTCAGGCCCGCGTCGGACATGGCCTGGTTCACGGGCTTCAGAGTCCGCTGCACCAGATCGGCGGTCAGCTCATTGAACTTGGCCCGGGTGAGGGTCACATCCAGGTGCTTGGGGCCGGTGGCGTCGGCGGTGATATAGGGCAGGTTCACAGCGGTGGTGGTCATGCCGGACAGCTCGATCTTGGCCTTTTCGGCAGCTTCCTTCAGACGCTGCATGGCAGCCTTGTCGTTGCGCAGGTCGATGCCCTCCGCCTTCTTGAATTCGGCAACCAGGTAATCCATGATCCGCTGGTCGAAGTCATCGCCGCCCAGACGGGTGTCGCCGGCAGTGGCCTTGACCTCCACCAGACCGTCGCCGATCTCCAGGATGGATACGTCGAAGGTACCGCCGCCCAGGTCGTAGACCATGATGGTCTGCTCGCCTTCCTTGTCCAGGCCGTAGGCCAGAGCAGCGGCGGTGGGCTCGTTGACGATGCGCTTCACATCCAGACCGGCGATCTTGCCAGCGTCCTTGGTGGCCTGGCGCTGAGAGTCGGAGAAGTATGCGGGCACGGTGATGACCGCCTCGGTGACGGTGGTGCCCAGATAAGCCTCAGCATCAGCCTTCAGCTTCTGCAGCACCATGGCGCTGATCTCCTGGGGAGTGTAGCTCTTGCCGTCGATGTCTACCTTGTAGTTTTCGCCCATGTGGCGCTTGATGGAAGCCACGGTGCGGCCGGCGTTGGTGACCGCCTGGCGCTTTGCCACCTGGCCGACCATACGCTCGCCGGTCTTGGAGAAGGCCACCACAGAGGGGGTGGTTCTGCCGCCTTCGGCGTTGGCGATGACAACAGGCTCGCCGCCTTCCAGAACAGCCACGCAGGAATTGGTGGTGCCCAGATCGATACCGATAATCTTACTCATAATAATGTTCCTCCTATATGAAAAGTTAAGTTATTTACAATGAATAATTACAAATTACAAATTATAAATTGCGGCGTCCCTTCGGGACGAATTTATCATTTGTAATTGTGAATTTTTAATTGGCCACCTGTACCATGGCGAAGCGGATGACCTTATCGCCCAGCTTGAAGCCCTTCTGGAACACCTGAACGATGGTGTTTTCCTCGTAGGCCTCGTCGTCCAGATGCATCACGGCGTTGTGCAGATTCGGGTCGAAGACTTCCCCGGCAGCGCCGAAGATTTCCACGCCCAGACCGGTGAGGATCTTGGTCAGCTCCGTCATGGTCATCTCCACGCCCTTCTTGAAGGCCGCGTCCTGGGTGTCCTGCTGCAAGGCCCGGTCCAGGTTATCGTATACCGGCAGCAGCTTTTCGATGGCATCGCAGCGGCCCAGGGTGTAGGAGACTTCCTTCTCTTTGGCGGTGCGCTTGCGGAAATTGTCGTATTCGGCGGCAAGACGCAGGTGGGCGTCATGCTCCAAGTTGTATTTTTCCTCGAAGGGATTGACCTCCGGCTCTGCCGGAGTCTCCTGCGCAGGAGTTTCCTGTGTCACTTCCTCCTCGGGGGTCAGTTCCTGTTCCTTTTTCTTCTTTGCCACGTTGGTTCCTCCTGGCGGTTATTCTTGTTCTTCTGTGCTGCCGGGCAGCTGGGGCTGCTCAGGCTTGCCGAACATCTTGGAAAGGCTCTCGGCGAAGTAGCTTAAGCGGGCGGTGACCTTGGCGTAGTCCATTCGGGTGGGGCCTACCACACCGATCATGCCCTGCATGCCGTCGCCGATGTCGAATTTCGTCATGACCACGCTGGTGTCCTTCAGCTCCTTGGCTACATTTTCCGGGCCAACCAGCACCTGGGTGCCGGTGGAGCTTTGCATGATGGCCGGAAGATTCATCAGCGATTCCTCATCCAGGCTGGACATGACCCGCTGGGCCTTGTCGATGTTGCGGTATTCCGGCTGATCCAGCAGCCGCACATGACCGGCCACGGCCATATTGGTGCTGCTCTGCCGGCGCAGGGTGTCGGCGGTGAATTCCACGATCACGGGGACCAGAGTGGATGCGGCGCCGGCGGCGGCCATGATCCGCTCCAGAAGCTGGGGGGTGAATTCCTCGGCGCTCAGCTGGGTCATGGTGGCGTTGAGAAGGGCCGACAGGACCTTCAGATCGCTTTCCGTCACATTCAGAGGCAGCTTGATCAGCTTGTTGACCACCTCGTCGGAGCTGAGCATCACCACCAGGATGAAGCTGCCCTCGCCAGCTTGGATCAGCTCGAACCGGCTGACGGTAGCGCCGCCCCGGCGGGAAGCCATGGAGATGGCGGGAAGCTCCGTGGCCTGGCTCACCAGCTTTGCCACCTTTTCCACCATCTTATCCACCCGCTGCATCTTTTCCTCGATGGCAGCGTTGATGGAGTGGGCTTCGTCCATGCTCAGACGGTAATCCGCCATCAGCTCATCCACATACAGCCGGTAACCGGAGGGGGAAGGGATGCGGCCGGCACTGGTGTGGGGCTGCTCCAGATAACCCATGGTGGTCAGATCGGCCATCTCATTGCGGATGGTGGCGGAGGAGTAATTCATATCCGGAAGCTCGGCGATGGCCTTGGAGCCTACCGGTTCCGCGGTGCGGATGTAAAGATCCACGATGGACCGCAGGATCTTCTTTTTTCTCTCGGTCAGTTCCATAGCTTCCTCCTTTCTTAGCACTCAATACCTTTGAGTGCTAAGCACACTATACCAGAGAGTGCTAATAAAGTCAAGAGGGGCAATTATAAATTATTTTTGAACGACAAAAACCTGATTTCCGTTTGTTGCCCCGTTGGAAACAGTGCTTGTAGGGGCGGTCAACGCCCCCCCGCCTTGCCTCCCTCTGATGAGGGAGGTGGCCCGAAGGGCCGGAGGGAGAGAAAATGTATCGGGGTTTCTCTCCCCCAGTCACCGCCTTTCGGCGGCGACAGCCGCCTGCGGGCGGCCCGGTCGGCGGCTCTGACAGCCCACCGGGCTGTCATTCACTCCCGCCGACTGCGCTTTGCTTACCCTCGTCAGAGGGGGCCAAGATGGGGTGCTTCTGTTCTATCGCAGGGGCAGTCATCGACCGCCCGTGACATACACCACCCCGGAGACCTGCGCAATTTATAATTCGTAATTTGTAATTAATAATTAAAAGGACGAGTTGACCTCGTCCTTTTAGTATTGACTTATTCTTCCGGCTTATGCTCGGCATTCAGCGGATCCACCACGATCTCCTTATAAGGATTCACCACCACTGTCCGGTAGGTATGGTAGATCACCATGCCCGGCTTGCCGCCGGCGGGCTTTTTCACTTGCTTCACCGGTGTCACATCCACGGCGATGTTCTGGCCTCCGGCGGATTCGGCATAGTAGGCCGCCAGCTGGGCCGCCTGGGTCACCGTATCGTCCGGCACGCTTTCGCCGGCGCAGGCGATGATCACATGGCTGCCGTGGACCTTCTGGGCATGGAGCCACAGATCGTCTTTGCGGGCCATGCGGAAGGTCAGCTCGTCATTTTGCCGGTTGTTGCGGCCTACGAGGATGGTGTAGCCATCGGTGGATTCAAACCGCATAGGGGCGGTCTTGGGCTGCTTCGGGCGCTTTTTCCCGGATTCTGCCCGGAGGTAGCCTCCCTGCTGCAGCTCCAGACGGATCTCCTCCAGCTCCTGGTCAGTGCCGGCCCGGTTCAGCTCCTCCAGCACGCTTTTCAGATAGGTCAGCTCCGTCTCGCCCAGGGCGATCTGGGTGGTCAGCTCCTTTTCGGCATTTTTCAGCTTGGCGTAATCCTTGTAGAATTTCGCCGCGTTTTGCTGGGGAGAAAGAATGGGGGACAAGGGGATCTCGATCAGCGCCATATTCTCGTCGTAAAAATCCTCCGCCTGCAGCACCGTCTGTCCCTTGGTGATCCGGTGCAGATTGGCGGTGACGATGTCACCCAGCTGCCGCAGCCGCTCCCGGTCAAAGGTGGCCGCCAATTCCTTTTCCTGGATGGCCAGCTTTCGGGTCAGACGGGTGCACAGATTCTGCACCGTCTTGCGCACCGCCTGGCTCTTCTGGCGCATGGCCTCGTTGTGGCTGCGCTGGGCATAGAAGCTGTCCAGAAGCGCCGAAAAGCCGGTTGCCTGGGTGAAGCTGCCGTACTGGCGGATGGGACAGAAGGCGAATTGCTTTGGTGTGCCGTCGGGGGCGGCATAGAAGCAGGGTACGGGATGGCAAAGCTGCTCCCGGAAGAACAGATAAAGTTTTTCCGCCGTCGTTTCATCATAGCCCCGGGCATCGGTGCTGCCGGCGGCATAGAGGGCCGCTTCCCGGCAGACCAGGGGAGAAAGTCCGCCCAGATGGTCCATCAGCCGGTCGGCAAGAACATCCGATCCCGGCGCGGCCAGCATTTCTTCAAAGTCCGCAAGCTCCATCCTTGTCGGATCGGCCTTCGTCACCGGCTCCGGGTCCTGATAGTAAAGGCCCGGCAGCGCTTGGCGGCGTGCGGATTCGTCAAGACCTACCCGGCGCAGACAATCGATGATCCGCCCCTCGGGGCTGAGTAGGTACAGATTGCAGGTTCTGCCCATCAGCTCTGCGACCAAAGTCTTTTGCACCTCGTCGCCCATCTCGTCGATGCAGTGGAAGGTGAATCGGGCGCACCGCTCCATGGGCAGCTGTGAGATCTCCAGCAGCCGGGCGCCGGAAAGATGCTTGCGCAGCAGCATGCAGAACATAGGCGGCTCCGGGGGATTCTCGAAGCTCATTTGCGTCAGATGCAGCCGGGGTGCGGCGGGATTCAGCGCAAACAGCAGCTTGCAGCGACCCTCGCTGTGCTTCAGCAGCAGAACCACCGTGTCCCGGGCAGGCTGGTGGATCTTTTCCACACGCACCTGGGAAAGACTGCGCAGCTCATTCAAAACCGCGGAAAGATAAAACGCGTCAAATGCCATATACGGCCTCCAGAGAAAACAATTATAAATTATAAATTGAAAATTACAAATTATGCTCGCAGGGGAGGGGCTTGACTCTCCCTCAACCTCCCGGACAGATCTGTAAAAATCGGCGCAGAGAAGTATGATGCTCTCTGTAGGGCGGGGCCTTGGTCCCGCCGAATACCTTCCCCCTCGGGGGAAGGTGGCACGCCGTCAGGCGTGACGGATGAGGGGCCACAAGGCGCAAAATCGAACTGCACCAACGGGTGCTGCGCACCCTACACCACATCAGTCATTTGCTCGTTCCTCGCAAATGCCAGCTTCTCCTCCAGGAGAAGCCTTTTTCGGCGGGAGCAAGCCCCCGCCCTACAGCATCGCCTAGGTGTGTCGCCCTTGTAGGGGCGAGCATTGCTCGTCCGCCTATACCCTCCCCCGGGGGGAGGGTGCCCCCGAAGGGGGCGGGAGAGGAACGGCAAAATGTTGGACACGGGAAGAAGCCTGGTACAGTGTGTTAATCGTTAGGTTACCGCCCGCATTCCTCTTCCGCCTCGCTTGCGCTCGGCACCTTCTCCCCGGGAGAAGGTATACGGTACGCCGCCACTTATTCTTCCATCAGCGCGGCAAAAAGTTCATTGAGCCGGTCCGTCCTGCCTGACAGGTACAGAGCGCCGAAGAGGGCTTCCAGCCCCGTGGCCAGCGCGTACTGCTCCCGGGTGGCGGACTTGGGCACGGAGATGTGGGCATTTTTGCCCCGGCGGAACCAGGCATGCTCTTCCTCCGTCAGCAGCGGCAGCAGCTTTTCGGCAAATTCCGCCTGCTTTGTGGCCTTCACCAGGGCAATGGTGTCCCGGTGCAGGGTCTTCACCGTCTGATCTCCGTGGACGCACAGCCAGCTGCGGCACAGCAGCTCATAGACACCGTCGCCGATGTGGGCAAGGCCCAGGCTGGAGATACTGTTGATCTTGTTTTTGGAAAAGCTCAGGGCAAAAAGGTCTTCCATAGTTTTTCCCCTCTGTGCAGAAGTATTTGGGCACTAAGGCCTGTGAGGCTGCCGGTGACGATGGCGATGGCCAGCAGCAGCGGAAGATAAATGACCAGCGAAGGTGTTTGGGAGATAGCCACAGCGGCGGCCATCTGGCCGATATTGTGAGCCATAGCCCCCAACGCGCCTGCCACCCAAAGCTGCCGGGTTGTCAGCAATTTTTTCATACCCACGGTCACTGCGATGGCGCAGAAGCCGCCGGCGGCGGAATACAGGATGGTGCTGAAATTCCCAGCGAAGACAGCGCCCAGAAAGATCCGGCACAGCAGCACCGCCGCCCCCTCACGGGATCCGATGGCGAACACGGCAAACACCGTGACGATGTTGGCAAGCCCCAGCCTCACACCGGGGATAGGGACGATGGGCGGGATCTGGGCCTCGATGAGAAAGACCGTCAGGGCGATGGCGGTCAGCAGCGCCAGCAGCACCAGCTTTTTCGGTTTCATGGCCATCGCCTCCTTGGGTACGGATACCTTACAATAACAGATTCCCGGGGAAAAGTAAAGGGGAGCGCCGCCGTGCCAACCGTCGAAACCGCCCGAAAAACCCACTCTACCCACAGTAGAGGAGGCTTTTCTACCCATTGGAGAGCGTCGGGCGGGGTTTCTCAGCCGGGCAGGGTGACAACCGGCGCAAAAACGGCTATGATATACTGCGTAGTCACCTTTGGTGGCAGGATCAATTTTGGAGCGTGTTACATTATGGCGAATTATCAGATCATTACCGATTCCGGCTGCGACCTTCCCCAGAGCCTTCTGGATACTTTGGGTGTCAAGAGCGTGCCTTTGTATGTAAATTTCCGTGGCGCTGAGCAGCCCGACTCTGTGGACGAGGGCATCAAAGAACTGTATGATGGCCTGCGTGGCGGCGAAAAGGCGACCACCTCTGCCGTCAATCCCGACCGCTGGGCAGCGATGATCGAGCCTTCCCTGGCAGAGGGTAAGGATGCGGTGGTCATCGTGTTTTCCTCCGGCTTGAGCACTACCTATCAGTCCGCGGTGATCGCCGGCCAGGAACTGACAGAAAAGTACCCCGACCGGAAGGTCTATGTGGTGGATAGCCTGTGCGCATCCCTGGGCCAGGGTCTGCTGGTGTGGTATGCCTGCAGGAAGCGTGACGAGGGCATGAGCGCCCCGGAGCTGGCAAAATGGCTGGAGGAGAACAGGCGGAATCTATGCCACTGGTTTACTGTGGACGATCTGATGTATCTGAAGCGGGGCGGCCGTGTCAGCGCTGTTACCGCGGTGGTTGGTACGATGCTGAGCATCAAGCCGGTGCTGCATGTGGATGACGAGGGCCACCTGATCAATGTGTCCAAGGCCCGTGGCCGCAAGGCTTCGATCCTGGCTTTGGCCAACAAGCTGAAGGAGCTGGGTGATGGCTTCGACAATTCCACGGTCTTTATCTCCCATGGTGATTGCCGGGAGGACGCGCAGTACCTGGCGGAAAAGCTGAAGGCGGAGTACGGTGTCAAGGAAGTGGTCATCGGCTATGTGGGCGCGGTGATCGGCTCCCATGCAGGCCCCGGCACTTTGGCATTCTTCTTCCTGGGTAAGCACAGATAAAACCAAAGGACAGGCAACCATGCCTGTCCTTTTTTATATAGGGAATGACCAGCGCCCCTGCAAGGGCTACGCACCTCATACCTTCCCCCGGGGGGAAGGTATGCGGGCGGTCGATGACCGCCCCTACAAGCGCAACATACTATGGTGATACTGTAGGGGACGATGACCACATCGTCCCCAAAAGGCTTCTCCTTGAGGAGAAGCTGTCACCGAAGGTGACTGATGTGGTGCAGGGTACGAAGAACCCGTTACTGCACTGAGATTTCGCGCTTTGTAACCCCTCATCCGCCCCAGTGTGCGCACTGGGGCACCTTCCCCCAAGGGGGGAAGGTATCGGGCCGATGTGGTCATCGGCCCCTACAAGGGCGACGCACCTTTTCGTAGGGGAGGCGTTCCGCCTCCCGCAAACGGGACGGGAAACCCGTCCCCTACGGATGCAATGCACCAAGGTCCTGTCATTGCGAGGAGCGAAGCGACGTGGCGCCCGAGCGCATCGCGCGAGGAAGTGCCCTTGGGGTGCAATCTCCCGGTACGATCTTGCGGCTACATGAGTACCTATGTGGATGCAACACCCCACCGGGAGATTCCCACGGACGGCATAGCCGTCCTCGGAATGACATGAGTTTACATTGTGCGGCGTTTTTTACAAATCCTTCCCATAAAGGAAAGGGAGGGTCAAGACCCTCCCCTACGATAATCCCATCTCGGCCCCCTCGTTATGAGGGGGCTGTCACGCGATCAGCGTGACTGGGGGAGTTAACTCCCTCCGTCTTCGCCTTGCGGCGAAGCCACCTCCCTCAAAACGAGGGAGGCAAGGCGGGCGGTCAAGACCCTCCCCTACATTATCTGTCATTTCAATTGTCGATTTCCGCCGGGCCCCACTGCTGGTTCAGCCAGGTCATTCTTTCTGTCAGCCAGGTGCGCAGGTATTCCACATTGCCCCGGTAATCCTGGGCGGGCTTGTCGTGGGCGATGTTCACGCTGGGCCGGTTGACGGGCCAGCCGGCGTGGAGGGGATTGTAGTTGGACTCCAGCACATCGTAAACGGTCATATAGTGATCGATGCGGCTGATGCCCAGTTCATTTTCCTTCACCAGATTTTCCGTGGCGGGCCAGACCTGCTGCCACCGCTCCTTCACCAGTTCCATGAACACAGCATCCTTGCAAAGCCACTGGTAGAAGTCCATATTGGCAGCCCAGTAGCCGCTGATGCTGCTGCCGGAGCCGTTGCCGTAGTTGCCCCGGTTGTGGTAAAGGCGGTAGGGGGCTTCAAAGTAGCTGGCGGACACATTGCCCATGGCAAGATCCATATCCCAGGGAGGGCCGGCGTGGAGCAGCCCGCCCTGCACATAGTATCGGGTGGAGAAGCGGCCGAAGTCCACATCCTTGATCAGCTCGTGGTAGATATAGAAATCCACAAAGGACTCCACATCGATATACTTACTGTAGGTGTCGAAGTCCGCCGTCTGGATGGCGGCTTCCATCTGATTCAGCAGTTCGATCTTTTCCGCTGCCTGGGCGGCGGTCATCTCCTCCGGCTCGTTGAATTCAAACCGCAGACCGCCGTTGGTCTTGAAGTAGATGGTGCCGGATTCGTCACGGTCGGAGTTGGCGTTGCGCTCAATGAGGAAATCTCCTTCGCTCAGATCCAGATCCACCTGCCCCTTGCCGTCCTGGATGGGTTCCACCACAATATAAATGCCCCGGTACACACCGTTGAGGTACAGCTTGCAGATCCGGGTCTGGGAGGCGTATTCCAGTCCCAGGGCCGCGGCATAGTCGAAGCCGATCTCCGGGCGCAGCATGCTCTTGTCGAAATGGTTGGCAAGCAGACACCACTTTTTGCTCTCGTCCATGCCCATGAAGGAAATCTTGCTGTCGAATTTTACATTGTAGGATTTTTTCATGGCGATCTTCAGGGAAAGATTGCCCCGGTGCTTGATCTTAACCGTCTGCTCCTGGATGCTGCCGCCGTCCCATTCCACACGGATGGAGGCTTCCTGGTACTGCGCATTCAGCTCGATGCCGCCGGTGGTGATGTAGATGAAGCCGGTGACGATGGGATCCTCGGAAAGATCGTTGTAGGGCGGCTCCGTAGGCGCAGGCTCCGTAGGAGGCTCTGTGGGCGGCTCCGTGGGCTGGGAGGAAGGCTCTGTCACCTCCGTGGATGGCTCGGTAGCTTCCGTGGTGGGGACGCTGCTTTCTCCGGGGAGCAGCATGGCGCAGCCGAAGAGGCCGGCGCACAGGAGCATCACCAACAGAAAAAAGAAAAATCTTCTCATAATCATGGTTTCCTTTACTGGATTTCAGCCCCATTTTATCACAGTACGGTGGTGGTTGCAACCACGCCGCCGAAAATTTCCTCCACAGGTTGCAACCGGGAGAAAATTCTGCTAAAATAGCAAAAAAGAAAGGCGGTGAGCGCATGAACAGCCCCAATGACTATATTGCCGTGTTTGATTCGGGCCTTGGTGGGATCAGTGTCCTCCAGTGCCTGCGCTCACGGATGCCCGGCGAGCGGTTTTTGTACTTTGGCGACTCGGCCAATGCCCCCTATGGTAGCCGACCCACGGAGCAGATCCTGGAGCTGACCCTGGCGGCGGTGGAGAAGATCATGACCCGCCCGGTGAAGGCCCTGGTGATCGCCTGCAATACGGCCACCGCTGTGGCGGTGGATACCCTGCGGGAAAAATACCCCGACCTGGTGATCGTGGGCACGGAGCCTGCGGTGGCGGTGGGGGCGAGAATGTTCCCCGGCGGCACGGTGGGCGTTATGGCTACCCCGGCGACCTTGGGATCGCCCAGAATTTTATCGCTGATCGCCCGGAAGGCAGGCGATGCCCGGGTGGAGCTGCTGCCGGTGGCGGAGCTGGCAGCCATCGTGGAGCAGGGAAAGGAAAATGATCCCCAGACCGTGGCGCTGCTGAAGAATTATCTGGATCCTGTGAAGGATTCTCTGGATGCTTTGGTGCTGGGCTGCACCCACTATCCCTTTGCCGCCCCGGCCATCCGGGAGGCTCTGGGCCGGGAGATCCCGCTGCTGGACGGCGGCAAAGCCATCGCCCGCAGGACGCAGCAATTGCTGGAGGAAAAGCAGCTGCTTTCTCCTGGGAATGGGGAGCTTGTGTGGGAAAATACCCTGGGTACGCCCCGGATCCTGGCGCTGAGCCGCCGGCTTCTGGATACCCGGATCGATCTGTAAGGAGCGGTTATGGGAAGAGAATTTGAGCTGAAATACGCATCTGACCCGGCACAGCAGGAAAAGATCCTGGAGGATCTTGGAGAATTCATCACCATCTGTATGGAGACCTCCTATTATGACACACCCGATGGCGCTCTGGCAGCAAGAAAGATCACCCTGCGCCGGCGGATGGAAAACGGCGTGTCCGTCTGCACCGTCAAGACCCCGCTGGATACCCACGGCAGGGGAGAATGGGAGACCCAATGCCCGGAGATCGATACGGCCATTGGAGAGTTATGTAAACTTGGCGCCCCGGAAGTGCTGCTGCATTTGACTGCCGGCGGTCTGGTGAATACCTGCGGCGCTGCCTTTACCCGGCACGCTCTGACGCTTACCGTCCCCGGCGCGGTGATCGAGGTGGCGGTGGATCGGGGCAGGCTCTTTGCCGGCCACCGGGAAGCGCCCATCTGCGAGGTGGAGGCGGAGCTGAAAGAGGGCAGCGAGGAAGCGCTGCTGCGCTGGGCGGAGGAATTTGCCCGGCATTACCACCTGTCCCCGGAGCCGAAAAGCAAATTCGCCCGAGCCTCTGCCCTGGCAAGGGAAGGGTAAACGGATGCTTGTCATTGACTACACCAGCGCGACGGAGCATATACCTTCCCCCTCGGGGGAAGGTGCCGAGCGAATGCGAGGCGGATGAGGGGAAATGCTCACCGAAGATTACACAGGTGGAGAAGTTTAGTTTTGCCCCTCATCAGTCACAAAAAACGGTTCCGAAGAGCCGCTTTTTGTGCCAGCTTCCCCCAAGGGGGAAGCTATGCGGCGCTGACGCGCCAATACGATCAATTGACTCTGGAATTTAAGGAGAATGCTTATGGCGAATTTTGCTTCTCTGTTTGCCAAATATGATAAACTGGTGCTGTTCGACACTGAGACCACCGGACTGGACTTTGCCCGTGACGAGATCATCGAGTTTTCTGCCGTGGTGGTGGAGCAGGTGGACGGTCAGCCCAAGGTGGTGGAGGAATACGATCAGCTGGTGACCCTCAGCCCCGGCTCCTTCGTGCCGCCCATGATCCAGAAGCTCACGGGCATCACCAATGAGGATATCGCCCAGCGTGGCATCCCCAAGACCCAGGTCTGCGCCGATATTGCCCGGATGTTCACGGGAAATGCCCTTTTGCTTGCTTACAATGCCCATTTTGACCTGAGCTTCCTTTTCTACCTGCTGCTGCGCAGCGGCGATATCTCCGTGTTGAAGGGAAAGGATAAGCTGGATCTTCTGACGGTGTACAAGGACCGGCGCAGCTATCCCCACAAGCTTGCCAATGCCATCGAGGCCTACGGCCTTTCCGGCAAGGTGGTCAATTCCCACCGGGCGGTGGATGATGTGTTGGCCACGGTGGCGGTGATGGAGGCTATGGAAGAGGAAAAGGCGGATTTGGAAAGTTATGTAAACCTTTTCGGCTACAATCCCAAGTACGGTATTGACGGCAAGCCCATCGGCTCCGTGACCTATAAGCCCCAGGGCTTCGAGCCCGGCACGCCCCTTTACTTAAAATGAACGAAAACCGAAGCGGGCGGGCCGCTTCGGTTTTTTCGCCCGCGACCTACGGCATCGCCGCAGGCGCATTGTTCTCGTAGGGGCGGTCATTGACCGCCCGCAAATACCCTCCCCCGGGGGGAGGGTGCCCCAGTGCGCACACTGGGGCGGGAGAGGAACGGCGAAATGTTGGACACGGGAAGAAGTCTGGTAAGGTTTGCCTTTCATTGGGTTACCGCCCGCATTCCTCATCCGTCACGGCTATCGCCGTGCCACCTGTGAATTAAGGTATGATTGCCCCCGGCAATCATGTAGATTAGGGATTCGCTGCGCGGAGCACCACCCCCGGGGGAAGGTATAAGGTGCGCTGC
>JBGVJN010000110.1:0-19165 GCA_045129455.1 Faecousia sp. | reverse complement strand
GGCGGATGTGGATAAGAAGATCCCCTTTAGCGAGGCCAAGCAGACCGTCTATGACGCTCTGGCCCCTCTGGGCGAGGACTATCGCAAGATTTTGAAGGAAGGCTTCGACAACCGCTGGATCGACGTCTATGAGAATGCCGGCAAGCGTGGCGGTGCCTACTCCGCCGGTACGGCCGTCCATCCCTATGTGCTGCTGAACTACACCGGCACGCTGGACAGCCAGTTTACCCTTGCTCACGAGATGGGCCATGCACTCCATTCCTACCTTTCCAACAAGCACCAGAACCCTGTGGATGCGGGCTATGTGATCTTCGTGGCGGAGGTCGCCTCCACCTGCAACGAGGCGCTGCTGATGCAGTACCTGCTGGGCAAGACCACCGATAAGAAGGAGCGGGCATACCTCATCAACCACTTCCTGGATCAGTTCAAGGGCACTCTGTACCGCCAGACCATGTTCGCCGAGTTCGAGCTGATCATCGGCAAGATGATCGCCGAGGGCAAGACGCTGACTGCGGATGTTCTGTGCAGTGAGTATAAGCGTCTGAATGAGATGTACTACGGCCCCGATATGGTGGTGGATGACCGGATCGCTATGGAATGGGCAAGAATTCCCCATTTCTACATGAACTACTATGTCTTCCAGTATGCCACCGGCTACTCCGCTGCCATCGCTCTGTCCCGCAAGATCCTGTCGGAAGGCGAGAGCGCTGTGAAGGATTACCTGGGCTTCCTGTCCGGCGGCTGCTCCAAGAGTCCCATCGATCTGCTGAAGGGCGCCGGTGTGGATATGACCGGTCCCGAGCCTGTCAACCAGGCCCTGCAGCTGTTTGGCGAGCTTCTGGATGAGATGGAAGCTCTGACGGAAGAATAAGCCATGGCAGAGCTGTTTATCCCTACGCTGCATACCTTTGCCATGAATAACATCTTCACCGGCTCCCAGGGACTTTTCCGGTTCCGGGCGGTGCCGAATGTGGTGATGCTGGACGCGAAGGAAGTGGATTTTGAGAAAAGCACCATCCATGTAACCTTCTGGCACGGCCTTTTTTGCTTTGAAAAAAGCACCATGGAAGGGGAGAATACCTTCCCCATGACCGAGGAAGGCCGCAGCGCAATGAAGCAGTGGCTGGAAAGTAATATCTAACGCAAACACCCCGGGTGACCGGGGTGTTCGTTTTTCGCAGAAATGTTGATGTTTCCGGGAAATACAGTTGACATTTCGAGAATCTGTGGTAAAATACTGTCGATATGCAAAGACTATGCGAAAGCCAAGCAGACCTGCGACCTGCCAGCGAGAGGGGATCGGTGAAAGCCCTCGGTTCGTTACCTGCAAGCCACTTTCTGCGTCGCCCGGGAGGACCGGGACGGGTGCTCCCGTTACAGAGCTTCTGAGATGCCGCACTTGCGGCGAATTAGGGTGGTACCGCGATTAACCTCGCCCCTATCTTAGGGGCGGGGTGTTTATTTTTTTGTATCTAATTTGGAGGTAAATTCAATGAGTCATAAACCCCATGGTGTAAACCAACTGCGTGAGATGTTCCTCAGCTTCTTCGAGAGCAAGAACCATCTGCGCCTTCCCAGCTTTTCTCTGATCCCCCAGAATGACCAGTCCCTGCTGCTGATCAACTCCGGCATGGCCCCTATGAAGCCCTATTTTAAGGGTGAGGTGGAGCCGCCCCGTCGCAGAGTCTGCACCTGCCAGAAGTGCATCCGTACCGGCGATATCGAGAACATCGGTAAGACTGCCCGCCACGGCACCTACTTCGAGATGCTGGGCAACTTCTCCTTCGGCGATTATTTCAAGAGAGAATCCCTGCGCTGGAGCTGGGAATTCCTCACCAGCCCCGAATGGGTGGGCCTGGAGCCGGAGCGTATGTACCCTACCGTCTATGAAAACGATGATGAGGCATGGGAGATCTGGACCAAGGAGATCGGTGTTCCTGAGGAGCGCATGACCCGTCTGGGCAAGAAGGACAATTTCTGGGAGCATGGTGCCGGTCCCTGCGGACCCTGCAGCGAGATCCACTATGACCGTGGCGAGGAATTCGGCTGCGGTAAGCCCGATTGCCGCCCCGGCTGCGATTGCGACCGGTTTATGGAAGTGTGGAACAATGTTTTCTCCCAGTTCGACAATGACGGCAACGGCAACTACACCGAGCTGGTGCAGAAGAACATCGACACCGGCATGGGTCTGGAGCGTCTGGCCTGCGTTTGCCAGAATGTGAACAGCCTCTTCGATGTGGATACCGTGATGAACATCACCAACCATGTCACCAGACTCACCGGCGCCAGCTATGGCCAGAGCTACAAGACCGATGTAAGCCTGCGTGTCATCACCGACCATATCCGTGCTTCTTCCTTCATGATCGCTGACGGTGTGCTGCCCAGCAATGAAGGTCGCGGCTATGTTCTGCGCCGTCTGTTGCGCCGTGCTGCCCGTCATGGCAAGCTCCTTGGCGTTAACCATCCCTTCCTGTACGAAGTGGTGGAGACTGTGGTGCAGGAGAATGAGAGCCACTACACCTATCTTCGTGAGCGTGCGGACTATATCACCAAGGTGGTCAAGGTGGAGGAAGAGAACTTTGCCCGCACCATCGATATCGGCATGCGTATCTTCGGTGAAAAGCTGGCTGCACACAAGGCACAGGGTGTCACTGTCTTCTCCGGCGAGGATGCCTTCCTGCTGTCTGACACCTATGGTTTCCCCATTGATCTGACCGGCGAGATGCTGGAGGACGAGGGCATGACCGTGGATATGGAAAAGTATACCCAGTGCCGTGAGGCTCAGCGTGTCCGCGCCCGTGAGGACCGGAAGAAGATGGGCGATCTGGGCTGGGCCGGTATCGACCTGGGTCTGGACAGCACTCCTACCATGTTCGTTGGTTATGAGCAGAATGTCTGCGAGGCCAAGGTGCTGGCAGTTTGCGTAGGTGAAGAGGTTTCCGGTACCATCGCCGGCGGCGAGCAGGGTATCCTGGTGCTGGATAAGACTCCCTTCTATGCGGAAATGGGTGGCCAGGTGGCTGACCACGGTGTGATCATGGTGGGCGACAGTCGCTTTGAGGTGAACAATGTCCAGAAGGACAAGGCAGGCAAGTACCTGCACTACGGTAAGCTGAATACCGGCTCCGTGAAGGTGGATGATGTGGTGTGCGCTGCCATTGATGTGGAGCGGCGCAAGGCCATCATGCGTGCTCACTCTGCTACCCATCTGCTGCAGAAGGCACTGACCAGTGTCCTGGGTGACCATGTCCACCAGGCTGGTTCTCTGGTGGAACCCGACCGTCTGCGTTTCGACTTTACCCATTATTCTGCTCTGACTGCGGAGGAGATCGCCAAGGTGGATTCTTTGGTGCAGAGCGCTGTGATGGAAGGTTACGACATCATCACTCGTGAAATGGCCATTGAGGATGCCAAGAAGATGGGCGCTACCGCTCTCTTTAGCGAAAAGTACGGCGATACTGTCCGTGTGGTCAATATGGGCGGTTACTCCATCGAGCTTTGCGGCGGTACCCATCTGAATAATACCGCTAAGGTTGGTCCCTTCCTCATCGAGAGTGAGGGCAGCGTGGCTTCCGGCGTGCGGCGTATCGAGGCCATCACCGGTAAGGCCTGTATGGCTGAACTGGCCGGCAACCGTGAGCGCCTGTACCAGGCTGCTTCCATGCTGAAGACCAAGCCTTCTGAACTGAATGACCGCATTCAGGGCCAGCTGGACGAGGTGCGCAATCTTAAGCGTGCCATCGAGACCTTCAAGTCCAAGGAAACCGCCGGTGAGATCGACCGGATCCTGTTCGGCGCTCACCAGATCGGCGATGTGAAGGTGCTCACCGCCGTCGTTCCCGATGCGGATGCCGGTAAGCTGCGCCAGATGGGCGATCAGCTGCGGGATAAGGATGCCAATGTGGTAGCAGTTCTGTCTGCAGTGAACGAAGGCAAGATCACTTTCCTGGCTGTCTGCGGCAAGAATGCGGTGGCCAAGGGCCTGAAGGCCGGTGACCTGGTGCGCCAGGTCTGCACTGTCTGCGGCGGCAGCGGCGGCGGCAAGCCCGATTCCGCCATGGGCGGCGGCAAGGATGCCACCAAGGTGGACGATGCGCTGGCTACTGTTGACAATTTTGTAGCTTCCAAGCTGAACTGATCATTTTAACAGGCACTGCCCCATGGCGGTGCCTGTTTTTCAAGAACTGGGGGGATAAATAGTGCGCAAGCTTGTATATTTTACGGTGGGCTTTTGTGCCTCCTGCGCTGTTTGCGCCTATCTGTATCCTCCGGCACTGCTGACCATCGGTGTGATCCTTCTAATCCTTGCGGCGCTGCTGTTTGTGCTGCATAAGCTGCAGGTGAAGGTGAGAAGGCTTTCCGCGGTCATCCTTGGCGCGGCTATAGCATTTCTCTGGTTCTTTTTCTATGATCATACGATCCTGAATCCTGTAAGAGCGTCGGATGGTAAGGTTCTGTCCTTTGAGATCACCGCAACGGACTTTGGCTATGAGACCGATTACGGTACGGCCTTTGAGGGCGTTATTACGCATAATGGACGGACATACAGAGTCCAAACCTATCTGGATGAGACCCAAGCGATCGAGCCTGGGACTGTGGTTTCCGGGCCGTTTTACCTGCGTTTTACAGCAAACGGCGGCGATCGTGAGCCTACCTCTCACCGTGGCAGCGGAATGTTTCTGATCTTGTACCAGGAAGCGCAAGTGCAAATATCCCACAATGAAGATGTCCCGTTTTACTGTTACCCTGCGATTTGGCGAAGGATGCTGCGTGATACATTGACGGCGGCATTTCCTGCCGATGCAGCCGGCTTTGCCTGCGCGCTTTTGCTGGGTGACCGGGAGGGACTGAGCTATAAAACCGAGTCGGATCTTGCGGTGAGCGGCATTTTGCATATTATTGCCGTATCCGGCCTGCATGTGACGATCCTGTTTGGCCTTTTCCATACTCTGGCACTGAAGAATCGGTTTCTTACATTCCTGTTTGCGGTGCCTGTGCTGGTCTTGTTTGCCGCGGTGGTAGGCTTTACGCCTTCTGTGACCCGTGCCTGCATCATGATGATCCTGATGATCCTTGCGGATCTTGTAAATAAGGAGTACGATCCGCCCACGGAGCTTGCATTTTCCGTCCTCGTGATGCTGGTATGCAATCCCATGACCGTGATCTCCGTAAGCTTTCAGCTATCCGTTGGCTGCGTCACAGGTATATTGATGTTCAGTGAGAAGATCCGCAGATGGATGCTTTCCCCGGGCCGTCTGGGGGAAGCGAAGGGAAAAGGTGTAGCTGCCCGGCTGAAGCGATGGTTTACAAGCAGCATCAGCGTATCCCTTTCTGCTATGGTGTTCACCACACCGCTGGTGGCTTACTATTTCGGCATGGTCAGCCTTGTTGGTGTGCTTACAAATCTGCTTACCCTATGGGTCATTTCCTTCATCTTTTATTTGACGGTTGGGTGTGCGGTCATTGGACTGATCAGTATGCCGTTGGCATCTGTTCTTGGTTGGGTCGCAGCCTGGCCCATCCGCTATGTCCTGGGTGTCGCCGGGATCCTTGCGGATTTTCCCCTGGCGGCAGTGTATACCAGCAGCCCGTATATTGTTATCTGGCTGGTCGGAAGCTATGTGTTACTTGGCATCTATATATTCACAAGGCATAAGCATGCCCTTGCCTTCGCGTGCTGCGTCGTCATCACCCTTACGCTGGCACTGACCGTTTCCTGGACAGAGCCGCTGCTGCATGAATGCTGCGTTACCATGGTGGATGTGGGCCAGGGGCAAAGTGTGATATTGCAAAGCAATGGTAAGACCTATATCGTGGATTGCGGCGGCAACAGCGGAGAGTACGCCGCTGACCAGACGGCCTCGTACCTTCTCGGTCACGGGATCAGTCGGGTCGACGGGATCATACTGACGCACTATGATGAAGATCACTGTGGTGGAATTCCATATCTTCTTGACAGGATCGATGCTGATCAGTTGTTTGTGCCGAAGACCGAGGGCTGGGAGTCCCAGTTGAGTCTGCTCGTGCAGGGCATGGATATGCCTGTCAAGCTGGTGGAGGAGGACATTTTACTGGCATACGGTACGACGGAAATCACGCTGATTGCGCCGGATACCTATATTTCGGATAACGATAGCAGCATCTGCGTCTTGTTCCGAACGGAAAATTGTGATATACTGATCACAGGAGACAGGGGAGAGCTGGGTGAGATGCTGCTGATGCATGACCATGAGCTTCCCAAGCTGGAATTGCTCATTGCCGGTCACCACGGATCTTCATCATCCACAGGTGAAGAACTGCTTGCTGCGACCGATCCGGAAACTGTCTTCATCTCAGTAGATGAGAATAATCGTTATGGGCATCCGTCTGACAAGCTTCTTGCCAGGCTTGAGAAGATCGGCTGCCGTGTATACCGTACAGACCTGCACGGAACATTGATTTTTTGGAGGTGATCCAATGGCAAAACAGGATAATTCTGCCCAGGCTCTGCAGCAGCTGAAGGCGCAGCTGCGGGCAAAGGATGTGGGACGGCTTTATTTCTTCCACGGTGAAGAGGTTTTTCTGCTGGATCACTACCGCAGCCAGCTAAAAAAACTGCTGATCGACGAGCTGACGGAATCCTTTAACTACCACAAGCTGAACAATGAGACCTTTGACCTGCAGACCTTCTCTGATGCGGTGGAGAACCTGCCCATGATGGCAGAGCACACCATGGTAGAAGTGGATGAGATCGACCCGTTTAAGCTGAGCGACAGTGATCGGGAGAAAATGGCCCAGATCCTGTCGGACATCCCCGATTACTGTACAGTACTGTTTACCTATGAGACCGTCTCCTGGAAGCCTGACAAGCGCTACAAGAAGCTTTGGGAGGCGGTGGAGGGCGGCTTGACTGTGGAATTTGCCAAGCAAAATCTGCGGGATCTGATCGCCTGGGTGACTCGTCACTTTGCTTCCAGAGGTAAGAATATCTCCACGGATCTTTGCGCTTACCTGATTGACATCACCGGCGGCACTATGACCGCCCTTTCTGCGGAGATCGCCAAGATCTGCGCCTATTCCGGTGCTGATACCATCAAACGAACCGATATCGATGCGGTGACCGAGCCTGTTTTGGAGGCAGTGGTCTTCCAGATGACAGACCTTCTGGGTAAGGGCAATTATGGCGCCGCATTGGAAAAACTGCAAAGTCTTCTGAAGCTGCAGCAGGAGCCTCTGGGTATCCTGGGTGCGATCGGCAAGCATTTTCGCCAGATCGCGGCGGCAAGGACCTTGCTGGATCATGGCAAGACAGCTTCCGAACTGATGAAGCTTTATTCCATGTCTGATTATCCTGCCCGGAAGACCATGGAGGCTGCCCACCGTTTTCGCCCGGAATTCCTGGCAAAAGCAGCCCAGCTGGTGCTGGAGACGGATGCGAAGATCAAAACCTCTGTGGATGACCCGGAAAGACTTCTGGAGCTGCTGATCCTGCAGCTGGCGCAGGAGGCGATGGCATGATCCGGATCCGGGAAGCAATCGTCGTGGAAGGACGCTACGACAAGAACACCCTGTCCCAGATCGTGGATGCGCCGATTCTGGAGACCGCCGGCTTCGGCATTTTTAAGGATAAGCAGCAGATGAAGCTTCTTCGGCAGGTGGCCGAGAAGCGCGGGCTGATCGTCTTTACCGATTCTGATGGTGCCGGCTTCGTCATCCGCAATCATATCAAAAGTGCTATCGACGGAAAATATCTGAAGCATGCCTACATCCCCGACATTCCCGGCAAGGAGCGGCGCAAGTCCGCACCGGGAAAGGAAGGGAAGCTGGGCGTGGAGGGCATGACACCACAGATCATTCTGAACGCCCTTCGTCGAGCCGGTGCCACCATGGATGGAGAAGCAGTGACGACCCTGTCTCAGATCACCAAACAGGACATGATGGAACTGGGGCTTTCCGGTGGCAAGGATTCTTCATCATTGCGCGGGATGCTTCTGCGCAAGCTGGATTTGCCTGAGCATATGAGCGCCAACGCAATGCTGCAGGCGCTGAATTTACTGTATTCAAAGGAAGAGATCTCCCAATTGGTCGTGAATCTGAAATCTTCCTTTTCGGAGTAAACTATGGTCGATATTCAAGTTAAAAACTTAACAAAATTCTTTGTCATCGGTGAAAACCTGCTGGAAGGGTTGTCCTTTGACATCCAGGAAGGGGAATGCGTCGCCATTCTGGGCCGCAACGGCTGCGGAAAGACCACCCTTCTGAAGATCCTCACCGGTGAAATGGACTACGATGACGGTGAAGTATTTGTAAATCCCCATAAAAAGATCGGTCTGATCTCCCAGATCCCTAAGTTCCCCGCAGGCTATACCGTGGAGGATGTGCTGCGCTGCGCCTATACGCAGCTGCACAGCATCAAGCGGAAGATGGAGCAGCTGGAAAAGCAGATGCTCACCGGCGCCACAGATCAGCTGCTGAAGGAGTATGACCGTCTGACCAATCAGTTTGAATCCGGCGGCGGCTACGAAATGGATGTGGAGGTGGACAAGGTCTGCAACGGCCTTGGTATTTCCGCAGCCCAGCGCTCTCAGCCTTTTGACAGCCTCTCCGGCGGCGAAAAAACACGGGTCAATCTTGCACGCTTGCTGCTGGAAAAGACCGATATTCTCCTGCTGGACGAGCCTACCAACCATCTGGACCTTCGCAGTGTGGAATGGCTCGAAAACTATATCAATACCTTCAAGGGGACGGTGCTGGCCATCTCCCATGACCGCTATTTTCTGGATCAGATCGCGGATCGGGTCATTGAGATCGTGGATGGCCATGGGGAGTTCTATTCCGGCAACTATTCCTTCTATATGGAGGAGAAGCAGGCCCGCTTTGATCTGCAGCTGAAGCAGTACGAGCAGGAACAGGCAAAGCTGAAGCAGCTGGGCTACACTGTGGAGCGCATGAAGGGCTGGGGCATCAATAACCGCACCCTTTACCGCCGTGCCATGTCCATCCAGCACCGTATGGAACGCATCCGCAAGACGGAAAAGCCCAAGACCGAGAAGACCATGAAGGCCACCTTCGGAGAAAAGGATTTCTCCGGCGATGTGGTCTTTAAAATGAAGAATGTTTCAAAAGCCTTTGGCGACCGGACGCTTTTCTCCGATGTGGAGCTGAATGTGGAAGGTGGGGAGCGCATCGCCATCCTGGGCGACAACGGTACCGGTAAATCCACCTTCATCAAGTGCCTTCTGGGAGAAGAGGATTGCGCCGGTAAGATCCAGTTCGGCCCTACGGTAAAATGGGGCTACCTTCCTCAGATCATCCACTTTGATCACCCGGAGCGCAGCCTGTACGACACCATGCTCTATGAGAAAAACTGCACCCCACAGGTCGCTCGTGACCGCCTGGGCGCTTTTCTGTTCCAGGGCGAAGATGTTTTCAAGCAGGTAGGTAACCTCTCCGGCGGCGAGCAGAGCCGTCTGCGCCTGTGTATGCTGATGGATGAGAAGATCAATCTTCTGATCCTGGACGAGCCGACCAACCATCTGGACATCGCTTCCCGGGAATGGATCGAGGCTGCCATCGAAGAATTTGAAGGCGTGCTTCTGTTCGTGTCCCATGACCGGTACTTTATCGAGAAATTCGCCGAGCGCATTTGGCTGCTGGAGGATGGGAAGATCCGGGATTTCCGCTGTGGCTACAGCAAATACCGCTCCATTTTGGAACATGAAGCGGCTGCGAAGCCTGCCATCGTTTCCGAGCCTAAGGTGAAGAAGGATAAGCCCAAGGGCGGCACCAAGGAAGTGGACAAGCTGATCCGGCGCCTGGAGCGTGACATCGAAAAGCAGGAGCTGCTGATCGCGGAATTGGATGAGAAGATCGACTCTGCCGCTGCCGACTACCAGGTACTGACACGGTTGCTTGGGGAGAAGGAAGCCCAGGAGCAGATCCTTATGGAGCTGATGGAGCAGTGGGAAGCTGCCCAGGAGGGATGAGCATGGACGGAAAGCTTCGGAATATGACATCTCTGTATCTGACCGACGATACGGGGATCCTGTGCCTGTACCGCATTGGCTCCCGGGTAGCTGATAAGATGTACATCGGCAGCGCCGGCGGTCATTTTGAGCAGGAGGAGCTGAATGACGCCCGTGCCTGCGTCCTTCGTGAGGCCATGGAAGAGCTGGGGATCGATGAAAAGGATATCCCGGATATGAAGCTGCGCTATATCACCCTCCGGCTGAAAAACGGCGAGATCCGCCAGAATTACTATTTCTTTGCCCGCCGTCCCCAGGGTCTGGAGCTTACCAGCACGGAAGGCCGCCTGGAGCATATCCGCTATGAGGATATTCCGGACCTTAAGATGCCGTCCTCTGCCAAGCATATGATCCTGCATTATCTGCAGGAGGGGAGATACACGGATACCGTCTATGCCGGCGTCAGTGAAGCCTGGGGCGCCCATTTCGCACCCTTTGGAGAATTTGATGACTAAGACAAAAGCGCCGCCTGCGAAAGCAAGCGGCGCTTGGTGTGTTCTGTTAGCGGTCATACTGTGTGTGAAGATCCGCAATGATCTTGTCCATTTCTTCGTCCTGGAACAGATCGCCCAGTAACCAAAGAAGATCCCAGCCCTTGTTTCTGGTCTTATTGGAATGAAAGACCAGGTATTCCTCAGCAATTTCCGGGCCATACTGCCGCAGGCTTTCCACGCCGGATTCCCGGCTCCAAAGCTCAGCAAAGTCGTCACTGTAATAAGACATAGCTTCGGCCACCGAGCCGTGCATATAGGAGGAAAAGTGCATCGACTGGATAGCGCCGCTGTCCGCGATCTTGTAGATCAGCTCCTTATCCGTAAGGGCAGTTTCTGTTTCTCCCGGCTGCACAGGCGCGCAGGCGCAGAGGATCAGCAGCAGGCAAAGCAGCAGGGAAAAGAATCTAAGCTTCATGATCATTTCCTCCTTTTAGTTTCTATGTGTATTATAACATTTGCGTTAAGAAGACGCAATCCAAAAATTCAATACCAATTTTTAGCAACCTGCACAAACAATTGCGGATTGACACACCTGCTCCAAAGGTCTATAATATAGAAAACACAAAACAAGGAGATAATCTACCATGAGTTCCTGTAACGGCAACTGTTCCAGTTGTTCCTCCTCCGATTGCGGTGATCGCAAGAAGGAGAGTCTGCTGGCCGCACTGAATCCCAAGGCCAGCGTCAAAAAAGTCATCGCCGTGGTATCCGGCAAGGGTGGCGTGGGCAAGTCCACCGTCACTTCCATGCTGGCCGTAGCCATGGCCCGTAGGGGTAAGCGTGTGGGCGTGCTGGACGCGGATATTACCGGCCCTTCCGCACCCACTGCCTTCGGCGTCACTGAATGCCAGGGTGCCAGCCAGGACGGTATCTATCCCGCACTCAGCCGCGGCGGCATCCAGGTGATGTCCATCAATCTTTTGCTGGACGATCCCGCTTCTCCCGTGGTCTGGCGTGGCCCTGTGATCGCAGGTGCCGTGAAGCAGTTCTGGACCGATGTGATCTGGGAAGATGTGGACTATATGTTCGTGGATATGCCTCCCGGAACCGGCGATGTGCCCCTGACGGTCTTCCAGAGCCTGCCGGTGGACGGCATCGTCATCGTCACCAGCCCCCAGGATCTGGTGAGCATGATCGTTTCCAAGGCCGTGAAGATGGCGAATATGATGCATATCCCGGTGCTTGGCTTCGTGGAGAACTATAGTTATCTCCAGTGCCCCGATTGCGGCAAGAAGATCGAAGTCTTCGGCAAGAGCCATCTGGACGAGATCGCCGCCGGTTTTGAACTGCCTGTGCTGGCACGGCTTCCCATCGATCCCAAGGTGGCTGAGTGCTACGACAACGGTCTCATGGAGACAGTGGATACGGAAAATGTGTCCGGCGTCATTGCTGCCATCGAAAATATGTAAAATTATCCCCCATCCGCAAAGGATGGGGGATCGTTTTATTTAAAGTACCTTACCGATGACATACCAAAGCACCAGCAGCAGAAGCAGCAGGGGAAGGTAGGCAACCAGCGCCGCGGTGCCGATAAAGATGGAGATCAAATTGAAGTAATTCAGCGCGTAAACAATGGCGCTGATGATGATCGTGGTCAGCACGGCACGGGAGACCATCTTGCCAAGGATGGATGCGAAGAAGAAGGTGTAAAGTGCGCCCAGCAGGGGATTGAGCAGCGCCAGCGCGGCACCCACGACAACCTTCAGCGCTCCCAGCAGCAGCGACAGCACCAGAAGTCCCAGCAAGATCACAGGCGCCCAGGTGAGCAGACCTGCGGGCAGGTAAGTATTGACAAGCCACATTACCACGGTAAAAGCCACGGTTCCCAGGATCACGCTGAGACAGCGCAGCAGCAGCCAGCTAATCAGCTTTTTACCGGTGGGGATCCAGTGGTCGATCAGACTCACGGTAAAGGCCAGAATGACCATATTCAGCAGCTCTCCGCAGATCACTGTGTAATCCTTTCCCGCAAAAATAAATACGGAAAGGAAATCTCCATCCAGGGAAATGAATGGCAGGGGAGAGAGCATAAAGCCAAGGGACACGCCCGTGGCATGGATGACAATGTACAGGCAATAGATAAACAGGATGCCGATGGCGGAAGAAACGCTGCACTGGAGTACAGAGCGCTTGCCGAAGGCATATCGGCCGATCAAACCAAGGATGATAGAACCGGCGGTAAGACCGATGAGTGCCGTAAGGAACGCATCGGAATCGAAATTCTCTGGGATCAAAGAACCCAATTGGCTTAAGATTTCATCCATAAGAGAACCTCCTTAGGGTAGGAAAACAGCCGCCATTGCTGGCGGCTGTTGTATGTCGGAAAAACTGAATTACTTCAGCTCGGCCTCGGCGCCAGCTTCCTTCAGCTCGGCAACCATCTTCTCGGCGTCTTCCTTGGAGACAGCCTCCTTCAGGGTCTTGGGGCAGTTGTCAACCAGGTCCTTAGCGTCCTTCAGGCCCAGGCCGGTGATGGCGCGGACAACCTTGATGACGTTCAGCTTGGAAGCGCCAGCGGACTTCAGGATGACGTCGAACTCGGTCTTCTCCTCAACCTCAGCAGCAGCGCCGCCAGCAGCGGGAGCAGCAACAGCAGCAGCAGCGGCGGAAACGCCGAAAACTTCCTCCAGAGTGTGAACCAGCTCGGACAGCTCCAGAACGGTCAGACCCTTAACTTCCTCAACGAGAGCAGTGACTTTTTCACTAGCCATTGTAATGATCCTCCTAAATAATTGTAAATTTAATGTTTGTGTTTGATGGGGTTACGCGGGAATCAGGCTTCTGCAGGAGCCTCGGCAGCGGGAGCGCCGCCTTCCTTCTGCTCCCGGATCTGATCCAGGACGAAAGCCAGGCTGGAGATAGGTGCCAGGAAGGTACCCAGGACCTGAGCAACCAGAGCGTTCTTGCTGGGCAGTTCGCCGAAACCATTGAGCTGGTCTGCGGACAGAACGGAGCCTTCAACAACGCCGCCCTTGATGGACAGGGTAGAGCCCTTATTCTTCTTGGCGAACTCGCAAACGATGCGAGCGGGGGCGATGGGGTCGCCGGTGGTGGAAGCCATAGCGGTGGTACCGTTCAGAACCTCGTCGAAATCGTAGCCATTTTCCTTGGCTGCGAAACGGGTCAGAGTGTTCTTAACAACGGTGTATTCAACGCCAGCTTCACGGAACTGCTTACGCAGCTCGGTATCCTGAGCCACAGTGATACCCTTGTAGTCGACGAAAACGACGGAAGTAGCTTCCTTGATCTTGCCGGACAGGGTGGTAACAACTGCCTTCTTGCTCTCAAGAACCTTTGCGTTGGGCATGGATTTTTCACCTCCGAAAAATAAAAGTGTCTTCCTGCCAGAAGACAGAAAGACACGCAAACATTTCGTAAAAAGTTAAGCGCACCTCGGCAGGATTTATGTCTTACGACACCTGCTGTCTTTGGCAACAGACGCATTATAGCAAACATATACAGAAATGTCAAGCACTTTTTGTGGAAAATCTTTAGATATTTTTGACGAAATCCGGATATTCTTTTGATTCTCTTTGCCAATTGCGTGAAGTATCACTTCGTGGTATAATTTGATTGAATTAAAGAAAGATGATGGGGAATACCTATGAGGAAAATAAAGAAATTCTTTCAAAAGACCTATGTCCGCGTCCTTTTGTGGCTCTGTGTTGCGGGCATTTTAGGCGGCTGCGTGGTCCTTGGCATCGATGCAATGGTGCGCCTTAGTACTGCGGACCGGATCCTGGCTCCCGAAGCGGCTGCTGCCATGGAGGATGTGGATTGCATCCTGGTCCTTGGCTGCCTGGTAAAAGACGGTGGCCGGCCCAGTGATATGCTGTTAGACCGCCTCACCAGGGGTGTCAGCCTTTACCAGATGGGTGCGGCGCCGAAGCTGCTGATGAGCGGTGATCACGGCAGAGAGAACTATGACGAAGTGGATGCCATGAAGCAGTTCGCGGTGGATGCGGGCATCGCTTCTTCCGATGTTTTCATGGATCACGCCGGCTTTTCTACCTATGAGAGCATTATCCGCGCCAGGGATATCTTCCAGGCGGACAAGATCATCATCGTGACCCAGCAGTACCACCTGTACCGGGCGCTGTACATTGCGGATGCGCTGGGGGTGGAAGCCTACGGAGTCTCCTCTGACTATCACATTTATGTGGGGCAGTATATGCGTGAGATCCGGGAGATCCTGGCCCGGGTCAAGGATGTGGGCAGCTGCATTTTCCAGCCGGCACCCACCTACGGCGGCGATGTGATCCCTATCAGCGGTGACGGTAACCTTACCAATGACGAAAACTCAGATTTCACATAACGATTAAAATCCCGCAGGCTTTCACCTGCGGGAGTTTTGTATATCAAAATAGTTACAGCTAGTATTGTGTCAGCGCAATTTACAATTTTTTCTTGATAATCATTCTTTTTTATGATACGATTAATATGAAAATGAAAGGAGGAGTGTCTACACTAATTAACTCACTTATACCCGCAAGCCAACGACCACGACATCTGAAAGGAGAACATTGTTATTAAAAGAAAATTGATCGCGCTTACACTCGTTTGTTCAATGATGTTTTCTCTTTCTCTTGCTGTAGCCGCTGACGAAGTGCCTATCCAGCCTACAGTTGAGGAGATTTTGAACGAGTACCATCAGGAAGCCTTTGAGGCTTTAACCACGGAAGATACAGCAACTATCTCAACTATATCTCCGCGTGGAGGTAATTCAAAGACATTAGAGCAGAAAACGGTGGACACCCTCGTGGAGGCCGGCTATGAGGCATATAATGTGACAGCCGATAATTATGAATCTCTGGAAGCACAACTTCAAACTAACTTTACAGCGATGGGCCTTGAGCCGGATGGATCCTATATTATAGTTATCAGCGGTGAAGAACCCGAAGTCTCAGCTCCGAATAGAGGAAATTCAACATTTGGGTTGACGCCTCTGCCAGGAGAGGACCAGGCACCTGATGGAGGAGAAAGTACATTTTTTACATACACATACAATAACAAGACATACAATATGCGATATGTTACGGTGACTCCAACTGAGAACACAGCTCTTCGAAGGATTGATCATGCAATATTAAACGAGGAACTCAGTCCTAGTAATATGCTTGAAATTATCGGAATGACAAGCAGTGTCGTCGGTTATCTATCTGACGTTTTGAATACTGTATCTATCCTTAACACCTCTGTTAGTATCTCACTTCTGCTTTTAGATTTACTTCCTGACTATACTCCGAAATTGACAGATATGGTTAGAATGACCGGCGGTTGTACTTGGACCGTAAAATATACGCAAATATATGATTTTGATGAGCATCAGTGGTTTCTTAATGCTGGTGTAGAGTATGTAACTGCACAAAAATATGTAGACTATAATATCTATAATCCTAGTACGCACTTGTATGATCAAGAAAGAGTACATTATGATAATGTAGTCATTTATTCTGCTCTATATAATGATACGGAATTGATGAAGCAAAGGGCTGTGGAAGCATATGAATATGGTCAAGGAGAGAATATGTATCTTGATCAGGTTGAGAGTGTCGATTTTGAATATGGAGAAGATCGTAGAGTTGTGCTAACAATATATAGAACGAGCTACGATTTTGTAGATTAGGTTATTTAGGTTATTATAGAGAGGAAGAGCATATTATGTATAAAAGAGCGTTGATTACCTTAATTGTGATCGTTGTGGTGATAGTTGCGGTGCTGATCTGCGTTATTCCGAGGCTTACTGCCGTGAATGTAGTGCTGAGTGCTGCAAAGTACAATGAAAAGGGCGAAGCTTTGGATGCCCCTGAAATCACTATCCGCGGCGATCATTTGGATTATCTTTTCGGCGCGGATGCTCTGGATATCCACATCGCGCCGTTTGATGACCTGAGTGAGTTTGCGATAAACAGTAAGATCCAGACCAAACCCGGAACTGAGATCTGCTATGTGCTCTCGAGCGCATCCAATGCCGCGACAGGAGATGTAGCGTTCTTCGAAATAGGCTTCAGCCCTGATATGGACAGGTGGGCCATCGTAAATATAACCGATCGAGTCTATTATGTGGGATCCGACAGTGGAGAGTATACTCCCCGGGAGCTGGTGGAATATTTCAAACCGTTGATCCCCGGCAGCTGGATCGCAGACTCCGCAGAACCGTAACTTGTTGATATATAGAACGTAAGCGTAAAACCTATTGGCGGCTTGTGGTAGGCTCGTCGGTATGAAACAATACTCCCGTAGATTAGCGGATAGTATATGCGACTCGTGTATACTATCCGGAATACGGGGGTATTTTTCATGAGCAAAGATTTACAAACACTCAACGGGCAGAATAAGCTGGCCCTCTGGGCCGGACGAATCTCAGAGTGCCGCAACAGCGGTATGGCCGTAAAGACATGGTGCAGAGAGAACGGTGTCTGCGAGCAGACCTACTACAAATGGCAGCGGCGGTTATTTGAAATGGCCCGGGCACAGCAGGAGGTTCAGTTTGCCGAAGTGACACCGGCACAGTCCGTCCGTTGTGGTAATGTGGCCGTAACAGTCCGGATCGCAGGTGCCGAGGCAGATATCCATTCCGGAGCAGATGCGTCTACTGTGGAAACGGTGCTGCGGATTCTGAAGTTATGCTGACCGACTTCAATGGTGCCGACCGGGTATATATCGCCTGCGGCTACACAGATCTCCGCCGTGGGATAGACGGCCTGGCCTCTCTGGTTCAGCAGCAGTTTCATTTGGATCCCTTCACTAATACACTGTTCCTTTTCTGTGGAAAACGCCGGGATAGAATAAAAGCGCTATACTGGGAAGGCAACGGATTCGTACTACTGTACAAGAGATTGGAGTGCGGCAGTTTCCAATGGCCAAGAAAAGAAAGTGAAGCCAGGGCCTTAACTCCACAGCAATATCGTTGGCTTATGGAGGGCTTAAGTGTTGACCAGCCAAAGGCCCATAAACCCGTATCCGGTCTGGAAATAGTGTAAGAAATAGTATGTTTTTCTGTACTTTTTAAAAGAAATATGCTATAATATTTACATGAAAAAGACAGAAATAAGCGAGACAAGTAACGCAGAAATGGTCACCATTTCCCGCGCGGAATATGAAAAACTTCAAGCTCAGAGTAAGCGTATCTCTGAGCTCGAAAGTCGTGTGGATCTGCTCATGGAGGCGCTGCGCCTGGCAAGACACAAGCAGTTTGGCGCATCCTCTGAGAAAAGTGAAGACACCCTCTCTGAGCAGTTGAGCTTCCTGTTCAATGAAGCAGAAGTTTTCGTTGAGGAAAAGAAAGCGGAAGCAGATGATGTTACTGTTGTAGCGGCTCACAAACGGCACAAGAAGCATGAGTATACACTGGACTCCATTCCCGAGGGTGTCGAGACCAAGCAGGTGGAACACCGTTTGGAGGGTGAGGAGCTGGTATGTCCTGAATGCGGAGATACCATGACTGAGATTGGCAAGGAAGTGGTCCGCACATTGGAGATCATCCCCGCACAGACCATTGTTCGCGAGGATATCTACTACACCTACGCCTGCAAGAACTGCAGCGAAAATGCAGACGAGGGCTGTGAGACTCCTGTTGTAAAGGCATCCCGTGAGAAGAATATCATCCCCGGCAGCTTTGCCACACCGGAGGCCATCGCCCATATCATGACGCAAAAGTTCGTTATGGGTTGTCCTCTGTACCGGCAGGAACAGGAGATTAACCGCAAAGGTATCCATCTGAGCCGTCAGACCATGTCCAACTGGATCCTAAAAGCAACGGAGGATTACCTGACTCCTGTGTATGAGCAGCTGCATAAGGAACTGCTTGCCAGAGGTGTCCTCCATGCGGATGAGACCACACTGCAGGTGCTCCACGAACCGGGAAAGAAGCCGGAAAGTGAGAGCTATATGTGGTTGTACCGGACAAGTGGAGATACGGACAAGCCTATTGTTCTGTACGAATACCAGCCGGGCCGAGGTGCAAAACATCCCAAAGAGTTCCTGGCAGGATACAATGGCTACCTCCATGCCGACGGCTACGCCGGATACCATGATCTGGGGAAAGATATCACTGTTGTTGGCTGTTGGGCCCATGCCAGGAGAAAATTTGACGAGGCAGTGAAATCCCTACCTAAGGGAAAAGCAAAAGGCAGTTCCGCATCCCAGGGACTGACTTACTGCAACCTGCTGTTTGGAATCGAGCAAGAAATTGCCGACAAATCTCCTGAGGAACGATATAAAGAGCGGCTGGAGCAGGCAAAACCTGTTCTAGACGCAATGTTTGTATGGGCAAATTCCAGAATGGCAGCGCCGAAGTCTGCCTTGGGCAAGGCATTGCACTATCTGAAAGAGCAGTGGCCTTACCTGACCAACTATCTGAAAGATGGCAGACTGGAGATATCCAACAACCGTGCGGAGAGAAGCATTAAGCAGTTCGTAATTGACCGGAAGAATTTCTTGTTTGCCAATACACCGAAGGGTGCCACCGGCAGCGCAGTCATGTTCAGCCTGATCCAGACGGCCATTGAGAACGACTTGGATCCGTATAAATACCTAACCTGGCTACTGAAGCAGGCAAAGGATGCAGACCTGACCGATTTAAAAATTGTCCAGACCCTGTTGCCTTGGAATGCCACGACAGAATGACAAGCCCAACAATTTACTCCGGCTCCGAGAGAATTCTCA
>JBGVJN010000109.1:0-34225 GCA_045129455.1 Faecousia sp. | reverse complement strand
GGGTGGTTCTTTTTTGTATAGGAATACCACCGGCACTGTCGGTGGTTCCAAAAAGCTTTCGCTATGCATAGTCCCGCCGCAGCGGAAAGCCTCCCCTGTGTAAGGGGAGGTGTCACGGCGCTGCCGTGACGGAGGGGTTGTTCTCGTAGTGACAATCCCCCAGTCACCGCTATGCGGTGACAGCCCCCTTTACACAAGGGGGCCTTAGTGCGCACCTAATCGCATCTGCGGTGGTAGGGCGGGACACGCAAGCGAAAGATAATTCGATGAGCCTATAGGCTCGGCTGGCAAAAGACCCTAAGTGGGGACTGTGCATACCACCGGTACGGCCGGTGGTTATGATTTGTTTGTTCGCCGGACCCTGACAGACAGAAGAAAAACTTTTCCTTGTAGTATTGGGCGAACTGTGTTATAATAAATTGAATATCTGCGGGCAAACCGCGATTTTTACCAAAAAACAACATTCAGATAAGGATGTGGGATCATAGTATGAGTCAGAGAAAGAAAAACCGCCTGGAAAATGCCAAGGGCATCCTTCGTACGGCGGAAAGTCTGCTGGAGGTCATCGTGCTGACGGTGGCATACTATATCGTCTGGCGTAACGGTTATGAGGAAGGTGTCTTCCCTCCCTACCAGTTCAACGGCAAGTATGTGCTGATGGGCGTGTATGCGCTGCTGGTGCTGGTGCTGTTTTCTAATACCGACGGTTTCCAGTTCGGCAACCTGCGGATGATGGAGCTGACCCTTGCCCAGTGCATCGGCCTGTTCATCATCAACTTTGTCACCTATTTCCAGCTGTGCCTCATTGCCAACCATATGGTCACCCCCGTTCCGCTGCTGATCCTGATGGCAGTGGATCTGGTGCTGTGCGTGGTGTTCATCTATGGCTATACCTGGATCTATCACCGGCTCTACGCGCCCCACAATATGCTTATGATCTACGGCAGCCGTGGCAGCGTGGCGCTGAAGCTGAAGATGGACAAGCGCCGGGATAAGTACCGTGTGACCCATCTGATGAGCGCGGAGGAAGGCTTCGACAAGATCTGCCAGGAGGTAGTGAAGTACGACGCGGTGATCCTGACGGATCTGCCCGCCCAGACCCGCAACGATATCCTCAAGTTCTGCTACCGCAACCGCGTACGCACCTATGTGACCCCCAAGATCTCGGACATCATGATGCGCGGCGCAGCCAGCATCTCCACCTTCGACACCCCCCTGCTTCTTGTCAAGGGCACCGGCTTGACCTATGCCCAGCGGTTCGTAAAGCGGGCGATGGATATCGTGCTCTGCTCTTTGGCCATGATCGTGGCCGCACCCATCATGCTGATCGTGGCCATCGCCATCAAGATCGAGGATGGCGGCCCGGTATTCTACAAGCAAAAGCGGCTGACCCTGGGGGGCCGGGAATTTGAGATCCTCAAGTTCCGCAGCATGGTCACCGACGCGGAAAAGTACGGTGCCATGATGGCCACCACCCATGATCCCCGGATCACCAAGGTGGGCCGTGTGATCCGTCCTACCCGTATCGATGAGCTGCCCCAGATCCTCAATATCCTCAAGGGCGATATGAGCATCGTCGGCCCCCGCCCCGAGCGGAAGGAGCATGTGGTGAAGTATTCCGAGACTCTGCCGGAGTTCGATTTCCGGCTGAAGGTCCGGGGCGGTCTGACCGGCTATGCCCAGATCTACGGAAAATACAATACCAGCGCTTACGATAAGCTGCGTCTGGATATGCTTTATATTGAAAACTACTCCATCCTTATGGATATCCGTCTGATCCTCATGACCCTGCGGATCATGCTCCAGAAGGAAAGCACCGAGGGTTTTGAAAAGGTGGAGGAAAACGAGCGGCTGCTCCAGGAGACCCTGGACAAGCTGGATCAGGAAAGAGAAGAAAATAACGGCTAAGGCAAGGAGGTTCGACCTGTGAACGGCAACGGCGAAAAGGGAAAGAGAATACTGATGTTCTGCGTCAGCTTTTTCGGCTATGAAAAGCGGCTTGCCGACGCTCTGCGGGAAGCAGGCTACCGGGTCGACCTGTATGACGAGCGCCCCAGCAACGGTTTTGTGGGCAAGGTCTGCGTGCGCCTGGGGCTGAAGGCTTACCAGGGCGTGATCAACCGGCGTCTGAAGAAGATCGTGGAAGAAAACCGGGACGGGGAATATGACTATGTATTCGTGGTCAAGGGTGAGGCGATGGATGCCGCCCAGATCCGGCTGCTGCGCCAGGCGTACCCCAAGGCGCAGTTCGTGCTGTACCTGTGGGACAGTGTGAATAATATCCCCCGGGGCAAGGAAAAGCTGCCGCTTTATGACCGGGTGCTGACCTTCGATCCCATGGATGCCCAGACCTATGGTATCCCCTACCTGCCTATCCCCTATGGCAAAGAGCCTGCCCGTCAGCCGGCGCAGGAGCAGTGCCGGTATGATGTGGTGTTTGTGGGCACGGCCCATTCTGTTCGCCCCCGGGTGGTCAAGCAGATCGAGAGCATCTGCCGGGAAAACGGCCGCAGCTGCTATTCCTATTTCTATTCTCCCCATAAGCTGGTGTACCTGCTCAATAAGCTGACCAACCCGGACTATCGGTATCTTTCCAAGGGCGAGGTACATTTTACTCCCATGTCCGCGCGGGAGCTTTATGCCCTTTACGGCGCCAGCCGCTGCGTGCTGGATATCGAGCATCCCAAGCAGAAGGGAACCACCACCCGTCCTGTGGAGATGCTGCCGTTGGGGAAGAAGATCATCACCACCAATACCTATGTGAAGGACTTCCCCTTCTACAATGAAAATAACTTCTGCATCGTGGATCGGGACGATCCCAAATTCGATGTAGCCTTCCTGGATACGCCCTATCTCCCTGTGAGCGATGAGCTTCTGGAGCGCTACAGCCCCCGCAGCTTCGTCAAGGCCCTGCTGCCGGAAATGGAGGATTAAGCCTATGGCCGCCATCCGTATTTTGCTGGCCGCCTACAATGGCGAAGCCTACCTTCGGCAGCAGCTGGACAGTGTGCTTGCCCAGACCTGCCGGGATTTTCAGCTGATCGTTTCCGATGATCAGTCCCGGGACGAGACTCCCCGGATCCTGGAGGAATATGCCGAAAGATACCCGGATATGATCCTCTATTACCGCAGCGGCCTGCGTTTTGGCAGCGCCCAGGGGCATTTTATGCACCTTTTGAAGACCTTTTCCCAGAGCGATTACATCATGTTCTGCGACCAGGATGATGTGTGGCACCCGGACAAGGTGGAAAAGACTCTGGAGCAAATGAAAAAAGTTGAGGAGGATCCGTCGGTTCCTGTTCTGGTTTATACAGACCTTCGGGTGGTGAACGGGGCTTTGGAGCAGATCGATCCTTCTTTCATGCATTACGCCCGGATCCGGGGTGAGGATACCCGCCTGTGCCGGCTGCTGGCCCGGAATGTGGTCACCGGCTGCACGGTGATGATCAACCGGGCGCTGGCGGAGCTGGCCTGCGTACCTGAGGATTATTCCCGGGTGCGGATGCACGATTGGTACCTGGCCCAGCTGGCGGCTTCCTGCGGAACGCTGGCATACCTGCCGGAAGCGACCATGGACTACCGGATCCACGGGGGCAATGTGGTGGGCGGCAGCAATGACCCCGCCCTGGGCAAGCTGATCAAGAAGGCGCTGTCCACAGACCTGCGTGGCAATATCCGGAAAAACTATGCCCAGGCGCGGTTTTTGTATGAGACCCACCGGGCGCAAATGACCCCGGAGGGAGCAGCCACCGTGGAGAAGTATGTGGCCATGGAGGACTACGGCTTTTTCCGCCGCCGTTTTTGGTATCTCAAAGGCGGCTATCTGATGGATGGGCTGCCCAAGATCCTGGGACAGCTGATCTGGGGCTGATAAAGGAGAGTTGGCAATGGACATTTTCGCCGCGGTGGTGATCTACAACCGCAGCTGCGCCGACAGTGAGACCTGCCGCGCGCTGGCCGGCTGCCGGGTACCGGTGCTGATCTATGACAACAGCACCCGGGACATGGGCAACGAAGCCCAGTGCCGGGAAAAGGGCTGGACATATCTTGGCGGCAAGGGCAACGACGGTATCTCCAAGGCCTATAACGGCTGCATCGACCATCTGAAGCAGCAGGGAAAGCAGGGGTATCTGTGCCTGCTGGACGATGATACCCAAGTGTCGCAGGGGTATTTCGATGCTATGTCTCGGCAGACGGAGAAAATCGTGGTACCGCTGATCTATTCCGCCGGCCGGCTTCTGTCTCCCTGCCGGCTGAGCAAGGGGCATCGCAGCCGCCTGTTTACGGATGAGAAGCAGGCCATGGAATACACCGGCAGCGACATTTCCGCCATCAATTCCGGCATGGCGGTGGATCTTTCTTTGTTTGACGGCTATCGCTACGATGAAAATATCTTTCTCGACGGTGTGGATCACACCTTCCTGCGGGACATGGCTGCCAAAGGCCACCGCCCGAAGGTGATGAATTTTTCCTTCACCCACGAGTTTTCCGGCGACAGCAAGCCTCCCAAGGCTGCCGCGCTGAACCGGTTCCGGATCTATGCCCGGGACTACCGTTATATTCTCCGGGAAGATTTTCCCGCGTATCTGGCTCTGGTGGGCAGACGGATGCTGCACTTAACGGTGCAGTATGGCAGCCTGGACTTTTTCCGGGCGTTTCTGGCTTGCCGCAAGGGGAGCAAATAATCATTTTTCGAGGTAATCATGAAAGAACTTAAGAACAGCGGCTGGGTGGAAAAGACCTATCCCATTGCCGAAGCGGCGATCCTGCTTTACATTCTGGAATGCACCCTGGGCAGCAGCGGCAGATGGCTGTCTGTGGGCCCCTTCAGCATTCGTATGATCCTGTTTGCCCTGTGCTTCGTGGCATCCTTGCCCGCGGTATTTGTCCAGCTGAAGCAGCTGGTGCGCAATGCCCAGGTGTGGGTGACGGTGGCCTTCGGCGTGTGGCTGGTGCTCTGCTTTGCCCTTGGTCTGCGCAACGGAAACAATACCGGCTTCGCCGTGGCGGATCTGACTTCCTTCATGGCCCTGGCGCTGCTGCCGGGCTTCCTGGCGGTGATCCGCACCCATCGGGCGGTGGAGCGGTGCATGAAGACCGTGTTCTGCGGCGCTCTGATCCTGTCCATAGTCACCGTGGGCCTGCATTATGCCCTGGCGTTTTGCAGTGACAAGCAGATCCTGTGGATCAATGACCTGCTGAATATTCCCCACCTTGGCGGCCTGGCGCTGCTGAATACAGGCCTGCAGCGGATCTTTATGCGCAGCCAGATCTTTATCCAGGCCGGCCTTCTGTACGGCGTTTGGATGATCGGCTTCGGCAGCAAGACCAAGCAGCGGCTGCTGGTGGTGGCGCTGAGCATCATGCTCTTTGCCCTGGTCCTTTCCTATACCCGTGGCTTCTGGGCTGGCTTCGCCGCTTCCGCGGTACTGCTGCTTTTGATGGAGATCAAAAAGAGCAAGAAGCTGCTGAAATTCGTGGGTGTTGTGGCCCTGGGCTTTATGATCCTTTCCCTGGTGTCTGTGATCATCTACCGCAGCCCCGCGGTGTATGTAGAGGTGCTGCAGCGGTTCGACCCCGAGCTGCTGCCGGAGATCAAGATCCTGCGTCCCGGCCCGGAGATCCCGGACGGGGAGGAGACCTTCACGGATATCGCCAATAAGGAAGCTACCCTGGTGCGCAAGCGCACCCTGGAGGGTCTGCGCCGCATGATCGCCCAGAAGCCGATCATGGGCAGCGGTCTGGGTGCCAATCTGGACGATGTGCGCTCCGACGGCAAGGCGGAGTATATGTACATGGACATTACCATGAAGACCGGCTTTGTGGGCATCATTTTGATGTTCGTCACCTTCTTCGGCTTCTGCGTCAAGCCTCTGGTGACCCACTTTACCACCAAGGCTTTCCAAAAGGAAGTACTGTGGCCTTCCAAGCGGATGCGCAACCATGTGCTGCTGGCAGCTCTGGTGGGTGTTGCCGTGACCAGCATTTTTAACCCCTTCCTGGCCAATCCCATGGGCATCGCTGCCATGATGATCACCGCGGCGGCCTATGCCGTCACCGGGAAAGAGGAAGAATAAGAAACAGAAAGGAGCGGATACTCTGTGGATATGCCTTTGATCAGTGTCATCGTGCCGGTGTACAAGACCCGGCGGTATCTGAGGCAATGCGTGGACAGTATCCGCTCTCAGAGTTATGTAAACCTGGAGATCCTGCTGGTGGATGACGGCTGCCCGGAAGGCAGCGGCGTTCTGTGCGACGAGCTGGCAAAGGAGGATCCTCGGATCCGGGTGATCCACAAGGAAAACGGCGGCCAGTCCTCCGCGAGAAACGCGGGTCTGGATGCCATGCAGGGAGAGTATGTGGGCTTCGTGGACTCCGACGACTGGATCGAGCCGGAGATGTACGAGACACTCTATCAGCGCATGCTGAAGGAGAATGCCCAGGTTTCCTGCTGCGGCATTGCCCGCATGGCGGAAGACAGGGAAGAATCCCTGTTCAATCCCCAAAAGGAGCAGGAATTTACCATGACGACCCGGGAGGCCATGGCTGAGCTTCCCTACAATTACCGCATCACCAGTTCTCCCTGCGATAAGCTTTACCGCCGGGAGCTGTTTGACGGGCTGCGGATGCAGGAGGGCATGATCTACGAGGATGCCCAGCTCCAGCCGTATCTTCTGGCCCGGGCGCAGCGGATCACCTATACAGGCAGGCCTTTGTACCGCTACCGGCTGAGCCAGGGCAGCACCATCCGTGGAGATTTTGCCCTGCGGCACTTTGATTGCTACAAGGCCAGCGTGGATCGGCTGGCATTTTACGAAAAGAATTTTCCGCAGCAGCTTCCCTATGCCCGGATGGGGCATCTGGAGACCTGCCTGAACCTGCTGTATTTCAGCCGGGGCAGAAGGGAATGGGATGGCTATCGCAAGCAGCTGAAGGGGGATCTGGGCAGCTTGACCCCGGAAACGGCAGCGCTGCTGAGCAAAAAACTGCGGCTGAAGCTGGCCGCCGCCAGAGTGGGGCTGCCGGTGTATTACCTGCTGATGTGGGTAAACGGTCTGACCAAAAAGCATTGAGAGGAGGAAAAGCATGAGATTCAGTATCGTGGTTCCGGTATACAATGTGGAAAAATACATCGGAAAATGCCTGGACAGTGTGCTGACTCAGAGCTTTTCCGACTATGAGATCCTCGTTGTGGACGATGAGACCCCGGATAACAGCATGGCCATCGTTGCGCAGCGTGCTGCCGCGTACCCCGGGAAGCTGCGGATCCTGCATCAGCAGAACAAGGGTCTGGGCGGCGCCCGGAATACCGGCGCTGCGGCGGCGGAAGGAGAGTACCTGCTGTTTCTGGACAGTGATGACTATCTGACCCCGGGCGCTCTGGAGGCGCTGGATGATCTGCTGAAGCAGGAGCCTTGCCAGATCCTGATCTTCAATCACCGGCCGGTGACGGAGGAGGGGAAGCCCCTGGCGGCGGATCCCCTGCCGGAATACCCGGAAAGCGTCAATATCTTCACCTGCCCGGAGCTGTTTTTGCTGCCCCCGTCTGCCTGGAGCCGGGTGTGCCTGCGATCGTTTTATGAGCAGTGCAGTGTCCCCTTCCCGGAAAAGACCCTCTATGAGGACGCGGTGACCCGTGTGCTGCTGGCAAGAGCGGAGCGTGTCCGGGTCTGCGACCGGTATTTCTACAATTATGTCCAGCGGGGTGGCTCCATCATGCACCAGAGCGTCAGCCCCGGGATGATGGATATCCTGAAGGTGACCGACGATCTGCTGCCCCATATGGAGAAGCTCCCCCACCGGCAGATCTGGGGCGAATGTCTGGAGATGTCGCTGATCCGCAGCATTTTGTCTGTTCTGGATCAGATCAGCCCCGCACAGCCGGAGCATCCCATGGTCAAGACCATGGCTGAGTATATCTTCCGGGTCTTCCCGGATTGGGAAAAGAACCCCCGGATCATTCCCGTCATGCGTCAGCGGCTGCGGCTGCTGCACGAGCAGCGCTGGGCAGAATATTCCCGCACCGTGAAACGCGCAGCCTGGAAGCGCCGGCTGCTGGGCTGCCCTCTCATCGCGTGGCTGAACCGGCTGCGCAAAGGAGAACTTTAAAAGGAGGTATTGCTGTGAAGCTGATCACCGTTTCCATCGCCGCCTACAATGTGGAGGCGTATCTGGAAAAATGCTTGAATTCTCTGCTGATCCCGGATCTGCAGCGCCTGGAGGTGCTGATCCAGAACGATGGCAGTAAGGATTCCACTCCCAGGATCGCGGAGGAATTTGAAAAGAAGTACCCCGGCGTATTCCGCCTGGTAAACAAGGAAAACGGCGGCTACGGCTCTACCATCAACAATAGCCTGTCCATGGCGGAAGGCAAGTATTTCAAGCAGCTGGACGGGGACGACTGGTACGATACGGAAAATTTCGCGGCCTTTGTGGACGCTTTGGAAAAGGTGGACGCGGACTGCGTCTACTCGCCCTATACGGAAGTGATCGAGCCGGATATGCATACCCGTCCCCGGCAGATCAAGGATCTGACCCCCGGCTTCCGTCCTGCGGGTGAGCTGATGAAGGAGCGCAGCTTCAAGCAGATGCACGCCCTTGCGTATCGCACGGAATTTCTCCGGACCCATGGGGTCAGCATCCAGGAAAAGTGCTTCTATACCGACCAGGAATATGTGATCTACCCCCTGCTGCAGGCGGAGAAGGTGTGGATCTTTGATAAAAGCGTCTATTGCTATCGCCTGGGCCGGGACGGCCAGAGCGTCAGCCTGGCAGGCCTGCGCAAGCACCATGAGGATCACCTGCGGGTGCTGAAGCGGATGATCGGCTGCCGGGAGACGGTGAAGCGGGAGCATCCCGCACTGCTTCCTGCTCTGGATGACCATCTGCATACCCTCCTGTGGACCCAGTTTACCCTGTATCTTGCCATGGGCGACCGGAAGCAGGAGCTGAAGGCGCTGGATCTGTGGCTGAAGAAGGAGCATCCGGAGCTTTACAGCGGAAGAAATCCCTATGTAGGCAAGCGGCTGAAGCTGCTGCGTGCCACCGGGTACGGACTTTACCCCTGGCTGACGGTGAAGGGCGATCCCTTTGCCGTGCAGGGCTGAAAGGAGCAAGCATATGAAATATGATTATCTGGTAGTGGGTGCCGGCCTTTACGGCGCGGTATTTGCCCGGCAGGCAACGGACGCGGGCAAGAAGGTGCTGGTCATTGATAAGCGGGATCACATTGCGGGCAATGTCTACACCCGGGAGATGGAGGGCATCAATGTCCATGTGTACGGCGCCCATATCTTCCACACCAATGACCGGCAGGTTTGGGATTATGTAAACCAATTTGCCGAATTCAACCGCTTCACCAACTCCCCCGTGGCCAACTACAAGGGTGAGCTTTACAGCCTGCCCTTCAATATGTACACCTTCAATAAGATGTGGGGCGTGGTCACTCCCCAGGAGGCAGCGGATGAGATCGCCCGGCAGAAGGCTGCCGCCGGCATCACGGAGCCAAAGAATCTGGAGGAGCAGGCCATCTCTCTGGTAGGTACGGATATTTACGAAAAGCTGGTGAAGGGCTACACCGAGAAGCAGTGGGGCAGACCCTGCCATGAGCTGCCGGCTTTCATCATCAAGCGGCTGCCGGTGCGGCTGACCTTCGACAATAACTATTTCAATGCTCTCTACCAGGGCATCCCCATGGGTGGCTACACCCGCATGGTGGAAAATATGCTCGCCGGCATCGATGTGAGCCTGGGCGTTGACTATCTGGAGCAGAAGCAGGCCCTGGATACTTTGGCGGACAAGGTGGTCTATACCGGACCGGTGGATGCCTACTTCGACTATCAACTGGGCCACCTGCAGTACCGCTCCGTGCGGTTTGAGACCGAGGTGCTGGATATGCCCAATTTCCAGGGCAACGCGGCGGTGAACTATACCGACCGGGAAACCCCCTGGACCCGGATCATCGAGCATAAGTGGTTTGAGTTCGGCACCCAGCCCAAGACCGTCATCAGCCGGGAGTTCAGCTCCGAGTGGAAGCCGGGCGATGAGCCTTACTATCCGGTGAACGACGAAAAGAACGGCGCTCTGTATGCCCAATACAAAGCGTTGGCTGAGGAAGAAGAGAATGTGATCTTCGGCGGCCGTCTGGGCGAATATAAATATTACGATATGGACGCGGTGATCGCCGCGGCGCTGAGGATGTCCCGGGAGGAACTGGGCTAAACAGGGAAAGGAGGATCTATGAAGCAGCCGGATATGAAGAAGAATCTGATCTTAAGCACGCTTTATCAGGTCCTCACCATGCTGACCCCCTTCATCACCACCCCCTATATCTCCCGTGTGCTGGGAGATGAGGGCGTTGGCGTTTTCAGCTATACCAACTCCATCCAGACCTACTTTGCCATGTTCGCCGCCCTTGGCACCGTGATCTACGGCGCCCGGGAGATCGCCCGGCATCGGGACGATGAGAAGCTGCGCAGCCGCCTTTTCTGGGAGATCCAGCTGCTGACGGTGCTGACCACCGGCATCTGCCTGGTGCTTTGGGGCGGCTTCGTGGCGCTGAGCGGAGAAAATCAGCTATATTATCTGATCCTTACGGTGAATCTGGTGGCGGTGATGCTGGATATCTCCTGGTTCTATACGGGCCTGGAGCAGTTCCAGTGCATCGTGGCTCAAAATACGGTGTGGAAGCTGCTGGGCATCGTGGCGCTGTTCGTTTTTGTGCGGGATAGCGGCGATGTTGCCCCCTATATCGCCGTGAATGTGCTGACCGTGCTGGCAGCCAACGGCAGTATGTGGCTGTACCTTCCCAAATATTTGACCAAGGTGAACGCCAGGGAGCTGCGGGTGCTGCGGCATTTCAAGCAGACGCTGGTGTACTTCATCCCTACCATTGCCACCTCTGTTTATACGGTGCTGGATAAGACCCTCATCGGTGCCATCACCCGGGACAACGGGCAGAACGGCCACTATGAGCAGGCCACCAAGGTAGTCAATCTTGCCAAAGCCCTGACCTTTACGGCGCTGAACCGGGTGATGGAAGCCCGGATCTCCTATCTGTATGAGCAAAAGCAGTTTGATGAGATCAAGGATCGGATCCGCCAGTCCATGGACTATATCCTGTTTATGGGCATCGGCATCCTGTTTGGCCTGGTGGGCGTTGCGGATCGGTTCGTGCCGGCCTTCTTCGGTGAAGGCTGGGAGCCGGTGGTGCTGCTTCTGCAGCTGATGAGTCCCATCGTGGTGATCATCGGCATCAGCGATTGTCTGGGCAGCCAGTATTATACCCCCGCGGGTCTGCGTGCCAGAAGCGCCAAGTATCTCATTGCCGGTGCGGCGGCCAATCTGGTGATGAACCTGTGCCTGATCCCCTTCTGGGGTGCTGTGGGCGCGGTGATTGCGTCGGTGCTGGCGGAACTACTGATCACATGGCTGTATATGCATAACTGCGGCGGCTATTTGAACTGGGGCCAGGTGGCAGAGCAGGGCTGGAAGAAGCTGGTGGCAGGTATGGCGATGCTGGCGGCAGTGCTGCTGCTGGGCAAGTGGATCGTGCCGGATATTCCGGCGGTGATCGTGCAGGTGGTGGCGGGCATCGGCGTGTATATTGCCGTGCTGGCCCTTTTGAAGGACCCCTTTGTGGGGCAGATGGGCAAATTCCTGCCGTTTAGAAAGAAAAATTGAGGTGATCATCTATGGTAGAGCTGTCCATTCAGCTGCCGGAGGGGTTTTTGAAGGAAGAGACCCGCTGCGGCTATACCATTTCCGAAGAAATGAAAACTCTGTGGGCGGTGCAGCTGGATCTGACGGTGCAGCTGTTCCGCATCTGTGAAAAGCATGGCATCCGCCTGTACCTGAGCAGCGGCACCATCCTGGGTGCTGCCCGGCATCAGGGCTTTATCCCCTGGGATGACGATATTGATCTGACCATGACCCGGGAGGAGTTCGATAAGCTGTGTGAAGTCGCCCCCAAAGAGCTGAAGTACCCCTACTTCTTCCAGACGGAGCAGACCGATCCCGGCTCCTTGCGGGGTCACGGCCAGATCCGCCGCAGCGATACCACCTGCATCCTCAAGGAGGAGCTGGCGGGAAAGTACGGCTTCAACCAGGGTATTTTCGTGGATATCTTCCCCCTGGACAATATCCCGGACGACGCCGCAGAGCGCAGAGAATTTCTGGATCAGCTGCAGTATCTGCAGCGCAAGGCCATCGTCTGGGCCTACCGCTCCATCAATTATGTGCCCGGCCACAGCAGCGGCATCAAGGAGCGGATCCAGAATGTGCTGTATCCCTTCTTTGGCTGGGTGGTGCGCACCTTCCATATTGCCAACCCCTGGTATCGGAAATTCGAACAGCTTTGCCGCAAGTACAATGATCGGCCCACGGAAAATGTCTCTATGCTGGTGATCTCCTATGATTCTGAGCGGTTTATCTGGAATCGGGAGAAGCTGCTCTCCGGCGAGCCGGTGATGATGCCCTTTGAGAGCTTCACCTTCCCGGTGCCTTACGGCTGGGAGCATTACCTGGAGGTCTCCTTCGGGGATTGGCATGAGTTCGTCATCGGCACCAGCCTCCACGGCGGCCTGATCATCGACGGCGACAAGCCCTATACGGAGTATTTGAAGTAAAGCTACGCGCCTGCACTTTTCGTGCAGGCGCGTTTTTGCTATGTGGAGATTTGATAATGCATGTGGCGACCTTCGCCGCTCCGTATAGCTTCCCCCGGGGGATGCTGATACAAAAGTGTCGATATGAAATAGACGCTATATTTTTAATGATTGACTTTAATAATTTTAAAGTCTAGTATTGACAAAATGAAAATCATATGTTATTCTAACGACAGAGGTGATAACAATGGCGAGAGCAATAGCGAATTGCCCTGCTTGTCAAGGGAAACTGCACATAACCACATTGGCGTGCCCTGATTGCGGAATGGAATTGAGAAATGCATTTGACATAAGCCCATACGATGTATTGGATGATGATAAATCTGCTTTTCTAAAGTCATTTCTACGCAATCGCGGCAATATGAAAAATGTTCAGGCAGACCTAAACATATCTTACCCAACAGCCAAGCGCAGATTGGATGAAGTCTTGATTGCGCTGGACTTATTTGAGGAAGGAGAAACAAAAAGAATAGAAGAGGAGAAAATAGATATGCGCAATTGGTTCACTGATCATACCAGCACGATGGCTTCTGAGATCATTAAAACAAAACTAAAGAATAACGGAGGCAGAGTGATCGTTCATACTGCCCGTGGATTGCCTTGTGAGATCTGCGTGGCAGCCGATGGTGTTTCTTTTGAAAGTGATAAACTCCCTGTCAAGCCCCCGTATCGATTTGAAATATTTGATACTGTTGTAGAACTGCTTAAAAAGCAGAACGGCAGAGCGAAAAAAGGAAATGGCAGAAATTATAAACTGGGTGAAGAAAACTGCGATGACACTACTGTGGTTGGATATATTGCAAAGCATTATGCTCACAAACAGGACGGCGATTCCGTTTACGATCCTGTGTTCGTTTTAGCTGCAGTTTTGGAATGGGCGGATATCGCCAAAAATGAGCGTGGCGAATTGGCCCTTACCGCAAATTACCGCGCAAAACTGTGACACTCCCTATCAACACGCAAACGAGGCGATGAAGATGGCTGGAATCATAAAGCTTTTTCTGTTGCCGGTTTACCCGGTTATTTGGATTCTGAAAGTGATGTTGTGGATCGTGGGTGCGGTTTTACTAATTTTCATTGAGGTACTGTTTGGCCCGCGTCCGTATAGATGGCGTCGGCGGAGACGCAGATCTCGCTATTGGTGAATGTAAATATGTGCTTTATAGCCGCCTGCGGCGGCCCACCTTCCCCCGAGGGGGAAGGTATGGCGGACGAGCAATGCTCGCCCCTACGCCCGCGGGATATAGGAAATGTTAAAGTTTTAGGGCGTGCTGCTTTATTTTGCAACACGCCCGAGTATATCATTTACCCACCAGCTGCTCCAGAGGAAGCTTCCGGTGCCGCTCATCCAGAGCATTCACCGTCTCCCGCAGGAGCTTGTTCCACTCTCTGGCGGTGAGGTGGCCGCCGATGCCGGTGACCAGCCAGCCGCAGCCGGGCAGACGCTTGCCGCCCAGTATCCGGGCAAAGCTTCGGTCCACACCCATAGCCATGGCAAAGGGGGCGATATCGTAGTAATAATGGGGATTCAGCTTAAAGAGCCGCTGCAACTCCTGGGGATTGGCGGTGCGCAGATGCCGGCGCAGACCCAGCAGCTCACTCATGAGGAATTTTCCCTGCTCCGTGCGCCGTCCACCATAGGCGGCAGCCAGACCGACAACAGGCTGAGAAAGCAGCACCATCAGGGCCAGATTCCAGCTGCCTCCCCAGATGCACAGCAGCAGCCACAGCAGCGCCCCGGCGATGCCCATCAGCAGTGCCCGATGGGAGCGCAGATGCAGCGACATGAACGCGCTTTGCAGCAGCCAGCATACCCCGAGACCCACCGCGGCCAGCAGCATGGAAAGCAGCACTTGCCAGGCGGTGCTTTCCGCCAACGCCGATGCCAGCGCCAGACCGCTGATCAGGCCCACAAGGCAGGCGATGCAGCGAAATACCAGAGGATTTCCGGAATTTTTCTGGAAGTAATTCTTCACACCGGGACGGGAAGCGGCGGCCTTGGCCGCCAGACGGGCATAATGGTAGCCGGTGCCGTCAATGGTGTCACGGCGGCCAAAAAGGCTGCGGAAGCACCGGTTTTCAAAATCGCTGCGTTCGTTGCCCATGTTCATCCGCCTGTGCAGCAGGACCCGGCCGTTGTCGTCCAGCTGGATCAGCACATAGCCAAGCCGCGCCCAGGACAGGACCATCATGGTAAGATCCGCCCCCTGTCCCGTGAGGCAGCAGCGCACGTCGCCGGCGCTGAGGCTTTCCGGCGGGGAGACACGGCGCACCTTCTTAGGCGGCAGGCAGCGCATAGTTACGATCCAGTAGAGGAAGGCCAGCAGCAGGCATACCCAAAGGACGGTGTCCACCATGCCCACATCCCATTCCAGAGAAATGGTCTGGGGGAACATTTCTTCCGTCACCGCCAGGTGCAGCGTGACCGTCTCCCGGTCCAGGAGAGTATCGATGTTGCTGCCGGAGATGATATTGCCCTGGACATTCCACTGGATCATGCCTGCCATATCCGCCTGGAGATAGCTGCCGGTGAAGGCAGGCGATGCGGTGGGAGCGCCGGGAAGGGTGACGCTGAAGGTCATATTTTCCACAGGATAGGGAAGGCCTGTCATCAGAGGGATACTCAAATTCGTTTTTTTATCGGTGCGGGTGACCGTACCGGACAGGGAATACTGAATGCCGAAGGTGAAGGTGCCGGCGCCGGTGATGACCCGGGAAAGGTCGATGCCGGGCAGACCGTCCACGGTTTTGGTGCGGACGCTGGTGCCGTTCAGCGCGGGGCTTTTGGCGCCCTTGGGCAGCAGGATCATGGGTGCGTCCGGGGCGTCGGTGAGTACCACGGTGATGGTCATGCTGACCCGGCAGGTGCCGTTTTCCGCCACGGTCACGGAAGATTGCAGGTCGGAAGCATAGCTTTCGGCAGCCACAGGCACGGCCAAAAGGGCGATGCAAAGTAAAATGATCAGGGCCTTTCGCAAGTACGGCACCTCCTTTTCCCAAAGATATGTCACATTTTATCATAGTCTGCGAGTAAATGCAAGAGTATCCCCTACATAGATGTACGGGGGGGGGCATCAAGATGGGGTGCTCAATGTAGGGGCGAGCATCGCTCGTCCGCCTGTCGAATATCGCACTACGGTAACCGGCGGTCAATGACCGCCCCTACAAGGGAGGCGCACCAAAGTCATGTCATCGCGAGGGCCGGTAGGCCCGTGGCGATCTCCCGGTACAATTTTACAGCCACATAGGCACCGATGTAGAGGCAACACCCTACCGGGAGATTCCCACGGACGGCATAGCCGTCCTCGGAATGACATATTTTTTCAAGGTTGCGTCGACTCCAAAAGGCTTCTCCTGGAGGAGAAGCTGGCATTTGCGAGGAACGAGCAAATGACTGATGTGGTGTAGGGTGCGCAAGCACCCCATCTTGGCCCCCTCGTTGTGAGGGGGCTGTCGAATTGCCGAATTTAGGCAATTCGACTGGGGGAGTTAACTCCCTCCGACCTCGCTATCGCTCGGCCACCTCCCTCAAAACGAGGGAGGCAAGGCAGGCGGTCAATGACCGCCCCTACATGAAGTATCGTGCCTTTTTGTAGGGGAGGCGTTCCGCCTCCCGTAAACGGGACGGGAAACCCGTCCCCTACAAGGGCAACGCACCAAAAGTTTTGTCATTCCGAGTGGAGCGAAGCGGAATCGAGGAATCTTGGCACCGATTTATCTGCAAATGTGGCTGTAAGTGCGTAGATTCCTCGACTTCGCTCGGAATGACATGTTTTTACACGGTTGCGGCGATTTGAACATTTCCTGCCCGTAAGATTAAGGGAGGGTCAAGACCCTCCCCTACAATGGCAAGGCCCTGCCTGCATAGCGCATCGTGCGTTTTGCAAGGAACAGCGCAAAAAGCCACCGGCTGAGGCCGGTGGCTTTGGGCTTTATTTTACCTTTGCGTGAATGCGAGCTTCGATACGCTCCATGGCGTGCTTCATATCCTCGTAGACATCCTTACTGACGCAGCCCAGGAAGTGGCTTTCGTAGCTTTCCATGGCCTCCTTCAATCGCAGCACCCGCAGTGTGCCGCCGGTTTGGGTGTCATCCACCAGGAACAACGGCGTATAGTCGAAGCCGGTGATGGATACCTCGCCGGTGACACCGTTTCGGGTGATCTGCAGATCCAGCAGCACGGAGTATTCCGTGCCGGAGTGGGCCCGGTCACCGAAGAAATCGCCCAGGGAATAGGCCACGAAATTGCCGGTCTCGGGATCGAAGGTCATCTGCTGCACATAGTGGGGATGGGTGCCGATGATGGCATTGACCCCGTTTTCCTGCATCAGCGTCACGATGCTTTTTTGGGTCTTGCTGATCTCATCGTTCAGCTCCTTGCCCCAGTGGAGCAGGGCGATGGTGATGTCCGGCTCTTCCTTCTTCACTTCCTTCAGGATCTTTTTGATCCCGTCGGTGTTGATGTTGCGGTAGTAGCTGTTGTAGTCAGTGTACAGAAGATTTACGCAGCTTTCCGTGCCTTCCGGCAGGCCGCGGCCGTCCATACCCTTGGTAAAGGCCACCACGGCGATCCGGATGCCCTGGACCTCCAGCATGGTAAAGCCGCCGGATTTTTTGAATTCCGCGGAGCTGGCGAAGGTGCCCACCGGCTCCATGCCCGCGGCACGGATGGCGTTGAGGGTGGAGACCAGACCCAGCTGGCTGTTGGTCACCGATTGGGAATTGGCAGTCTGGAGCAGATCCACACCGGCCCGATCCAGCGCCTGCAGCAGCTGGTGGGGGGCGGAGCGGCGCTTGCTGCCGAAGGGCTCGCCGCTGACAGTACCTTCAAAATTCAGAATGGTCACATCGCCGGCGGAAAGCACCGGCAGCACATCGATGAAGCATTGGCTGTAGTTGAAGCCATCCTCCTTCTGTCCCGCGGCCACCACCTTGTCGGTGATGTTCAGATCGCCGCCGGCCACCACATGGATCACCGTGTCCGGGGGCAGGGTCTCCTGGGGTTCAGTCTCCGGGGGATCTGTATCCGGGGGCAGGGTGGTCTCGGGAGGCTGGGTCTGGATCTGCGTCTCCCCCGGCTGAGGCAGGCTGGGGGTAAAGCCCCCAAGGTATACCACCAGCACGGCCACGATGGCGATCACCAGAAAGACCGCAATGACGATCAGGCTGATCAGCTGCAGCTTTTCCTTCCGCTGCTGACGCTGCTCCCGACGCTTTGCCCGTTCCTCGCGGCGCTTGTTCAGTTCTTCGTTGTCAAGTGCCACGGTTTATCCTCCTTGGCTGAGTTTATTGATAAAAGCTTCCATCCGGTCAAGACCCAGCGCCAGCTGGGAATCACTGCAGCAGCAGGAGATGCGGATATGCCCCGGGCAGCCGAAGCAGCTGCCGGGCACGGCAGCGACCCCTGCCTCCAGGATCATTCGGGTGCAGAATTCCTCATCGGAAAGGCCCAGATGGGAAATGTCCGGGAAGGCGTAAAATGCCCCTTTGGGCTCCGGGAAGGAAAGACCCATTGCGCGAAGCTTTTGGTTTACATAATTTCTTTTGCGGTTGTAGTCGGCGGCCATATCGGCCACATCCGTCTGCAGCGCCGTAAGGCATGCCTCCTGTAAAAAGGTAGGCACCGAAGCGATCTGGGCAGCGCTGAGCAGCAGCAGCTTTCCGATCACATCCTCCGGTCCCACCAGATAGCCTACCCGCCAGCCGGTCATGGCATAGGGTTTCGAAAAGCTCTGGCACAGCAGCACCTGCTCCCGAAGGTCTTCGTCCACAGAAAGATCCGGGCAGGTATCTTCCGCCAGGGCGGCATAGACATTGTCACAGATAAGGAAGATGGGCTTGCCCAGCACTGCTTCCTTCACGGCGGAGAGAGATTCCCGGGAAAGCACCGCACCGGTGGGATTGTTGGGGGAATTCAGGACGATGGCCTTGGTTTTCGGGGTGATCACCTGGGCCAGCGCCTCTTTTGTCAGCTGAAAGTCCAGCTTTTTCATGTCCAGCAGCACCGGCTTGCCGCCGGCGGCGGTGACGATGGTCTCGTACAGGGGGAAGGCCGGGGTGGGAATGACCACCTCTTCCCCGGGATTTAAGATGCCCGTCAGCGCCGTGTACAGTGCGCCGGTGGCGCCCACGGTCACCAGCACCTGCTCCGGCGTGCAGACCATGCCCCGCCGGGTCTCAGCTTCGGCAATGGCGCTGCGCAGCGCTTCCAGGCCCTGGTTGGGGGCGTAGTGGGTATGATTTTGGAAAAGGGCGGTCAGCGCCGCGGCCTTGATGGCCTCGGGGGTGTCGCCGTCCGGCTCACCGATGGTTAACATAATACATCCGGGAACCGTCTTTGCCAGATTGGTATATCGCCGGATGCCGCTGCGCTGCAGGCCGTCCAGCCGGGAATTCAAAGGGATCATTGGAAATTCACCGCCAATTGCTCAAAGAAATCGGCGCCTTTCAGCAGAATGTTCTCGTCGAAATTAAAATCCTCCGCGTGGAGCGCCGGGGTGTCGCCGGTACCCAGGAAGAAAAATACGCCGGGAAGGGTCTTCTGATACCAGGAAAAGTCCTCGGTGATCATGCTGGGCATTTCCAGCTGGGCAAAATCCGCTACCTTGCGCACCTTGTTGTACAGCTTGGTGGGGTTGATCACGGCGGGGTAGCCGTCGTTCATGTAGATGCTCACGGTGCAGCCGGTGGCACGCTCGATGTCCTTGCCGATGGATACGATGCCCGCCCGGAGGGAGTAAAATACCTCATCCCGGAAGGCTCGCAGGCTGCCCTCCAGCCGGGTGTGGCCGGAGATGGCGTTGCACACGGTGCCGCTTTCCAGCTTGCCGAATTTCAGCAGACGGAAGATCCGCTTGTCCAGCGCCCCTTCCATGGCCATGACCCGGCGGTAAAATTCCACGCCGGCGGCCATGGCATCGATGCCCTCGGCAGCCTTGGCAATGTGGGCAGATTTGCCCCGGATGTCCACTTTGACCTCGCAGGAGCGGCTCATCATCTCTTCCGCCCGGCTGGCGATGACACCGGCTTCCAGACCCGGCCACAGGTGCAGACCGAAGATGGCCTTGACCTTGTACTTCTTAAAAATGCCGGAGGCGCAGATATCCCGGGCGCCGCCGGTGGTCTCCTCCGCGGGCTGGAAGACCAGCAGCACATTGTGATGCAGAGTCTGGATTTTGTCCAGACGGCGGGCAAGCTCCAGCAAAATGGCCATGTGGCCGTCATGACCGCAGGCGTGCATCTTTCCCGGATGGGTGGAGGCGAAGCTCAGGCCGGTCTGCTCCTGAATGGGCAGCGCATCCGCGTCGGAGCGGAAGGCGATGGCATCCGCCGCACCGAAATCGAACCAGGCGCATACAGAACCATCCACAGGAGAAAATACCTGGCATTTCAGCTCCTGCAGGGCATTTTTCAGATAAGCGGTGGTCTTGGGCAGGTCCCGGTCCAGCTCCGGGATCCGGTGCAAAGCCCTGCGGTCTTCCATGATCTGCATAACGGTCACCTCCGAGATAAAGCCTTCCCCCGGGGGGAAGGTGCCGAGCGTAAGCGAGGCGGATGAGGAATGCGGGCAGAAACCTTACGGCGTTTACGCTGTAACAGGCTTCCTTCTGCACTTTAGATGTCGCCGTTCCTCATCCGTCTTTTTCGTCTCTCCTTCGTCGAGCCGAAAAATCCACCTTCCCCCCGGGGGAAGGTATAGGCACTCCAACCTGGCACAACGATGCGATAAATCCTAATTTACCCCTTATTATAGTCCATTTTCCTGCGGGTGTCAATTTCCGCTCTTGTGTTTTTCCGCAAAAGGTGGTACGATTACAAAAACAAAAGCAAGGAGTGCATAGTATGAACGCACAGCAGATCATCGAATACATCCGCACCTCGGAAAAGAAGACCCCGGTGAAGGTCTATGTCTGGGAAAAGACCCCCGTTCAGTTCCCTGGCTGCCATGAATTTCCCGCAGGCGACGGCTGCAAGATCGTCTTCGGCGATTGGAAGGATATCCGTCCCGTGCTGGAAAGCAATGAATTTTCCCATCTGGAGATCGAAAACAACTGCCGCAATTCCGCTATCCCCATGCTGGACCTGAAGGACATCCCCGCCCGTATCGAGCCGGGCGCCATCATCCGTGAGCAGGTAAAGATCGGCAAGAATGCCGTGATCATGATGGGCGCGATCATCAACATCGGCGCGGAAGTGGGCGAAGGCTCCATGATCGATATGGGTGCCATCCTGGGCGGTCGTGCCATCGTGGGCAACCATTGCCATGTGGGCGGCGGTGCTGTGCTGGCCGGTGTCATCGAGCCTGCCTCCGCAACTCCTGTGGTGGTAGAAGACAATGTGCTGATCGGTGCCAACGCGGTGGTCATTGAGGGCTGCCGCATCGGTCACGACGCGGTGATCGCCGCCGGTGCCGTGGTGGTGGGAGATGTGGCTCCCAATACCGTGGTGGCAGGCTGCCCTGCCCGGGTCATCAAGGTCAAGGACGAGAAGACTGCCGGCAAGACCGCCCTGGTGGATGCTCTGCGGGAGCTGTAAAAAAACAGGACGCACCTTTTTGCGCCTCCGGAATAACATGGAATGAGCGGTGAAACGCTCGAAAAAATTCTGTTCGGAGGTATTTTTATGTGCATGAGCAACGGTAATTCCTGTGGTAACATTTGGTGGATCATCATCCTGGTCCTGCTGTTCTGCTGCTGCGGCAACCAGAATGATGCGCTGGGCAATGGCTGCGGCAACGGCTGCGGCTGCAACAACGTCTGCTGCTAAGGAAACAAGAAAGGGCACCCCAGCCGGGGTGCCCAATTTTTTCGTGGCACGGGAGTATCTGTGGCCCCCTCTGACGAGGGGGCTGGCAAAAATCGGCGCTTCGGAACCGATTTTTGACTGGGGGAGAGATGGGGCCAATACGATGTCTCTCCCTCCGGCCCTTCGGGCCACCTCCCTCATCAGAGGGAGGCTTTGGATCGTGCAGCAAACCGGCACGCATTTCTGCGTGCCGGTGGGTCTTATTCTTGGGAAGAAGGCTTATTTTGCTTCGGGCGGCGGCGATGGTTGCGCCGGTGGCCGGGCTTCTTTTCCTTAGGCTCTGCAGGGGCAGTTTCCCCGGGAGCGGCGGGCTTTTCCGCCTTGGGCTGCTTGGGGGATCTCTGCTCGGCAGGCTGCTCCTGGGCAGCGCCTTCCTTCTTGCCGCCCCGGTTTCTCCGGCGGCGGTTGCGGGATTTTTTCACTTCCTCCACAGGCTCCTCCGGGAGGATCTCCTCTTCCTCGGACTCTTCCACGATGGCCTCGGTGCTGTAGCGGAACTTGATGGGATCCAGCAGCACGGGGGTTTCTTCCTTTTCAAACCGCTTGGCACGCTTGCCGCTGCCGGAAATGGGTGCCAGATCCGCGGGGATGGGAGGATCGTTCTTCTTGGCCTTGCCGTTGCGCAGCACGGCGATCTCGGCATTGGGGAAAACGGAGATGGTCTCCGGCTGCTCCTCCAGCCGCACCTTGACCCGCTGACGCAGCAGATCCAGCTCGATGACGGTGCCTCTTCCTTCGGGGGTATCCACGAAGGATTCCAGCTTGGGGCTGCTGCGGATCAGATCCTCATAGGCATCCTGCTCGTACTTCAGGCAGCACATCAGCCGGCCGCAGGTGCCGGAGATCTTGGTGGGATTCAGACTCAGATTCTGAGTTTTGGCCATCTTGATGGACACGGGCTGGAAATCGTCCAGGAAGCTGGCGCAGCAGAAGGGTCTGCCGCAAATGCCCAGACCGCCCACCATCTTGGCCTTGTCGCGCACGCCGATCTGGCGCAGCTCGATGCGGGTATGGAACTCGGAGGCCAGGTTCTTCACCAGCTCCCGGAAGTCCACACGCTCATCGGCAGTGAAGAAGAACAGGATCTTGCTGCCGTCGAAGGCGCATTCCGCGCTCACCAGCTGCATATCCAGGCCGTGCTCGGCGATCTTCTCCAGGCACACATTGTAGGCGCGCTTTTCCTTCTCCCGGTTCTCAGCGATGATTTTCTCATCCTGGGCATTGGCCCGGCGCAGCACATTGCGCAGAGGGGTCACCACATCCTTCTGGGGGATCTTGTGGTTGCCGCCGGCGCAGATGCCGAATTCGGCACCCCGGGCGGTATCGATGATCACATGTTCCCCGGCCTGAAGCTTCAAACCGTTGGGGCTGAAAAAGTAGACCTTCTGCCCGGGACGGAACTGGATGTCCACCACCTCAACGGTGTCCTGGGGGGTCTTGATCGTATCTTCCATGGTAAACTCCTTTATTTATCTCAGGGACCATTCCAGATGGCCGCAGATCGCGGCGGGGGAAACATTGCCCTGTGCGTATTCAATCACTTTTTGCAGCTGGCTGATGGCAGCCATCAGTTCTGCCGCGGGGCGTTGGGATGCCAGCTCTCTTGCGGCAGTACCCAAAGCGATGCCGCCGCTGCGGCAGACCAGCGCTTCTTCCAGAAGCTGCCGCCATGCGGCAAGCTCCGATATCAGCGGATCCCGCTTCCATTTTTCCATAGGCGCCAGCACCTGCAGCAGACCCAGACTGTCCCGGGCGGCAAAGGCCGCGGCGAAGGCAGCGGTCTGGGGGGATTGGGCGGCTTCGGCCTTCAGGATCTGCCGGGCAGGGCCTAAGTAGCCGCCGCCCCGCAGGGCCGCGGTGCGGATATCCTCGGCGGACGCGTCGGGGAATTCTTCTGTAAGCTGCCGGTGCAGCAGCTCCTGGGGCAGGGGCTGCAGCTTCAGCTCGGTGCAGCGGGAGCGGATGGTGGGCAGCAGCTGCTCCGGATTGTCCGTCAGCAGCAGAAACACGCCGTAGGCCGGCGGCTCCTCCAGCACCTTCAGCAGGGCATTCTGCGCCGGGGGCAGCATGTCCTGAGCCCGGGGAAACAGATAGATCTTCCGTGCGCCCTCGTTGGGCTGGATATAGATGTCCGCGCGGGCCTGGCGCACCAGCTCCACGGGGACATAGCGCTTTTCATCGTCGTCGATGGTGATATAGTCCGGGTGGGTGCCGGCCAGCACCTTGCGGCAGGCATCGCAGCTTAAGCAGGGGACTTTCCGGCGCTCGCACATCAGTGCCGCGGCCAGCAGCCGGGCAAGGGTGTGCTTTCCGGAGCCTTCCGGGCCGGAGATCAGATAAAAGTGGGAAATATGCCCCTTTTCCAGGCTGGCCTCCAGCAGCTGCTTCAGCCGCTGATTGCCCAAAAGTTCGTCAAAGCGCATAGTTTCCCTCCTTTAAACATGGATTATATCACGAAATACCTGTTTTGCACAGGGGGTAAAATGAGGATTTGCCATTGCATTGTACTGGCGCGGCAGCGCCCATGCCTTCCCCCTCGGGGGAAGGTGCCCCAGGGCACACACTGGGGCGGATGAGGGGAAACGCCTACAAGGCTACAAACGCAGGATGATTTGCAGTTTGCCCCTCATCAGTCAAAAATCAAAGATTTTTGCCAGCTTCCCCCCAGGGGGAAGCTTTTTATATGCTTTCGGCAGTATTAGCCCCACAGGGCGGACAGCATGGGGATGACCTGCTTCTTGCGGCTCATGATGCCCGGCAGGAAGGCGGTATTCTCCCGGGGCTGCACATTGAAGGCCTGCTGCACCGTCTCCTCGTCGCCCAGATAGATGATCTGGGTGCCTTCCTTCAGCACATCGGTGAGCATCAGGATCATCATGGAGAAGCCCTTCTCCTTCTTGACCTTTGCCATCAGCTGCAGGAATTCTTCCTTCCGCTCCAGCATCTTGGGGCTGTCCACGCAGGTGATCTGGGCCACGGCCAGATCATGACCGGCGATGTGGAATTCCTTATAGTCGGACATAAGCAGATCCTTGGCGGTGCGGCCCTCCATGGAGGCGGAGAAGATCTGCCGGCCCAGCTCGTCCAGGGATACATTGGCGATGCGGGCCATGCGTTCGGCGGTGCGGATATCCCGGTCGGTGCAGGTGGGGGATTTGAACATAACGGTGTCGGACAGAATTGCCGCCGCCATCATGCCAGCCATCTTCTGGGACGGCATCAAGCCCCGGTCCTGGAACATGCTGGCGATGATGGTATTGGTGGAGCCTACCGGCTCATTGCGCACATAGATGGGGTTTGTGGTCTGGATATCTGCCAGCCGGTGGTGATCGATGATCTCCAGGATGTCCGCTTCCTCCAGACCGGGTACGGACTGGGCAGCCTCGTTGTGATCCACCAGCACCACACGCTTGCGCTTGGGGCGCAGCAAATGGTAGCGGGTCAGCACGCCCACCACTTTTTCCTCGCTGTCCAGGATGGGGTAGCAGGAATAGCGGTGCTTGAGCATCTGCTCCCGCACATCGTCCACCCGGTCATCCAGATGGAAGCAGATCAGATCCTCGGTGCTGCAGATGCGGCCAATGGGGGTGGACTGGAAGATCCGGCGCATGGCACGGTAAGCGTCATAGGGGGTGGAGATGATGCAGGTGGAGGTGGGCATATTCCGCAGCTCCTCGCTCAGCTCCGCCTGGCACAGCACCAGGCAGCTCACATTCATCTCCAAAGCTCTGCGGATCATATCCGGCTGGTGGCCGCAAAGGACGATGGAATCGGGGCTGTTGAACAGCAGATTTTCCCGGCACTGGGGCAGAGCGATGGTCACCTCGCCGGAGATCTCGTCGATATTCTCACCGGCGGAGTTGAGCACCTTGCCTTCCAGTACGGAAAGGACATTGAACAGGGGGGCCTTGTCCAGCTTGCCCGCGTTGACCAGGGACATATTGTAGTTGGCCACATCGTCACGGGAAAGCATGCCGTAGAGTGTGCCGTCGTCGTTGGCTACGGGGATGGCGGCGATGGTGTCGTATTCCTCCAGTCGGGACCAGGCTCTTCCCATGGTGACGGCGGTGGAAAACACGGGAGGCTTGTCAAATTCCAGATCCCGCACCTGGGTGTGCATGCTGAAGATCCGCTGAGGTGCCTGGAAGCCGAAGCGGTTGAGGACGATCTGAGTCTCGTCGGACACATTGCCCAGACACGCAGCCTGGTATTCCCGGTCGCCCAGGGCATTGCGCAGGGCGGCGTAGGCCATAGCGGCTACGATGGAATCGGTGTCCGGGTTCCGATGTCCGGTGACATAGATAGGATCCATAAAATAACCTCCTTAAGTGATGGGGTGAAATTTAAATCGACAGCGGCGTAGCCGCAATACCTCCCCCCGGGGGGAAGGTATGGGCACATTGCGCCAATAAGGAGCGATATATCAGCCACCCAGGATCTCGCCGGTGAGGCTCTGGGTGAAAAGGTGGCGGATCTCGTCGGGGGTCATGCCCTGGCCCAAAGCCCACATGAGCTTGGTCATGGCGGCTTCGGTGGTCATGTCCCTGCCCTGGATCACGCCCATATCCAGCAGGCGGCTGCCCACCTGGTAGACCTGCAGGTCGGAGCTGTCGTACAGGCACTGGGTGGTGACCACCACGCTGACGCCGGCGCTGACCGCGCGGCTCACATATTCCAGGCTTTGGTTGAGCATATTCATGCCGCCCAGACCGAAGGCCTCCACCACGATGCCCTTGTAGCCCGTCTGGGTCAGCACCTCAAACACTCTGGGGTCCAGACCCGGGGTCAGCTTCAGCAGAAATACGCTTTCGCTGATGTCCGTCAGCAGACGGGGCTGGCCCTTTCTTGCCGGCAGCATCCGCTCGTCGATCACCAGACCACGGTTGCTGACGATGCCGGTGTAGCGGGCGTTGACGCTTTCAAAGGCGGAGAAGCCGGAGGCACGGACCTTCACAGCCCGGCAGCCCAGCATCACCTTCCGGTCGAAGGCCAGAAATACGCCGCATTTTCCGGAGGCGGCCATGGCGAACGCGGTGCGCAGGTTGTCCGGTCCGTCGGAAAGCACATCCGCCAGCGGCAGCTGAGAACCGGTGAATACTACCGGCAGGTCGATGTCCGGCAGCATGAAGGAGACCGCCGAAGCGGTGTAGGCCATGGTATCGGTGCCGTGGGAGACGACGATGCCGTCGCAGCGACCCCGGCATTCAAATACCGTCCGGGCGATGTGCTGCCATTGATGGGGGGTGATGTTGGAGGAGTCCAGACACAGCACATCCTCCACGGCAATATTGTAGTAAGTTCGAAGCTGATCCAGCTCCCGCTCCATCACATCGGAGCGCCGGGGCTCCAGACCTTCCCCGCCGGGGACGGAGGCAATGGTGCCGCCGGTGGTCAGAAGCAGGATGTTTTTCTTTTCCATGGAGCATACCTCCAAAAAGGGTGTAAATTTCGGTCTGGCGCTGCAGATTCAATGTAGGGGCGACCATTGGTCGTCCGGCATTTTGCGGCGCAAAATGTTGTGCCGCAGGCACAAACCCGCTATTTTCTTTCGGGCGATCTGGGAAATATTCCGTTTTTTCGGCGGACGGGCGATGCCCGCCCCTACAATGGCTGCGCCCAATAAACAGAAATCTTCGCCATCGCATAACATTCCTTATATCATTATACCTGTCCTGCGGGAAAATAGCAAGAAAAAATCCGTCGACGGGGACAACACCCTTGCAATTTATTTGCCCCGGGAGTATAATAAAGGCTCAAAGACATATTATGGAGGACGATTATGAAGGTATTGGTCACCGGCGGCGCGGGCTATATCGGCTCCCACACCTGCCTGGAGCTGCTGGAAAGCGGCTATGAAGTGGTGGTTATCGACAACCTGTGCAATGCCAACCCCAAGAGTCTGGAAAGAGTTATGGAGCTGACCGGCAAGACCCTGGAATTCTATCAGGGCGATGTCCGGGACGAGGCGCTGCTGACGAAGATCTTCGCGGAGCATGAGATCGGCTGCGTGATCCACTTTGCGGGATTGAAGGCTGTGGGCGAGTCTGTCGCCAAGCCCTGGGAATACTATGACAACAACCTCAATTCCACCCTGGTGCTGACCAAGGTGATGAAGCAGGTGGGCATGAAGAAGATCATCTTCTCCTCTTCCGCCACTGTGTATTCCGCGGACAATGAGATGCCCCTGCGGGAAGAGAGCCGCACCGGCGGCTGCACCAACCCCTACGGCTGGACCAAGTACATGACCGAGCAGATCCTGTCCGGCATGGCCCATGCGGACGATGCCTGGAGCATCGCGCTGCTGCGCTACTTCAACCCCATCGGCGCTCACGAATCCGGCCGCATCGGCGAGGATCCCCGTGGTATCCCCAATAATTTGATGCCCTTTATTACCCAGGTGGCCGTGGGCCGCCGGGATCATCTGAGTATCTTTGGCGACGATTACGACACCCCCGACGGCACCGGTGTCCGGGATTACATCCATGTGGTGGATCTGGCTAAGGGCCATGTGGCGGCGGTGAAGTATGTCACCGAGCATACCGGCTGCGAGGTGTTCAACCTGGGTACCGGCGTGGGCTACAGCGTGCTGGATATGGTACATACCTTTATCGACATCAATCGGGTACCTGTTCCTTATGAGATCGTGGACCGCCGTCCTGGTGATATCGCCACCTGCTATGCCGACCCCGCCAAGAGTGCGAAGCTGCTGGGCTGGAAGGCAGAAAAGGGTATGGAGGAAATGTGCCGGGATTCCTGGAACTGGCAGAGCAAAAACCCCATGGGTTACAGCGAATAACGAAAAAACGATAAAAAGCCGACAGGTTTAAAACCTGTCGGCTTTTTGCAGGCGATTTATGGATCATCCGGACGCTTGATCCCTCACGGGGCAGCCCAGAGGAGCTTCGTGAGCAGCCGCTGATACCATTTGCGCTGCTGCAGAGCGCGATTCTGGCTATGCAGCTGAGCGGTGAACCGGGAAAGCTCCTGGGATGTCAAAGCGTGCCGGCTGAATTTGGCCTTTTCCGCCAACTCCCGCAGCGCATCTGCGGGCTTTTCCTTCAGGATCCGGCAATTTCTGCATATTTCCCGCCAATAAGCCAGCGCCCGTGCGTTGGCGTTTCCTTTTTCCAGAGAACGCAGGCGCAGATACCTTCGCAGCCGGTACTGTCCCCAAAGCAGCACCACCGTGCCGGCAATGCCTGCCAACCATTGCAGGATGGGCAGCAGCTGCCGCAGATCTGTGCCGCCGGCACCGCCGCCGGAAGGCCCGGTGGAGGGCGCAGTCGGGCCGGTGGAAGGCCGGGTCGTATCATTTCCCCCAGGCTGGGTATTTTGGGAGTCGCTGGGAAGGGTGGTCTCTTCGGAAGGCTCGGTGCTTTCCGAAGGCTCCGTTTCCGTGGGGTCGGTCTGGGAAGGCTCCGGCTCGGTAGGCTGGGTGGAGGGGGCCTGGACATAAGCCGGGGTAGCCTCCAGCACGGACCAGCCGTAGGTGCTGTCCACATATTCCACCCAGGCATGGGCCGCGGATTCGATAATTTCCACAGGCACATCTTTTTGCGTGTTGACAACATAGCCGTCCACATACCGTGCCGGGATCCCAGCGGCCCGGAGCAGCACCACCGCTGCCGTAGCGAAGTGGATGCAGTAGCCTGTGTCCGCTTCCGTCAAAAACCAGATGGCAAAATCCTCGGAATCCAAGTCCATCCGGGAAGTTCCCAGGCTATATTTTGCCGATTTGCTGACAAAATCCACGATCTGCTTTGCGTCAGCCTTTTCAAGGCCGTTGTCTTTCAGGATCTGCCGGGCAGCCTCCAGAGTCTGCTGAGGAAGCCCCAGATAGCGGAGCTGATCCTCCGGGGTCAGCTGGAAGGTGCCGACGGTGGCAGGCAGCGGCGTATACATATAAAACCAGTATTCCGTTTCGTTCCCGGTGTTGGGCAGCCGCCCGTTGTGAAGCTGGTTCGCCCAGCTGCCATGGCGGTAATATGGGGTGTACAGAAGATCCCGTTCCACCTCCAGGGAAATGTTGACCTGCCCCTTCCGCTTCAGCAGCTGGGGCCACAGACTGGGATTTTCCCCTCCGGGGGTGATACTCCAGCTTTGTCCGTCATAGATGTCAAAGGCTTGCCCCCGCAGGTATAGTGTGCCGTCGAAGGCGGCCGTCACCTCCATGACCGTCCGGCGGCTGAGGGATTTTGGGCCGAGGAGCGAAAGATCCAGGGAGGCCCTTGTGTTCCCTCCGCCGATACTGTTGCCGCCGGGAGTTTCGGCAAAGAAGGGCAGCCATTTTTCAAGATAGGCTTGGTGCAGCTGATAGCTTTCGGGGCCTGCCTGCTCCATCAGCAGCCAGGAGCAAAGCAGCACCGGGATCAGCAAAAGGGCAGCCAGCCTAGCGCCGCTCCGGGGATCCCGGCGGCGCAGATTTTGGGTCAGCACCCAAAGTAGAAGGCTTGCCATTACCAAAAATACACACCAGGCAGCCGGGGGCGTATCCGTCACCACCACACAGGTGAACAGGGGCAGCACGCCCGCAAGCATACCGAAAAGCATACCCTTTCGGCAGTACAGGGACAGGGTCGCCCCCAAACCGGCCACAAGGGCCAGCAGCATCATTGCCAGGGTCACATCCCGTGGGAGGGTATTGATCATTCCAAAATCCGGCACCTGCCAGCCGTAGGCCTTGGTGTAGATGCTCATCAGCTGGAGGATCAGCCTTTGCAGCTGCAGCAGCAGTGTGCCTTCCTGCAGGGCATAGCCGATGACGGCAATGACGAGAGAACCCATGACGATGCCGCCCCAGCGGAAACGGCAGGCGAAAACTGTCAAAGCGCAGAAAATAAGGCAGAAGATGCCTACAGCGGTCAGATCCGCGGGAAGGGAAAAGGCGGTGACCATGCACATGGCGCTGCCGAAGCTGAGGCAGCTGCCGATCACCCAGGGCCAGAAGCTGCTTACATTACGCTTCATCCGGCTCACCTCCCACGGTGTAGTGCCAGGCGGCTGCGATGGCATCCATTTCCTGAGATGCGTCGGTTCTGGGAGCGTCCAGAAGGGTGCGGATGGCCTCGTCCAGCGCCTCCCTGGAGGCAACGGGGATCTCCCGGATGCCGCTTCCGGTCATGGCTCGGATGATGCAGGGAAGTCTCTGGTCCAGCAGATGGCAGCAAAGCCACCAAAGCCGTCCCAGCTTCCGATCCAGGGCCGCTCCGGTGGGCTCCATCACGATGCCCACGATGACCCGACGGCGCAGAGGCTCCATGGCCTCCCGGATGATGTATTTTCCGGTCTTGGCGGAAAGCTTCCAGTGGATCTGGTTCAGCTGATCTCCGGGGCGGTACAGCCGCAGCTCATGATTTTCCGAAAAGCCGCCGCCGGCCTTGGGCCGCCAGGCCTGGGAAAGGTAGCGGTCCAGCTCCGGCAGCGAATGCAGCTGCAGGGGTCTGGGGAAAATATGTACCGTAAAATCGCTGCCGACGCTTCCCGGAAGAAACCACAGGCCCAGATAGTCATAGACCCGCACCCCACGGATGCGGCAGCGCAGGGCGGCGCAATGCTCCGCAGGCAGGGAAGCCCCCTCCTTGAGCCAGCGGCTCTGGCCTGCCGGATCCGTCACCAGCAGCCGCAGCCGGTATTCCGGCATGGGCAGGGGGCAGCGGACGCTGACCCGCGCCGTTAGTTCCTGTCCAAGGTCGCAGCGGTTGGGGCATTGGAACTGAAAACGGGCGAGGAGCATGGACGGCAGGCTGACCGCCAAACTGAACAGGGGCAGAAGGACTACGCACGCCAGCAGCAAAAAGGACAGCCACTGGCCGTAGAAATAATGAAAGATCACACACCCGGCCAAGGTCGCCAGGTAGATCAGCCACCGGCGCAGCATGGCTTCAGCGCAGCTTAGGCGCGACCACCGAGGCCAGGCATTGCTTCAGCAGCTGCTCCATGGTCTTGCCTGCGGCCTCTGCGTTGGCATCCGGCAGCAGCCGGTGAGGGATGGTCTTGAGGAAGGCTTCCTGGATGTCCCGGGGAATCACATAGTCCCGGCCCCGCAGCTGGGCAATGGCCCGGGCAGTATTCACCACGCACAGGGTCGCCCGGGGAGAAGCGCCCCGGAGGATATCCTCGCTGCTTCTGGTGGCGGCGATAAGCCGCACTGCGTACTCCACCACCTCGTCGCTGATATAGGTGGCGGCCACTTCCTTTTGCATGGCCATCAGCGCTCCGGGATCCATGATCGGCTGCAGGGAATCCATAGGGTTGCCCTGGTGCCGCTGGGTGACCATGGTGATCTCGTCGGCAATGCCCGGATAGCCCAGGCTCATGCGCATGGCAAACCGGTCCATCTGACTGTCCGGCAGCAGCTGGGTGCCGGCGGCGCCGGTGGGATTCTGGGTGGCGATGACGATGAAGGGTTTGGGCAGGGGATGGCTGACGCCGTCCACCGTCACCTGGCCCTCCTCCATTGCCTCCAGCAGGGCGGACTGAGTCCGGGAGGTGGCACGGTTCAGCTCGTCCGCCAGGAAAATATTGCAAAGCACAGCGCCGTTTTGATAGGTCATCGCCCCGGTCTTGGGGTCGAGAACGCTGTAGCCGGTCACATCGGAGGGAAGTACATCGGGGGTGAACTGCACACGGTTGCAGGAAAGCCCCAGCACCTTGGAAAACGCCACGGCCATGGTGGTCTTGCCCACGCCGGGAATGTCCTCCAGCAGGATATGGCCGCCGGAAAGCATGGCGGCCAGTACCCACAGAAGGGTCTGGTCCTTGCCCACGATGACCTTGCGCACCTGGCTGAGGATCTGCTGGGCCTGCTCGGCGATGGTATTGGCAGTAGTTTGCATAGTATCCGCCCCTTGGGAAAATAAGTAGCTTTTATTATAGCAGACAAGGGCAGGATATGCAATAGACAATCATTATTCCACCAGGGAAGGACACTTGCGATATCGATAAATTTTGCCCGATATTTTCCAAAAGGGTATTTACAAAATACGGCAAATGATGTATGATAACCGGGAACAGAGTAGGAGAACCTGCGTTAAGTGCCACCGGGACGGGGAGTTGCCCGGAGGACGAAGGAGCTGTTCCACGATAGGTTCACCGCACCCGCTGTTGCATATAGGAAGACCTCCTTTATGTAGCAACGATACTCGGTTGGGCAAGTGCCCGGCTGTCTGCCGTTTGCCTTCCCCCACCGTGTCCCTCTGCAGCTCCCTCACGCTTTGCGTGGGGGTTTTTTGTTGAGGGCCGTCGGGGCATACGGTATACCCGGTATCCTGCCCGCTACGATCAAAGGAGGATATTTTTATGCAATCCACAGCCCTGTATTCACACCCCTTTTCCAAAGCCTACTGGCGTGACGCGGCTTCCGAGCTGAAGAGCGTCAAGATGCTGGTGATCACCGCTCTGATGGTGGCGCTGCGCATCGTTCTGAAGCCCTTTGCTATCTACATCGCCCCCCAGCTGGCCATCCAGACGGCCATGCTGGCCACCGCCCTGGGCGCTATGATCTTCGGACCTGTGGTGGCCATCCCCGCGGCCATCGTTTCCGATACCATCGGCTTTATCATTTTCCCCACCGGCGATTATTTCCTGCCCTTCGTGCTGACGGAGATCGCCAGTACCATGATCTATGCTCTGTTCCTCTACCGGGCAAAGGTGACCCCCATCCGGGTGATGCTGGCCCGGTTCTGCATCTGCCTGTTCGTCAATGTGATGCTGCAGCAGGTGATCTTCGCCTGGCAGTATACATATATGGGCAATCCCGACAAGGCCAAGGAGTCCATCGAGGGCATCATGGCCGTGGCCCGGATCTTCAAGAATCTGTGCTTCTTCCCCATTGAGACGGTGGTGCTGACCCTGTTCTTGAAGGTGCTGGTGCCGGTGACCAACCGGATGAAGCTGACCTTCTGCCATGGAGCGGATATGAAGTTCAATAAGGCAGTGATCATCACCCTGGTGTGCCTGATGCTGGTGGGCAGCGCCAGCTCTGTGGGCTATCTTGCCTACCGCTATACCGATACCTCCCGCAGCGCCGACTATACCACCGAGCAGCGTGTGGAGGCCAACAAGGCCATGACTCAGCTGGTGCTGGATAAGACCGACGATTGGGACGATGAGACGGTGGTGTGCATCGTGGACAGCGCCTACCGGCCCTTGTTCGGCAAGCAGACGGATTATACCGTTTCTGTGTATGTGCTGGATGCGGAAGCCTTTGCCGCCGGCCAGGCCGCGGAAGCTGCCAAGGATAAGGTCTACGATATGGATACGCTCTGGGCCTACTCCAAGAGCGGCCCCAAGAAGGATGCCTACGGCTCTCTGGTAAAGGTGGCCACGGTGACCTTCACTATGGAAGAAGCCACCCAGACTCCGCTGGAATGGATGCTGGCACTAACCAAGTGAGATCCTGCCCGGGGCACCCGCCCCGGGCGTTTTTATTGCAGCGCATTGGCGCGGGAGCGCCCAAAGGCCCCCTTGTGCAAAGGGGGCTGTCAAAAATCTTTGATTTTTGACTGGGGGATTGTGCGGTGCAATGTGCGATTTCGCCCGATATTTCGGCGAATGTGTACGGTATGCTGCGACAATCCCTCCGCCCCTTCGGGGCACCTCCCTTTGCACAAGGGAGGCTTGAGTGCAGCACAATAACTCTATAAAACCCAATTTGACATTATCGCCCGCAGCGGTTATAATAAGAAAAAACGAATAAAGGAGCGAGACCTATGCATATCCATCACGACCATATCGGCGGTCACGACCATGACCAC
>JBGVJN010000108.1:0-14834 GCA_045129455.1 Faecousia sp. | reverse complement strand
GGAACTGCTGATTGTTTACCTGCCCATCGGCAGCAAACCCGCCGCACCACAGCTTGCCGAAGGCAACGGCAATCGCCTCGTCCCAGCTTTCCTTCTCATGATTGACAAGGATAGGATAGTAATGCACGCCGTTCTTCTCAGCAGCATCGCAGTCGCCGGGAGCATCACCGATCATCAGCACCTTATCACGGTCATAGCCGAACTTCAGCATTTCCTTGATACAGGCTGCCTTGGAGCCCACATCCTGGGCAAGAACGATATCCGTATGCTCCAGAAGGCCGAACTTTCCCCACTCCTCTTCCACAGCGTCACGGTTGGCGCTGGAGACCATGGCAACATCCGCAAATTCATGGGCAGCTGCCAGGCCTTCCTTAGCACCGTCATAGGGAATCTTCAGTTCCTCCGGCAGTGCCACGATCCCGGCATTCACCGCCTTGGACCAGCTCAGCGCCTTTTGGAATACCAGCCTGGCATCGGGATCCGTAGCGTCCTGAGCGGCTTTCGCCACCGCGTCATTGGAAAGCGCAGGAGCATTGGCTGCCCAATCCTGCAGGTAGGCGATGCCTGTGATGGGCATATACCTCTCATGGATCTCACCCAAAGCCATGGCAAGGCCCTTGAAGCGGTTGATGCCACGGGTCATTGAGAACAGGTTGATCACATTCCATCGGTGCAATATCTCATCCTTCCACTGCTCCAGACCCCATTCGGTGACCATGCAGGGGCCGAAGCAATGAAAATGCTTGCAGTTCATGGTGTCCATGACGCAGCCGTCGGAATCCACGCAGATCAGATAGTCATGCTTTCTTTCAAAGCTGTCAAAGATGGACATAGACTTCCCTCACCTTACATATGGGTATCCCACATGCCGCAGTAGCTGTCGATGGGGTCGGTGCCGGTGAAGGCCTCGGGGCCGGTGAGCAGAGCATCCACCAGAGCGTCCATGGTATCATCGTTGGAGTCATAAGCGTTAATGTAGGTACGCAGCATGGGGCAATCAGCCAGCATGGTGGGCTTGTTCACGGAGATGCCCACAACAGGCAGCTCATGGACATACCAGGGGATCTCACCGCCGCCCTTGCTCATGCCAAAGGAAGGATGGCCCATGCCAACATCGAACAGGGTGATCACCAGATCCTGCTGGGAAGTGAAGTCAGCAATGGCATTCTTGCCGGCGAAGTACAGATTCAGGCTGGGCTTCTCGCCACGGGCCATCTGCTCCTTCATCTTCTCGATGGGGCTGACATAGATATGGGCATCAAAGCCCTTTTCGATCAGACGGTCACGCAGCTTCTCCGCGGGAGTCTTCTTGGGAGCGCCGCCACCCATAGCCATAGCAGCCAGAGCCATCAGAGGATTGTCCACACCCTTGACCAGCACGATCATGACCCGCTTGGTCTTCTCGGGGTTCAGAGGCAGAACACCTTCATCCTTATACTTGACCAGAGTCAGGCAATCCTTGGAAATGGCGGGAGCAACAGCCTTATACTCGGGGTTGGAAAGCTCAGCAGCCAGCTGCTCGTCGGTGCCGCACAGCTCTTCCACAGACTTCTTGTGCATACCCTTGGCAGCCTTCAGACCCAGAATACGAGTCAGCGCCTCAGTGATACGCTCCTCGCTGATGATACCGGTGCGGTAAGCATTGAGCATGGTGTCGAAGTCTTCCTCGGGGTCATTGAAGAACAGGAACATATCGCAGCCGGCATTGATGGCGGCAGGCAGCAAATCCTTACGCTTCATCCGGTTGGTCATAGCCACCATGTGGGAAGCGTCGGTGACCACCATACCGTTGAAGCCCAGCTTGTCACGCAGCAGACCGGTCATGATCTCGGGGCACAGAGTGGCGGGCATCATCTCGTCCATGGTGATGTCGGGCTTCAGCTCCTTCATGTACTCGGGCATCATGATATGGCCGCCCATGATAGCGTCCAGGCCGTTGTCAATGAGGGTCTTGTACACATGGCCATAGGTCTGCATGTACTTTTCATAGCCGAAGTGGTTGATATTATTGGACATATGAGCATCACGGTAGTCCTGGCCATTGCCCGGGAAATGCTTTGCGCAGCAGTAGACACCTTCCGTCTCATGCAGGCCATCCATGTAAGCCTTGCCCATCTTGGCCACCAGCTCATGGTTGCCGCCGTAGGCACGGGAAAGGACTTCTTCACATTCCCAGTTGTAGGTAATATCCACAACGGGTGCAAAGGCCATATTGCAGCCGGTAGCCTTGATCTGTGCGCCGGAAACATGACCCATAGCCTGGGCATGCTCAGTCTTATTGGTAGCGCCAACCTTCACCTGGTTGGCGACGAAGGTACCGTCGGGGCAAACACCGTTGCCGCCCTGCTCAGGGTTGCAGGCGATGAATACGGGGATCTTGGCATACTTCTGCAGGATCCGGTTCTGGTTCAGAACCATCTTACCGGGCATACCGTTGTAGCGGCAGCCGCCCAGATGATACTTCTCCATCAGTTCATTCAGATATTCCTCGCTAATGCCGGCGGTAAGCTGCCAAAACAGCTGACCAACCTTCTCCTCGTCGGTCATACCGGCGATGGTATTTTCCACCCATGCGATATCCTCATCGGACAGGCAGTAAGGTTTCGCTTTCAAATTGACCATGGTAAAAACATCCTTTCGTTTGCGTTGATGTGTACATTATAGCAGATATGGTAGCAGTTTTGCAATATGGATTCTACTGTATTTTATTGTATTTGTGCAAAATAGACAAACACTATCAAAAAAGTGTATCTTGCACTCCTGTAGCTGCATATGGTATAATGACATCAATCATTTTATGGAGGCACTGCTATGGATATGGTCATTCTCACCGCACTGGGTGTAGGCGGCGCTACCGTCTTCGGCTCCGTGATCGGTTTTCTGTTTAAAAAGATATCCCACAAGTTCAGCGACATCGTACTGTCCTTCGCAGCCGGTGTGATGCTTGCTGCGGCAGTTTTAGGACTGATTCTGCCGTCACTGGAGTATGGCGGAAAATTCAGCCTTCTGATCACTGTGGCAGGTATTTTTACCGGTGCCGTATGTCTGAATCTGGTGGATAAGCTCGTCCCTCACCTGCACAAACTGGTGGGGCCGGATATTGAGAGCCACGATAACGGCGCTAACCTGAGCAAGGTGCTGCTGTTCGTCACCGCCATCGCCATCCACAATCTGCCGGAAGGCATCGCCGCCGGCGTCAGCTTCGGCTCCGGTAACGCATCGGAAGCTATGCTCATTGCCGGCGGTATCGCTCTGCAGAACATCCCCGAGGGCATGGTGATCATCGGGCCCATGCTTGCTGCAGGTGTCAGCCCCCGCAGGACCTTCCTGTGCGCACTGATCACCGGACTTGTGGAGGTAGCCGGCACCTTCCTTGGGTACTTCGCTGTGACGGTCGCATCTGCAATTTTACCCTTTGCCCTGGCCTTCGCCGGCGGCACCATGCTCTATGTGATCAGCGATGAGATGATCCCGGAGACCCATGCCCACGGCAGCGAGCGTGGCGCAACCTATGCCCTGCTTGCCGGCTTCTGTGTGATGCTCATCTCCGATGTGCTTCTTGCGTAAGTGAAAAGCAGACCGCAAATAAGCGGTCTGCTTTTTTATACTCTTCTTGTGGTGAGGCTCCGGGCCAGCTCCTTCAGATACTGAGTATCCTTAAAGGCCTCAAGCTTTTGCAGCGCAAGATCCGTGTATTTATTGACCAATTCCTCGCATTTTTCCAGGCCATAGAGGCGAACGAAGGTATTTTTGGCAGCATCGGTTCCGACGCCCTTACCCATTTCCTCTTGAGTTCCGATCACATCCAGCATATCGTCCCGGATCTGGAAGGCAAGGCCCAGCAATGCGGCAAAGCCCGCGGCATCCTCGATCTGCGTTTCGCTTCCGCCACCGGCAATGACACCCAGGACACAGGCGGCATTGATCAGCGCACCGGTCTTGCGGCTTTGGATATCCAGCACCTCCTGCTCGGTCAGCTGCCGCTGCTCACTCATGATATCCAGCACCTGGCCGCCTACCATGCCAAGAGATCCTGCATTTTCCGCCAAAACACCGATGGCAGTGGCCATATCCTTACCGGAAAGATCCGAACTGGCTGCCATGGCAAAAGCATCGGTCAGCAATGCGTCACCGGCGAGAATGGCCATGCCTTCTCCGTAGACCTTATGGTTGGTGGGTCTTCCCCGGCGGAAATCGTCGTTATCCATACTGGGAAGGTCGTCATGAATGAGACTATAGTTATGGATCATCTCCACCGCGCCGGCAAAGGGTGCGGCCTTTTTCCAATCACCGCAGCAAAGACGGCAAAACTCAAAGGCAAATACAGGGCGCAGGCGCTTGCCGGGTGCCAGCAGGCTATACTCCACCGCCTCAAACAACGGCTTCTGAGGCTCGGTATGGAAGCGGCGGTAGAAATCGGCAAGATACCGATCGATGTACGCCCGGTATTCCGCGGTACGCGCATCAAGCATTGGGCTCATCCGCAAATTCCTCCATCACAGGGCTACCGTCGGCGGCTGTCATGACTTTTTTGATCTGCAGCTCTGCTTCATCCAAAAGCTTCCCGCAGCCGGAAACCAGCTCCGTGCCCTCACGGAACAGCTTCAAAGACTCCTCCAGCGGCACATCTCCCCGCTCCATAGCCCGGACGATCTGCTCCAGCCGGGCCATATTCTGCTCAAAGGTCTTATTCTGCTCGTTCATATCCATTCTCCTTCACTTCCGTAACCTTAGCACGCACCGTGCCATCACTGAGGGAAACGGTAATATCCTGTCCTATGCCGGTCTGGTGTACAGAACGCAGCACAGTGCCATCCTCATCCTGTGCCATGGCATAACCACGGGTCAGCACCTTCAAGGGACTCATGGCATCCAGCTTCGCCGTCAGCTCCACAAATCTGCGTTTTTTCCGCTCCACGCCCTGGATCTGGGCAGATACCAGCCGGTTGCTCAAAAGCTCCACATTTTTCCGCTTTTGCTCCAGATAACCTGTGGGGCTGCGCAGCGCAGGGCTGCCGGAAAGCACATTCAGATGCTGCCGGGCGCCCTTGATCTGGCGAGTCAGGGCTGTGACCATAGCAGCGGACATGCTGTCCAGGCTCTGGCGCAGGGCATCCTGATCCGGAACTGCAAGCTCCGCCGCATTGGAAGGCGTTGCCGCACGCAGATCCGCCACATAGTCTGAGATGGTCACATCCGGCTCATGGCCCACCGCGGAGATCACCGGGATCCGGGATTCATAGATGGCATGGGCCACCAGTTCATCATTAAAGGCCCAAAGGTCCTCAATGGAGCCGCCGCCACGACCCACGATCAGCAGATCCGCCAGCTGATAATGGTTGGCATAGCGGATGGCTGCCGCGATCTCACCGGGAGCTTCCACGCCCTGGACTCTCACAGGAAACAGCAGCACTTTTGTCAGCGGATAGCGCTTTCGCAGGATGCGCAGCATATCATGCACCGCGGCACCGGCGGAACTGGTAACGATACCGATGGTGCCGGGAAGCTTGGGAAGCGGCTTCTTATGGGCAGGATCAAACAGCCCCTGGGCCGCCAGCTTCTTTTTCAGCTGCTCAAATGCAGCGTGCAGATCGCCGATGCCATCCAGCGCCATGGCGGTGCAGTAAAGCTGGTAAGCACCGTCCCGGGGGTATACGGTAATGCGGCCCATAGCAATGACCTTCATGCCGTTCTCCGGACGGAAACGCAGGCGCATGGCATTGCCCTTGAAGATCACGCACTTCAGCGCGCCGCCTTCATCCTTTAGGGTGAAGTAGTGATGCCCGGAGGGGTACATCTTGTAGTTGCTGATCTCACCTTTGACCGCCACACCTGTGAGCAGCGGATCCGCATCCATCTTGCTGCGGATATATTCATTGATCTGTGTGATGGAAAGAACCTGCTGCATCTTACTCCTCCGTCAGTCTGTGTGCCAGAATCGCAACACCCATGGCATTGTCAGTGGAGAACTGAGGCAAAGCAAACACGGCGCCTTCCGCGCCCATGACGCTTCGAAGCATAGAATTGGAGGCAACGCCACCGGAAAAGACGACTTCAAGTCCCGGATAAGCCTTCCGGGCATTCCCTGTAGCAGCCTGCACTGCATAGCAAACACACCGCAGCGCATACGCTGCCGTGTCAGCGTCGGAATGCGCTTCATGGTATGCCTGCACCTTATTCTGCACACCGGAAAGCGAGAATTCAAGATTCGGGCATTTCACCCGGAACACTTCCTTCCCTTCCCCGTCTTTTGCAAGTTGGTCCAGATGCTTGCCCGCCGGGAACGGCAGACCCAGCATTTGACCGGTACGGTCGATGAGCTGGCCTGCGGAAATATCGGTAGTGCCGCCGATCTTGGTGCAGCGGACATTCTTACCCTCCGGTTCCACCAGCAGAAGTTCTGTGGTTCCGCCGGAAAGATGCCAGGCAAGGTGTGGCTGATCCATCAGATCCATCCGTCCTGCGCTCCACAGGCAGGCTGCCACATGGCCCTGCTGATGGGAAACCTCTACCAGCGGCACCTTCCAGGCATCCGCCATCAGCTTTGCATGGGAATAGCCCACCATAAAGCAAGGCATATAGCTGCCCTCCACGGCTCTGGGCCTTGTGGAAACACCGACAGCCTTGGGCGTAACCTCACCCAAATCGGAAAACAGCCTGCCGGAAAGCTCCGGCAGGCTTTTGATATGGGAAAATACCGCATCAGACTGGCGCAGACCAAGCTCTCCCTGCCGGACAGGCAGAAGCTTGGAGCAGTTGATGCCATCCGTGCCGCCAAAGCAGGCAACGGATGTAGTGTAGTTGCTGGTATCGAATCCAACAGTGATCATTTTTCTTCCTCAGAATTCAAGCCTCTGGCAAAAGAACCCAAAATGCCGTTGACAAAGGCACCGGTATCGTCGCCATCATACTTCTTGGCAAGGCGTACGGCCTCACTTACGGCCACGCCTACAGGCACATCCTCTACCCAGAGAGTCTCGAAGATCGCAAGCTGCATCACAGTGCGGGCCAGACGGGAAATACGGGAAACATCCCAGCCGATGGAATACTTGCCAATGATCTCGTTCAGCTCGTCGGCACGGTTGGCAACACCGCTGACCACATTGTCGATATAGCCCATCTGGGCACGGCTGGGCCGCTCCTGATAGATCTCATTTTCAGAAGATAGGGCCTTATAGTACTCTTTTTCCAAACGGGTAGCGATCACCTGCTCCGGCTCCTCACCGGTAAAGCCCTGGGAATAAATCAAATGTACCGCCAGTTCTCTGGCGTTTGCTCGTGTCATAGCAGCTCCTTACCGGCGGACGATACCGCACACATTCACATTCACCGCAGAGACCTTGACTCCGGTCATAGGCTCCACCGCGGCGACGACGGCCTCCTGCACGGCAGCGGCCACGGTCACAACGCTCTGGCCGTAGACTACATTGATGTTGCAATCCACAGTAACGGAATTATCCTCACCGATGGTGATCTTTAGACCCTTGCCCCAGTTCTTCTTGCCGATGATCTCAGCGATATCAGCCACAGGCTTGGAGCAGATGGATTCCACACCTTCCACATCATTGACACAATGAGAAACAATGCTGCAGATCACATCCTCAGAGATCATCACGGTGCCGTTATCCTGAATCTGAGTAATATACTGTTTGTTCTCAGCCATGGGAATACCTCCATAATCTAATCACGCCTAATATGGCATGATACATTTTCCTTAGTATACCAAAAAAACGGAAATAAGTCAATCGGAATATGAAAAGAATGGATTGCAAAGAAAAAACGGCTATGGTATCATGAACTTAGCCATCAAATACAAACGCAAGAAGGTAAGCATATGAAAAAGGTTATTTCTCTTATGGTAGCAGTACTTTTGTGCAGTGTTATCCTTGCCGGCTGCACCTGCGAGCATCAGTGGCAGGAAGCCAGCTGCAGCGCGCCCAAGACCTGCAGCCTTTGCGGCGAAGAAAGCGGCGAAAGTCTTCCTCACACCTGGATCGAAGCTACCTGTGCTTCGCCTAAGACATGCACTGTCTGCGGCCAGACCAGCGGTGAGCCTCTGGCGCACACCTATGTGGATGAAGTGATCGAGCCTTCCGAGTTTGAAGAAGGCTACACGCTGCATACCTGCTCAGCCTGCAATCACAGCTATACGGATGCTCGGGTCCCAGCGCTGGGCTATTACATCATGGAAGGCGACCTGATCTTCAAGCCCGACGGTATTGCTTATCTCTACGGTTCCGGCGGTGTAAAGGAGACCTTCACCGGCTGGATGACCGAGGTATACAAGATTGAGGATGACTACGAGATCAACGCCGGCGGTTTCCTTGTAACCTCCCCCTGGTTCTGCAGAGACGATATTTACCGTGTGATCATCGAAGACGGTGTCAGCCCCAAATCCACCGATTATTGGTTCTACGCCTGCTATGAGATGCGCAGTATTCACATAGGCAGCGATGTAACTACCCTGGGCGAAGCTATGCTCGCCGAATGCTCCAGCCTCACGCAGCTCACCTTCAGCGCAAACAGCAAACTGACTACCATTGAAAATGGCGCTTTTGGCAGCATTACCCTCAGTTCACAGTTTGTCATCCCCTCCGGTGTGACGCACCTGGGAAGCCTGCCTATAACCCACCAGACCCCCGTTCTGAACGAAGGCCTGATCAGTATCGGTGAGTACACGCTCCATGGCAGCGGAATTGCGCTCCCAAGCACAGTTACGCAAATCGGCAAGGGTAATTTTGCCTATTTGACCATTCCTGCGGATCATCCCCACTTCAAGGCCGTGGATAACTGCCTGATCCAGACCGATACCAAGACCCTTGTGGATGTAATGGAAGGCTTTACTCTGCCTGCAGACGGCAGCATCACCGCCATCGGTGATTCCGTCTTTGCATATATACAGCTGCAGTCGCTGGAGATCCCTGAGGGCGTGACGCAGATCGGCCGGGGCGCATTCCAGGGCAGCAGAATTGATAGCATCCTGCTTCCTGACAGCGTTACGGACATCGGCCCCGAAGCATTTATCACGTCCCACATGAAGCAGCTCCGTCTACCCGCCGGTCTGACCCAGATCCCGGACGAGGCCTTCTATGGCTGCTGGGCGCTGACACAGATCGATATCCCGGACAGTGTGACCGCCATCGGCACCAATGCTTTCTGCGGCTGCACAAGCCTTGAAAGTATCCGCCTTCCCGACGGCTTGGAAAGCATCGGGTCCGGTGCGTTTATGGACTGCTCCGCGCTGACCTCTCTGGAGATCCCTGCCGGTGTGACCCAGATCGGTGATTCCCTCTTCTACCTGTGCAGCAGTCTGGAGAGCATCACCGTCCACGAAGATAATCCGGAGTACTACATGGACGGAAACTGCCTCATTGGCCGCTCCTCCAAAACACTGATCTGCGGCCTAGGTGATGCCAGGATCCCCCAGGACGGCAGCATTCAGATCATCGCTCCTTATGCCTTCTGCTATAATGACAGCGTTACGGACCTTGTCATCCCGGAAGGTGTGACATCCATCGGTTCCGGTGCTTTCATGTGCTGCTCCGGCATCACCGAATTTGACCTTCCCGAGGGCATCACCACCATTGAAGACAATGCGTTTTACGGCTGCCATGAGCTGACACGCCTGGTGCTGCCCCTGTCTGTGAAAACCATCGGCGATACCTGCTTTGATGATTGCCCGCTCCTTGTCTATGTTGAGTATCCGGGCACCTTGCAGCAGTGGCGCCAGGTGGCGTTGGGCAGTTATCAGTGCATGAGCGGCGAAAACATCTATCAGATCAAATGCACTGACGGCATTATTTCCCCCTGGGGCTAAAATAATATTCCCCGCAGGATAACTCCTGCGGGGTTTTTTATCGCTTTTACTGAACTTCCACCACATAAATGTCCGGCAGGGTGTATTCCGATTGGGTCATGACCACATCGGCGATCAGTGCCACATCCGCCTGCTGCAGCCCGCCTTCTGGAGCTGCCACAGCCACGGAGATCTTTTCATCGGATATGTATGCCACGCAATCGGCATACCCCTTGGCAATGATGAGGCTTTCGATCTGCGCTTCGCACAGTGCCGACTGAACGATCATCTCCAGCTTTTCCCCGGATTGGGCTGCCTGCTCTTCGTCGCCATAGGCCATTGCCTCCTGCAAAAGACCCACAGCACTGTCCCGGGCCTGCTGACGGGACAGACGCACTGCCGCGAAATAATCCGTGACCGTGTCCACGATGTCCTCATTTTCCCCTCCGCCTACCTCGATCACCAGACCGTTTTCCGACAGGATCTTATCCGACGCCAAAGTATCCTCCAGGTTGGCGGCTGCCTGATCGTTGGTATAGACCCAGTTGGTATAGATCCCGATGCAGACCGCAAAAAGTACACCGGCCGCGGTCAGATTCTTCTTCCATTGTTTCATATAACTTCCCCCATTCATTTCATCTTCACCACAGAGATCTGATTCATGCCCAAGCCGGTCACCTTCGCCACCGCTTCACAGATGGCTAACTTGACCTTAGGATCATCCGCACCCTCGCATACGATGATAGCGCCCAGATACACCGGCGGCAGCGTCTGCTGGATCAAGCCTGCTTCCGCACGGTCGCTTTGGGTGATGATCACCGTATTCTGCTTTTGCCTGTCATCGGAAAGCTCCGTATCCGTCTGGTATACGGTCTTCTCTCCTTCAGCCTGGGTCAACATCACGCTGACCTTTCCGGCGCCCCAGACCTTTCCAAGGATCTGCTCCAGGCGCTGCTCCATGGGCGCTTGGGAGGCAATCTGCTGCGCAGACTGATGGATCTCATCGGCATCCTGTCCGGAAGGGATCAGCATCAGCCCGATACCCAGCAGAAGCACCAGCGCCACATATTTGTACTTTTGCAGAAAAAAGCTGAACTTCTCCTTCAGCATCACCCTGTCCATATCTGATCCTCCTTACTTATGTCCAGGTCCTGCTCGATCATGGATGAAAGCACCGTTCGCTCATAAGGAGGAACCGCACCTTCGATCCGCACCCCACAGGGTCTGAGCAGCTCATCGTCAGCGAGCATCACCTCCACCGTGATCTCCAATCCCCGAGCCTTGGCTTTGTCCAAGATATATGCTTCCGTTCTGGATAATATGATCTGCGCGCACTGCTGTCGGGAGAATTCCTCCCCCTGCTGAAGATACATTTGCCCATCCGCCCACACCTGTTGAAAGCTGTCTGCTATAGCTTCAAAACGCAGCTGCAGCAGCGGGCTGATCACCGAGAGCATGAGGATGATACCACACAGAAGCTTCACCACGGATGCGGTCACGGTCTTGGAAATGGGGATCGCCCGGATCAGGCTGCAGATCAGCGCTGCGATGGTGACCCTGAGAATATATGCTCTAAGTTGCTCCATCTATACCCCACCCTTCATAAAGCACACGATGCTGACCAGCAGCAGCATGCTTACCGCTCCCGTCATGCCCAGCAGAAAGCCCATAGCCGAAGAGAAATCCTGCACCAGCAAGGAGACAGGCTTCACATCAAACACAGCGCACAATGCGGCTGTGACCTTGAGCAGCAAATACTGAACACCGATCCGCAAAAAAGGCGCCAATAAAATGGACGCAATCGCCCAAAGCCCATAGATACCGGCAGCATTTTTCATCACCGCCGCACCCACCAGTACCGCTTCCGACGCCTCCGACAAGATCCCGCCCACAACCGGCACCATCCCGGAGATGGTCAGCTTTGCCGCCTTCAAAGATGCAGCATCTGTGGTACCGCTGATCACCTTTGTGATCCCCATGTAGCCGGTGAAAATGTATAGCAGATTCTTAAGACTCCAGGTGACCAGCCACTGGATCAGCTCCTTCAGCTTCTTGAGAAGATCCTCGCCGATGGCGCAGTTTCCAATGGAAAGGGCCAGAAAAATGTATACCAGAGGCACCAGCAGCTTTCCGATCAGCGTCCCAAGCACACTGTCGAAGGCAACTGTCGCCGCATACAGGGACGCGGAGCCGCTGATGCCGCCCTGAGCAGCCATTCCTGCTGTCAGCACCGGGAACAGGAGCTTTCCGTATTCACTCAGCTGCGCCACCGTATCGGCTCCCAGCAGCACCATAGTCCTGGCATTGCTCAGCATCAGCAGTGCGGCGGCTACCACCGCTGCCAGATGGACAGGCCCCTTACTGACCCCGGGCAGCTTTTCAAGAATGCTCACCAGCAGCGTCATCCCCAATAGCGCCGCACACAAAGCTGCCGCTTTCAGAATATCCGGCTGCAGTTGCTGCAGAGCGCTTCGCAGGATCTTCCATAGACCCTGAGCAAAGGTTTCCGACTCCTCCGGCATATACTCCAGAGCGCCATCCGGCGCAGGCGGTGCTGTCAGTTCCGCAGCTTGCGCAGGTACGGTCAGCGTAAGCAATATGACAATGAAGATCGCAAGACCTCTCATGATAGCTCCAGCACCTCCCGGATCAGCACCAGAAGCTCCTCCATCAGCGGCACAGACAACCAAAGCACCGCCGATGCCGTTGCGATCTGCACTGCTTTGCTCAGTGCGGCGTTACCTGCGTCACCGCATACCAGCGCTGCGATTTCTCCCACAAGACCGATTCCCACCGCCTTCAGCACCGTATTCAGCGCCCCTTCCTCCAGCTGCGCCAGTTGCTGCAGCCTGCGGATCAGATCCATTACCGGTGTCAAAAACACAGCAGCTGCCATGACCACCATACAGCAAACACCGACGCTCAGCACAAGAGTGATATCCTGGCTCTGCCGACTCAGCGTCACTCCCAGCACAACAGCGATCAAAACTCCGCCCACAAGGCGAAAGAAGGTATCCATCAGAATTGAAACAGGGCCTTGACGAGATCAAACAGGTCGGCAATCTTCTGTGCGATCATCATCAGTACCACCACAAGTCCCGCCAATGTTGTCATCGTCGCCTGTTCATCACGGCCGCTGCGGGACAGAACTTGATTCAATATGGCAACGATGATGCCAACCGCCGCGATTTTAAAGATCAGATCAATATCCATAGGTCAAAAAAGCAGTACTGCCAGTGCCATACCGGCGCAGATCCCAACTGTTCGATATGTGCGTACCTTGCTGTCACCATCCGCCAGGCACCTGTTCAGCTCACATTCGCATAGCCCGCAGGCCTTCTTCAATCCCTGCAGCTGCCCATCAAAATCATACTGTCCAAGACTGAGGCTCAGCTGAGTCAGTACTTGTGAAGCGGCGGCCGGCAGCTGCGGACACTTGGAAAGGGCTATCCGGGCGCACTGGGAAGCATCCGGAGCTACCTGTGAGCGCAGAATCTCCGATAAAATACGGAAGTATTCCCGGACCTCACGACCCGCCCTTTCTTCTGCAATACGGCAAAGCTCCGGTAACGGCGTCACTCTGTACGATAACTCAAGGCTCATAATCTCCAGCACCTGGAGCAGCTGCTTCAGCACCCGTGTTTCTCTGCGCTGCGCAGCCGCCCTGGCAAACCCTACGCCACTGCATGAGCCAACAACCAGCGCGGCTCCTACCCACCTTAGTTCCATCATGTCATCCTTTCCAATTTCCAGGTCTTGTCCACGGACATGACCACCAGCGTATCAAACAATCCGCTGCTCCAAAGAGGACGATAGACAGGTCTCGACCGCAGGTCCTCCAAATTCGCCGCATGGGCCGTAGCCAGCAGCTTGACCCCACACCATCCGGCATGTGTCAGAGCTTCACAATCGGAGGATGCCGTGATCTCGTCCACCGCGATCACCTGAGGGCCCATAGTCCGAAGGGCCATCTCGACACCCTCGGACTTACCGCAGCCGGTAAGCACATCCATCCGCCTCCCAAAAAGGAAATCAGCTTCTCCGGGAAACAGTTCTCCCCGTTCATCCACCACGGCGGCACATTCCTTATTCGATCTGCTGCGGATCACATCCCGCAGCAGCGTCGTTTTTCCTGTTCCCGGCGGCCCCAGGATCAGTACAGAGCCGCCATCAGGGATCCCATCTCCGATTCCGGGGAAATCTCTTGCAACACGGATGCACAGAGAATCCGGCTGACGGATCCCCTGCACCTGTCCACTTCGCACCGAGCATACACCGCAAAGACCTACACGATGTCCTCCCGGGGCCGTAATGTAGCCTTTGGAAGCTGTTTCAGCCGCCCAGGGAGAATAGCGGCTTGCGGCATTTACACTAAAGGAAATATCCTGATCCGTTGCGCGATAATCCAGCCATTTTGAAGCCCCATGCATGCAAAGCTCTGTTGCTCTTCCCCTGCGCAGGCGCAGCTCCTGCAGTGATTCCTTCCCCAGCCTGTCCACCTCCCGACGAATGGAGGCAGGCACCAAATTTATAAACGCATCCCAGGCGCATCTCATTAGCATCACTCCTGGGAAAGACTATGCGCCCGGCAGGATGAAAATTCCTCCGGGCGCAAAAAGACCGGCAGCCGAAGCTGCCGGTCTCATGACAGTATGCAATTATGCCTTCTTTACCGCCTGCAGGATCCGCTGACCTGCCGGGCTGAATACCACATTGATGATCAGTTCCGGCACAAAGTTGGCCAGCACCAGACCTGTCAGGACATATCTGATCACATCGCCGCCTTCTGCCCATACAGAAAGCACATCCTTAAAGATGGTAAGCATACAGGCGACAAAGACACCCGTATTGACCACAGGACACACAATGGCGGCACACAGCATTGCAACATACCGGTTGACATTCTTCAGCCAACGGTACACGAATCCGGCACAGATACCCGCCAGGATGCCCTTGCCCATGACCACCAGGAAGCATAGCGCAGGGCTGGCCTCAAATACCATATGGCCGCCCACATCAGAGCCATTGAGGCAGTTGA
>JBGVJN010000107.1:0-9355 GCA_045129455.1 Faecousia sp. | reverse complement strand
ACAAAAGACGTTAGAGTAAACTATCATGTTCTGGTGTATTCTAGAAACACAATTCATTATGTTGAGAGATTTGGAATGGATGATTTTGCGAAAGAATATGTTGAAAATGCTCTCAAGCACATTGATGCAATTCTTTCATCTGGAGAATTTATGTATCGAAAGTTGAGAGCAGAATTTGTTGCTCAAGAGCGTGCTATTCGAGAACTTAAGAAGCATAATACGCCTAATAGAGAAGTAGCTGCAATGTCTTGACAGGGTGGCATGCAGAGCAAAAAAACAGCGGTGTAACCGGTTCGTGGTTACACCGCTGTTTGGCGATGACATGTAGTGGTATGCTGATGTGTGTGAAATCGTCTGGTTTCTCTACTCCATTTTTACGCCATTTTGGCATGGAGTAACATAGAGAAATATGAAATTATGATATGGTAGGTTATGCGAAAAAAGGCGTAAAAATCAAGCTATATGGGCATTTATGAGGAAATAGAGAGATATGAAACCGAGGTATCGGCTTTCGATACCTAATTTCATACTGAATATTTCTTCCTTTCGGTTATTTCTTTCGTGCGTAGAGACGGGCCAGGCCGCCTTCGCTGGTTTCACGGAACTGGTGGTTCAGATGGATGCCGGTGTCGTGCATGGCACGGCAAACCATATCGTAGCTGATATTACGGGAGCCGGTGAGGAAATAGCTCAGATTGCAGGCATTCATGGCCCGCATGGCGGCCACCGCGTTGCGCTCGATGCAGGGGATCTGCACCAAACCGCAGATGGGATCGCAGGTCAGACCCAGGTGATGCTCCATGGCAACCTCGGCTGCATACTCCACCTGGTCCAGATCCTGGCCGTAAAGCTCTGCAAGAGCCGCTGCGGCCATGGAGCAGGCAGTGCCGATCTCGGCCTGGCAGCCACACTCGGCGCCGGAGATGGAGGCGTTGCGCTTGGTGAGGTTACCGATGATGCCGGCGGTGGCAAGACCACGAATGATCTGCTCGTCGGTAAAGCCACGGGTGTCCTGGGCATACTTCAGCACCGCGGGCACGACGCCACAGGCGCCGCAGGTGGGTGCGGTGACGATGGTGCCGTTGTCTGCGTTCTGCTCAGCGACGGCATAGGCATAGGCGGCGATCCGCTGGAACTCCAGGAGGCCGGGATGCTTCTCCTCCGGCTCCTGCTCCAGCAGGAACTTGGCCTTGCGCTGCACATTCAGACCGCCGGGCAGGGTGCCGGTGGCGGCCAGGCCGTCTTCGATGGCCTGCTTCATGACCTGCCACACTTCCATAAGGAAGTCCCAGATCTCGGGGCCTTCGTTCAGCTCCACATACTCGGAAAGTGTGTGGATATAGCGCCACTTGCAGAAATCAGCGATCTCTGCAAAGGAATGCTCGATGTAAACTTCGTCGCTCTTCTCGCTCTTCTGACCGGGGAAGCGGATGTCACCGCCGCCGATAGACTCCACCCGAAGAGTACCAACGGTCTTGCCGTCACGGATGGCGATCAGATCCATGGTGTTGGGGTGAGAGCCGGCAAGCTCCTCTTTGGAAAAGACGATCTCTGTGGGCAGGGGAGACAGGACCTCCCGCACCACGCGGTCGGTACCGTGGCCAACGCCGGTCTTGCTGAGACTGCCGTAGAGGATCACCTGGAAACTGTCAGCCTCCGGGTGCTGAGATCGAAAGAGTCTTGCTGCCCGCTCCGGGCCCATGGTGTGGGAGGAGGAAGGACCTTTGCCGATCTTATAAATATCGCGGATGGATTTCATAAGGAACCTCCGTTGTTTCTTTATCACCCGTCAGTATAGCAAATTTTTCTGGGATTTACAATGGCTTTGCGCAATTATTTCTGAAAATCCCACGGCGGATCAGCATTCTGGGCATCCGCTGCCCGGATCGCTTCCAGGCTCAGCTCACCGGCCAGCTTCAAAAGCGCGTCAGCCATCACTTTTTCCGGGGATAACCCGGTGCGCAGGGCGATCCTGGTATAGAAAAGGAGCGCGCAGGGATCCAGAGTCAGCGTTACCTTGGTCATTCGGGCCACCTCAACCATAAAAAATGTTATCTCATCCTATGCCACCCCTTGACAGATGTGCTATAATGTAGGGTGATGAATCAGGAAATACCTGGGAGGATGATATACAATGGCTAAGGAGAAAAAAGTAGAGCAGATCACCGATATGGAGGTAGACTTTGCCCAGTGGTTCACAGATGTGTGCAAGAAGGCGCAGCTGATCGACTACTCTTCCATTAAGGGCATCTTTATTTACCGTCCCTATGGCTATGCCATTTGGGAGAATATCCAGCATCTGATGGATATTGAATTCAAGAAGACCGGCGCGCAGAATGTGTACATGCCCATGCTGATCCCGGAAAGCCTTCTGCAGAAGGAGAAGGACCATGTGGAGGGCTTTGCCCCCGAATGTGCCTGGGTCACCCATGGCGGCAGCGAGGAGCTGGAGGAACGCTACTGCATCCGTCCCACCTCTGAGACTCTGTTCTGTGAGTATTTCAAGAACGCGATCCAGTCCCACCGTGACCTGCCCATGATGCTCAATCAGTGGTGCAGCGTTCTGCGCTGGGAGAAGACCAGCCGTCCTTTCCTGCGCCACAGAGAATTCCTGTGGCAGGAGGGCCACACCATGCACGCCACCGCAGAGGAAGCCAAGGAAGAGACTGAGCGTATGCTCAATGTCTATGCCGACTTCTGCGAGAATGTGCTGGCTATGCCCGTGACCCGTGGCCAGAAGACCGACAAGGAAAAGTTCAACGGCGCGGAAGCTACCTACACCATTGAGTGTATGATGCACGACCGCAAGGCCCTGCAGGCAGGCACTTCCCACTACTTCGGTGACGGCTTTGCCAAGGCATTTGACATTGAGTTCACTGACCGCAACAACCAGAAGGTGAACCCTCATCAGACTTCCTGGGGCGTTTCCACCCGTCTGATCGGCGGCATCATCATGACCCACGGCGACAACAACGGCCTGGTGCTGCCTCCCAAGGTGGCTCCTATCCAGGTGGTGGTGCTGCCCATCGCCCAGCATAAGCCCGGTGTCCTGGAGGCGGCCAACGGCCTGAAGGATCGGCTGATCGCCGCCGGCTTCCGTGTGAAGATCGACGACAGCGACAACTCCATGGGCTGGAAGTGCGCCGAGTACGAGATGAAGGGCGTGCCGCTGCGTGTGGAGTGCGGTCCCCGTGATCTGGAAAACGGCCAGTGTGTCCTGGTTCGCCGTAACGACGGCGAGAAGACGGTGGTAAGCCTGGACGAGCTGGAAGCAGCTGTTGCCCAGCAGCTGGAGCTGGTGCATGAGGGTATGTATCAGCGCGCCAAGAAGAATCTGGAGGATCACATCTACGAAGCCCACTCCCTGGAGGAGGCAAAGCAGCTGCAGGAAGCCAATGGTGGCTTTGTCAAGACCATGTGGTGCGGCGAGCTGGAGTGCGAACTGAAGATGAAGGAAGTCGCCGGTATGACCTCCCGCTGCATTCCCTTTGCCCAGGAGCAGCTGGGTGACAAGTGTGCCTGCTGCGGAAAGAGTGCAAGCAAAATGATCTACTGGGGCGTCGCGTATTAATGAATCACAGCAGGGAGTCGGATGCATATCCGACTCCCTTTCTTTAGAAACCTAAGAGAATCTTAAACTTTGAAGTCTTGTTATTATTTGTCGAATCTGGTATAATGCACTTTCGCTGGGCTGAAGTCCGGCTGAAATTTTGATTTTTGAGGTGCGATATGTCTGTATTTCTGGATATGACCTGGGGCGATATCAACAATGGCGATGTTGGTCCCGGTATGTTTAGCTGGTTTCACATTCTGAGCCTTGTGCTGATGGTGGCTTTTACTGTGGCTCTGTGCCTTTTGGTTGGCCGCAAGCATAGTGACAAGACCGACCGGATCGTTGTGGGTGTTTTTGCGGCGCTGCTGACTCTGGGCGAGATTTTTAAGCAGCTCTTCTGGTTTGAGTTCTACGGCTACTACCGTTTTGAGATCCTGCCGTACCAGTTCTGCAGCGTGCCGATCTATGTCTCCCTGTTTGCGACCCTTGCTCCCTGGGCAAAGGTGCGGGAGGTGTGCTACCGCTTCCTGGCGTTCTTTGGTATCATCGGCGGAATTACCGTCATGGCAGTTCCCACCGCGGTGCTGTATACTTATTTCATTCCCATCTCCATCCATTCCATGGTCTGGCATGCGATCCTTATCGCTATGGGTGCGTATCTGATCGTATCCAGAGGCTACGGCAGAAAGCTGGTGGAGCTTCGTACTCCTTTCTTTATGTTCCTTGGCTTCGTGGCTCTGGCGATCATCGGCAATGTGCTGGTGTATAAGCTGCATCTGGGAACCGACGCCTGCCAGCCCGGCGACAATCTGAGCATGTTCTACCTGTCTCCTTACTATCCCACTCAATTCCCTCTGCTGGGAGCGGTGCAGGAATTCTCTTATCCTCTGTTCGTGCTGACCTACATTGCCATCTTTACCGGCTTCTCTTTGCTGGTTTGGGGCGTATCCCGTCTGGCACGCAAGGGCGAGAAGGTTGCTCAGTAAGATATTTCGCAACAGCGGCACGCAAATCGCATGCCGCTGTTTCCCTTTTGGAAAGGAGTAAGGATGGAGAGGATCGTGATCATCGGCTGCGGCGGCAGCGGAAAATCCACTCTGGCGCGGGAGCTGGGAAGGAAGACCGGACTTCCGGTGGTGCATCTGGACCGGATCTTCTGGAGTCCGGGGAATTGGCAGCATCTTTCCCGTGAGGAGTTCGATGCGCTTCTGATAACAGAAGTGGATCAACCACATTGGATCCTGGACGGTAACTATGACCGTACTATGGAAGTAAGACTTCAAAGGTGCGACACAGTGATCTACCTGGATTACAACCGCTTTATCTGCATCTTCAGTTGGCTGAAGCGTGTGATCAGCAATTGGGGCAGGGCGCGCTCGGATATGGCGCCGGGGTGCAACGAGTGGCTGGATCCGGAATTTTTCCGCTGGCTTTGGAATTTCAACAGGCAGTACCGGAAAAAATACCATCAGATTCTTTCGCAGCTGGAGGGTAAAGAGGTTTACATCTTCCGTAACCGCAGACAGCTGAAAAAGTTTTTGGAGAGCATATAAATAAAGGGGCGCGTTCGTGCAACGCGCCCTTAAATTTTTTGTTTTCTCGGGGGAGTAAGCTCATTCCACAGGGTAAACCCGAGGATCAGCAGACCGCCAATGATCTGGGTGAGGGTCATATCTTCCCCAAGCACCAGTACGGATACCAGCACCGCAACCAGTGGATCTATATAGCTGAGGATGGCGGCCTTCTGGCCCGGCAGTTCCTTGAGGGTGGAGAAGTAGAGACAGTAGGTGATACCGGTATGTACAAGACCGACGATCAGCAAAAACCCCCAGCCGGTAGCATTGAGCGTAAATACATGGATGCCGCCGGTGAGCAGCACATACGGGAGCAGCACCGCAGCGGCAGCTAGAAACTGGATAAAGGTGCGCTGAATGCCCTCCACACCTGCGATCACCTTGTTGAGCAGCATGACCGTTGCATAAAGGCAGGCAGCGCCCAGACCGAAGAGAATGCCGGTGATATGGCTGCTTCCCGGCTGCGGATCCCCAAGGCCTGTGATCAGCACGATGCCAAGGGTCGCCATGGCGAAGCAGATCCACTGCCGTGCATGCAGCTTCTCCCGAAACAGGATCGGACATGCTGCCGTCACGATCACGGGAGCAAAGTAGTAGCTCAAGGTGGCAACGGATACGGTGGTGTACTTATAGGCTTCAAACAGTAAGATCCAGTTGAAGCCCATGGCGATGCCGGAAAGGATCAGTAGCGGCAGCGCCTTGCGGATCTTACCTAAGGGAAGCGCCTGCTTCGTAAGCAGCAGGTATGCCCCAAGCATTACCGTCGCCAGCACCGCCCGGTACAGGGCAAGCTCACCGGAGGAAACAGGGATGTTTCTCACGAAAAGGCCGATGGTGCCGAAGATGACCATGGATACGGCAAACAAAAGCCGTGGATTTTTCTGCAGCTTCATAGGACCCCTCAAAATTCAGCGGCCGGCATGGGCCTTCCACTGAAGCACGGACGCAATGCCCGCAACCAGCGCATCCAGATCTTCTTCCGTAGTTTCCCGGCTGAGGGAGACACGGAAGGAGCTGTCCAGTACCTGAGGGGACAGATTCATGGCTGTGAGCGTATGGCTTCTGTGGCCCTTGGCACAGGCGCTGCCCGCGGACACGCAAATCTCATGATCCTGCAGGATATTGATGGTATTCTGCGTAGGAACGCCGGGGATGGACAGGCTGAGGATATGGGGCGCCTGGTGAGCACCGTTGATCTGGATCTGCTCAAGGCTGCTGATTTTTTCCACAAGCTTGGCAAGAAGGGCGCTTTCGTGGGCGATATCTGCCGTAACAGTTGCGGCGCAGGCAGCGCAGGCTGCCGCAAAGCCGGCGATGGCGGGAGTACCCTCAGTGCCGCTGCGGTAGCCGGATTCCTGTCCGCCGCCGTAGATCATAGGCGGGAAGGACTTGAGCTTCGGGCTGATATACAGTGCGCCCGCACCCTTGGGGCCATGGATCTTATGGGAGGAAACGCTGATCAGATCTGCCCCCAGCATCTTGGCAGAGAAGGGGATCTTCAGAAAACCCTGTACTGCGTCGGTGTGGAAGATGGCGTTGGGGCATAGCTTGTGGGTCAGTTTTGCCATCTGGGCGATGGGCATCACGGAGCCTACTTCGTTATTGACCATCATGATGCTCACCAGGATGGTGTCCGGCCGCAGGGCGGCCTTCAGCTGCTGGGCAGTGACGCATCCCATGCTGTCGGGCTGCAGATAGGTCACTTCATACCCCTGGGATTCCAGTTCCTTCATGCAGTTAAGCACGGCATGATGCTCAATGGCGGTGGTGATGATATGCTTGCCCCGCTTACCAAAGCGCTTAACGGTGCCGAAAATGGCCCAGTTATCCGCTTCCGTGCCCCCGGAGGTGAAAAATACCCGATCCGGCTCGGCGCCCATTGCGGCAGCTACCTGCTGCCGGGACACGCGAAGCTCTTTGGCAGCATCGATACCGAAGCCGTAGAGAGCGCTGGGATTGGCCCAGTTTTGTGTCATCGCCAGTGTCATCGCCTCCACCGCTTCCTTGCAGGGGCGTGTGGTGGCGGAATTGTCAAAATAGATCATCAGTGACAGTACCTCTTACTTTATAAATAGGTGTTTATTTGCCCACGCAGAACCGCTCAAAGATCCGGGCGGTGATATCTTCCCGTACTGTGGCGCCGGTCACTTCACCCATAGCCTCCATGGCGGCCTCTACATCCGTCAGCACAGCGTCGGGAGTCAGCCCCCGGCGAAGTCCCTGAAGTGCGCAGAGCATCGCGTCATGCGCTGTGTAGATGGCATGATACTGCCGGGGGTTGGTCAAAACCGATCCGTCACAGGGCGTATCTCCGGCGAAGATGGTGTCTACCACATCGGCAACCTGCTCCAGACCCTCGCCGGTGGCGGCACAGACATGGATCACATTCATAAAGGGCAGGTCGCTGGGTGCAATCACTGTCTTAAGGTCGGATTTGTTGATCAGCGCGATGGCATTCTCCCGGTCGGCGCATAGCTCGATGATCGCTTGATCCTCCTGAGTCAGCGGCTGGGAGCCGTCACAGACAAAAATCACCAGATCGGCGTTTTCCACGGCCTGCTTGCTGCGCTCCACGCCCATAGCCTCGATCCGGTCATCGGTATCCCGGATGCCGGCGGTGTCGATGAGACGAAGCCGGGTGGAGCCGACCATGACAGTTTCTTCTACAGTATCCCGTGTGGTGCCGGCCACTTCGGTAACGATGACCCGCTCGTAGCCTGCCAATGCGTTGAGCAGGCTGGACTTACCTACATTCGGCTTACCCACGATGGCGGCAGCGGCACCGCTGCGCAGGATCCGACCCTGGCCGTAGGTCTGCAGCAAGGCCTGCAGCTGCTTGGCATCCTTTTTCAGAGTGTCTTCGTAACTGGCCAGGCCGAAATCCTCAATGTCCTCATCGGGATAATCCAGCACCGCGTGGAAATGGCTGCAAAGATCGGTCAGATCATTGTAGATGGGGGAGAGCTTTTTCTGCAAAATACCCCCGACTTGGCCGGCGGCATTGGCTGCCGCATCGGCGGTCTCCGCTTCGATCAGATCGATCACCGCTTCTGCCTGGGTCAGCGCCAGTTTACCGTTGAGAAATGCCCGCTTGGTAAACTCACCTCTGCCTGCCGGTTTTGCACCGGCGCTGTACAGTGCCTCCAGACCTGCGGAAAGCACCGCCGGAGAGCCATGACAGTGAAATTCCACTGTGTCTTCTCCTGTGTAGCTATGAGGGCCACGGGAGCATACCGCCATGCATTGATCCAGCAGCCGACCCTGGCGATCATGCAGAGCGCCAAGCATCAGCTTTCGGTCCGGCGCGTCAGACAGGGTGCCTCCGTTGTTCAACTTAAATACTTTCGATGCAACACTGATACAATCATCACCGGACAGACGGATAATGCCGATGGCACTGATCTGGTTGCCCGTGGAAACCGCTGCGATGGTATGGGACATGGTAGCCTCCTGATACTTGACACAATTTTGGTCATTATAGCACCTTTGTGCCGCAAAAGCAACGATAATCGTGATATTGTACCCGGAATTGGGAAAGCTACAGTGATGAAATCATGCAGGAGGCGGACTATGGAAGGAACACACTATCAAGGAGAACTGACAGATGAGAATATCCGCAATATTTTCCGTGGCGCGGCGGACTTTAATTACCGCCCTATCCGGTGCGCCGGAATGCTGCTGCACACCTATGCTATCGATGGGCTGACCTCCGGCGCGGACATTTCGGAGTATGTGTTCCAGCCGATGATGTCACAGCTCAAGGGCGATACGATGCGACAACTCTATGCCAATGCACTGGAGAATGTGGTAGTCAATTCCGTGGCCAAACCGTGCAGCGACCTGGATACAGCTGCAAAGCTTCTGGTCAATGGCTTCTGTGTTGTGCTGTTTCCTGGGGTTGGTGCCATTGCCTTTGAGGACAAGACAGGGGAGAAGCGTGGGATCTCAGAACCGGCGGTGGAGAATACCGCAAAGGGACCTAAGGATGCCTTCGTGGAGACGGTGCGTACCAACACCAGCTTGATTCGCCGCCATTTGCGCACACCGGATCTAAGGATCTATGAAGCGCAAGTGGGAAGGCGCAGTCTTACCAATGTATCCGTGGTTTGGATCGATGGTTTGACAGACCCCGGTTTGCCGGAAATGCTGAAGCAGCGCCTTGCTGATATCGACATCGATGGAATGCTGTCACCTTCTTCTGTAGAGGAGTATATCACCGGTTCTCGTG
>JBGVJN010000106.1:0-16094 GCA_045129455.1 Faecousia sp. | reverse complement strand
GGTACCGGACAGCACCTTGATGAAGGAGTACTTGCCGTACTGATCGGAGACGGTCTTCCACACGAATGCGGAGGGAACGCCACCGGGAGAGACAACGAACTCTTCCACCTTGCCGTCGGCAGTGGTAGCCTTGTGGTAATTGCCCTCCATGGGGTTGGGCAGCAGATCGATGATGTAGTCCATGAGCATCAGGCTGCCCAGGCAGGTAACACCGGAACCGCAAAGCACGGGGAACAGGCTCAGCTCGGAAACGCCCTGGTGCAGGCCCTTGATCATCTCGGCGTAAGTGAAATCGTCACCCTCGAAGAAGGGGTCCATCAGTGCCTCGTCGGTCTCAGCAACAGACTCCTTCAGAGCGTCGTTGAACTCCTCAATGACAGAAACCTTATCATCGGGAACGGAGATCTCGGCACGCTTCAGGTTCTTCATCTCGAAGGCGCGCTTATTCAGCACATCGATGATGCCGGTGATTTTCTTGGAGCCATCCCAAATGGGAACGACCACAGGAGCGATCTTATTACCATACTTCTCGCGCAGAGCTTCGAAGGTAGCATTATAATCAGCATTCTCTTCATCTACCTTGGAGATGTAGACAAAACGGGGCATATTGCGCTCTTCGCAGTACTTCCATGCCTTCTCAAAGCCGACGGTAATGCCGTCCTTGGCAGAGCAGACCAGGATCGCCGCGTCGGCGGCACGCAGAGCCTCCATAACAGCGCCGGAGAAATCGAAGCCACCGGGAGTGTCCAGAATGTTGATCTTATGGTTATTATACTCAACAGGAGCCACTGCGGTAGAAATGGAAATATTGCGGCGGACCTCTTCGGGATCAAAGTCGCAGACGGTATTGCCGTCAGCGTTCTTGCCCATGCGGTCGATAGCGCCGGTCATGTAGAGCAGGCTTTCCGCCAGAGCGGTCTTGCCGCTGCCGCTGTGGCCCAGCAGACAGATGTTACGGATCGAGTTAACTGTGTACATAAATTACTTCTCCTTTCGGGGAGGCGAAGCCTCCTCTGCTTGCAAATGGGTGTCAGACACCGCAATAAGGACATTATACACGAAGGGCAGGAAGATTTCAACGAATATTTTCGTCAATATGTAAAATTGGTCAAAACGGCAGGTGGACACTTGTTCTTCTGTGCAAAACAACCAAAATTATGTTACTTGTTACATACACACTAAACAAAGAAGCTCCCCGGGAAAACCCGGGGAGCAAAGCAAGTTATCACACGGATCTGGTCCACTCGGTGACCAGCAGCGCCGGCACCAGCCAGATCAGATCGTACAGCAAAATATTCACAGGGGTCAGGATCTCCTCAGCGCCCACGATGGTCAGCGCCAGCACCGCCAGCATTCCCAGAATACCGCCGATCATATGCACCACCACGCCGGTGATGCAGCTGCTGCGCAGCGCCCGGGCGCCGGTGACCGCATAGGCAGCGCCTGCCAGACTGTCGCCGGTGGTCAGCGCCAGTACCTGAGCCTCCTCATCCGGCTCTACCTTCGCCAGCTGACGGCGAACGGCATGATCCGGGAAACCCATACGGCGGGTATTGATGCCGAATTTACTCCGCAGGAAGCTCTCTGTCAGCATAAAGTCGCCGGTGACCAAAATGGGAGTCAGCCCGCGGTAGGCGCACAAAGTGGTCAAGCCGGAGGAATGGGCTTTGACCTTGCCATAAGTAATGGCGAAAACACCGCAAAGCTCGCCGTCAATGGCAGCATACACTGCCTGGCTGATACGGGTGCCCTCGGGCATATCTACGCCCATATCCTGCATGAAGGGCAGCACGCCCATCAGCACGGCCTCACCGTTGACCTCGCAGCCGACACCGCCGGAATAGTAGGTCAGATTTACCGCGTCATAGTGGCGTCCGTTACGGCTTTCCAGTAACTGGGCAAACAAAGGCGCCGTTCCGTCGCCGGCAGCAGCCATCAGCGCGGCGGCATAGGCCACAACCTCATCCGGCTCACGATTGCCGTAGAACTTTACACCGTTCATCTTCACAGTGCCGCTGGGGAACAGATCCCGGTCACCCAGGGGGAACACACCCTGGCCGCACAGGCCCTTAACGCCCCGCCAGCCGCAGATGACGCTGCCCAGCTTATGCAGCCGCCGCTGCAGAAGTGCCGCGGGACGACTCAGGGCGATATAGGTACTGGAGGGGATCGCCACCAGCAGCGCTACCGCGAAGGTCTGGAAACCCGCACTGAGGGAATTCAGCAAGCCGGCAGCGATGCCCATGGCCAGGCTGACGAACAGACAAACGATGGCGTACACGCTCAGCACCTTATCCGGGCCGGAAGTATCCTCATAGTGATCCATGAAGTCTTCCACCTGGCCTTCTCCACGGAGGAAGCCCGGGCGGCCTTCATAGTAATCCTCCACCTTGGCAACGCTGTCCAGACGGACGGCCTTGCGCAGGGTGTCCATCTGCCCCATGTGCGTATTGCGCTTATGGTACGCGCCCCACAAGGACATGGTCATAGTCAGACTAAACGCAGCGCAGCAAGGCACCCGCTGCTGATACAGGCACAGGATGCCATCTGCCAGGCAGGCCGTGAAGGTGAATGCCAGCAGCGTATTCAAAGAAAAGCGGCGGTTGACCAGGTCACTGATGCCCTCCAGCAGCTGATAGCTTCCCAGCAGTGCCGAAATCAGCAGCGACAGGAACTGCCAGAAGATCAGCAGCTTCATACGATCCGCGGGAATATCCCCGAAGGCATAGGCCGCGGTGGAAGCGGCGCTGATCACCGCTACGAACAGATTCACCAGAATGGCCAGCTGCAGCTTGCCAAGGCCCTTCTCCACCAGCTCATAATACTTTTTCTCCGGGCCGGCCACCAGCTTGGCCTTCAGCTCCCGCAGGCGATTTTTGGGCCGGAAGATGATCGGCTCCCGGGGCACATATTCGCCCATAGGCTCATCGTAATCCGGCTCCCAATCTTCAGAAAAAGGTTCCACAGTCTCCTGGGCAGGTTCTTCGGACGGCTCAGCGTACTCCTCTTCCTCCCCTACCGGTTGGAAGCGCACGGTGGCATCCGTAGTCTCCTGCTTCTTCGCCATACCGGCGATAGCATCCAGACGGACCGTATCCTGGGTCACCTCGGGTGCATCCGGCTCGTCCAAAGGCTGGGCAGCAGGCGTTTCCGTGTCATCATCGCTGAATTCCTTCAGAATGTCTTCAAGATCAAATTCATCCTGGTTCTTTTCCAGTTCATCCATAGAAAAACCTCCTTAACCCAGACGCTGCCGAACCGCCTCATACAAAAGGATGGACGCTGCAGCGGAAGCATTGAGAGAAGAGATCCGTCCCTTCATGGGAATATTCACCGTCACATCGCAGTTCTTCCGGACCAGGGGACTCATGCCCTGTCCTTCATTGCCGATGACAATGGCAGCCGGGCCGGTCAGATCCGCCTGATACATGGGGATAGAGCCTTCCGCGGCAGTACCGAAGATCCACACGCCCTTCTCCTTCAGCTCAGCGATGGCATTGTTGATATTGGTGACCCGGGCCACCTTCATGTACTCCACCGCGCCTGCGGAGGCCTTTGCCACCACAGCCGTCAGACCGACGCTGCGCCGCTTGGGGATGATCACGCCGTGGGCGCCGGCACATTCGGCAGAACGCAAAATAGCGCCCAGATTGTGCGGATCCGTCAGCTCGTCGCAGATGACGATCAGCGCATTTTCTCCCCGGTCGGCAGCTTCCTGCAGAATATCATCGATGGTGCTGTACTCATGGGCAGCCGCCAGGGTGATCACGCCCTGGTGGGAATGGGTGGTGCTCATGGCATCCAGCTTCCGGCGGTCCACCGGCACCACTACGGCACCGGCCTCCTTGGCCTGAGCAGCCAGTCTCTGCAGTGCCCGATCGGTATCGCCGGCGGCGATAAAGACCTTGTCGATGGTCCTTCCGCTTTTCAGCGCCTCAGTCAGGGCATTGCGGCCCTCCAGCTGGCCTTCGATCTCCTCTGCGGGAGCAGTCTGGGCAGGTCTGCGTCTTTTTTCATGCATATCTTTCATATCGATCAACCTCACGGAATTTGCTTATAGCTACAGATAGTAGCATTATAGCAGATTTTTGCCGATTGTACAACAGAAATTTTCGCATACAAAAGCCGGAGCGCATTGCTGCGCTCCGGTATGATTTTTACATTACTCCGCTTCCTCCGCAGGAGCTTCTTCGGTCTGCTGATCCGCGTTGACATAGGCCATCAGCTCTTCGCCGGTGATGGTCTCCTTGGTCAGCAGGTATTCCGCGATCTCATTCAGCAGCTCCCGGTTGTCCCGCAGCAGCCGATCGGCAGCGGCATAGCTCTCATCCAGCAGCCGCTTCACCGCTGCATCCACCTTCGCCGCGGTCTCATTGGAGCAATCCATGCCTGCCTGGCTCTCCAGGTACTGGCTCTGGACCGAGGCAGCCGCCATCAGCCCCAGCTCCTCGCTCATGCCGTACAGAGCCACCATGTGCTTGGCCAGATTGGTGGCTTGCTGGATATCGTTGCTGGCGCCGGTGGTAACGGTGCCGAATACGATCTGCTCCGCGGCACGGCCACCCAGCAGGGATCTGAGCTTGGCAAGCAGCTCGTCCTTAGTGGACAGGTACTTTTCTTCCTCCGGCAGGTACAGGGTATAGCCCAGCGCGCCATCGGTATGGGGCACGATGGTGATCTTGGTCACCGGTGCCTCGTGCTTTTCCAGTGCGGACACCAGGGCATGACCCACCTCATGGTAAGCCACCAGCCGCTTTTCCATATCGCTCAGCACGGTATTCTTCTTTTCCGTGCCGGCAATGACCGTTTCAAAGGACACCAGCAGGTCTTCCTGGTTCACTGCCTTGCGTCCGTGACGGACAGCACGCAGCGCAGCCTCATTGACCAGGTTGGCAAGATCCGCACCCACTGCGCCGGCGGTGGCCTGGGCGATCTTATGCAGATCCACATCCTCCGCCAGCTTGATCTTCCGGGTGTGGACCTTCAGCGTATCCAGACGGCCCTGGAGATTGGGCTTATCCACGATGATCCGCCGGTCAAAGCGGCCCGCACGGAGCAGCGCCTTATCCAGGATCTCGGGACGGTTGGTAGCCGCCAGGATCACCACACCCTTGGAGGAGTCGAAGCCATCCAGCTCACCCAGCAGCTGATTGAGGGTCTGGTCATTGTAGCCCAGACGGGAATCACGGCGGTGACCCACCGCGTCGATCTCATCGATGAAGATGATGGAGGGAGCCACCTTAGTGGCCTGCTGGAACAGGTCACGGACACGGCTGGCACCCACGCCCACGAACATCTCCTCAAAATCAGAGCCGGAGATGGAGAAGAAGGGAACGCCCGCCTCGCCGGCAACCGCCTTGGCCAGCAGGGTCTTGCCGGTACCGGGAGAGCCTACCAGTAGCGCGCCCTTAGGCAGCTTTGCGCCGATATCCGCGTACTTCTGGGGATTGTGCAGAAAGTCGATGATCTCCTGCAGGGATTCCTTGGCCTCATCCTGTCCGGCCACATCCTTGAAGGTAACGCCGGTCTGCTTTTCCATGTAGACCTTGGCAGTACTCTTGCCAAAGCCGCCCATCATGCCGTCGCCGCTCATGCGCTTGGTGATCATACGCATGAACAGGAAGATCAGACCGAACATGATCACATAATAGAGGATCATGACGATGGTGGAGTTATCCTCCACAATCTTCTGGTTGACCTTCACATCCATGGCTGCCAGCTTGTCCGCCAGCGCCAGAGCATCACCGAAGGGCAGGCCGGTCACGCTGACCTTCTGCTGGGAAGGCTCCTTGGCCGCTTCTTCCTTGGTCAGATAGAAGATCCGATCGGAATGCAGCTCCACCTCGGCAAGCTGGCCGCTTTCCATGGCCTCCAGAAATTCATCGTAGGTGGCCTTGGTGTACTGGCTGTTGGACACAGCCGTGTAGACCAGGCTGATGATCAAAACGATCGCCACCGAAATGATCAGCGTCGCCCAGAGATTCGATCTGGGACGCTTATTGTTTTGAGAATCGCCGCCCTTGTTGGGCGCGTCGTTGCGATTGGGATCCATATACATGCCTCCTTGGGCTATTCTTACGGCACATCATATCATATTTTCCCGCCGGTAGCAATGAATGATTCGGATTTCCTGCGTAAATTTTCTGTTAATTCCTAGGTATTTTCCAATTTAGCTCCGGACATCCGGGAAACTGCACAATAAAATGAAATGTCGCTTCCCTGTCTTACTTATGATTTCCCTTGCAAAACTTGCCTTTTCGTGGTATGCTATTAAAAGTATGTAAGAAAGGAGCGGTCAATATGGCATTGCAGGAATCCGGTGAAATGTATCTGGAGACGATCCTGATTCTGTCCAGAGAAAAAGGCTCTGTCCGCTCCATCGATATCAGTGAGCACATGGGCTACTCCAAGCCCAGCGTCTCCCGTGCCGTGGGGCTGCTGAAGAGCGGCAACTACATCACTGTGGAAGACGACGGCCATATCCTGCTTACCGACGAGGGCAGGCAGATCGCTGAGAAGATCATGAGCCGCCATACCCTGCTGACCCGGATGCTGGAATCTCTGGGAGTCAGCCGTGAGACCGCCGCTGCCGATGCCTGTAAAATGGAGCATGTGATCAGCGACGAAACCTTTGACGCCATCAAAAACCATATGCAGCAATATGGTACCAATAAATAAAATTTGAGGAGGCAACCCAATGACTCTCAATGAGAAGAAGCAGCTGCAGATCGCAGCCTGCAAGATCCGCATGGGCATCGTGGAATCCACCTACCATGCCAAGTGCGGCCATCCCGGCGGCAGCCTTTCTGCCACGGAAATGTTTACTTATCTGTACTTCAAGGAAATGAACATCGATCCCGCACAGCCCAAGAAGGCTGACCGTGACCGTTTTGTTCTGAGTAAGGGCCATACCGCTCCCGGCCTGTACTCCACGCTGGCCAACCGTGGCTTCTTCCCCGTAGAGGATCTGAAGACCCTGCGCCGGATCGACAGCTATCTCCAGGGCCACCCCAACATGAACACCGTTCCCGGTGTGGATATGTCCACCGGTTCTCTGGGCCAGGGCGTCAGCGTTGCTGCCGGCATGGCTCTGGCTGCCAAGCATAAGGGCGAAAGCTGCCGTGTGTACACCCTGCTGGGTGACGGCGAGATCCAGGAGGGTCAGTGCTGGGAGGCCTTCATGCTGGCCGCTCACTATGATCTGGACAACCTGTGCGTGATCATCGACAACAACGGCCTGCAGATCGACGGCAGCGTTGCCGATGTTATGAGCCCCTACCCCATCGTGGAGAAGCTGGCTTCCTTCGGCTTTAACACCGTGGCCATCGACGGTCACGATTTCGACCAGATCGAGGCCGCTATGGAATCCGCCAAGACCACCAAGGGCAAGCCCACGGCCATCATCATGAAGACCACCAAGGGCAAGTGCATCTCCTACATGGAGAACCAGGCCAGCTGGCATGGCAAGGCTCCCAACGACGCGGAGTACACCCAGGCAATGACCGAGCTCAACGCTCTGATGGCAGAATTGGAGGCGAACTAATATGGCAGATGTAATCAAGACCGCTACCCGTGACGCCTACGGCAAGGCTCTGGCTGAGCTGGGCGCAGAAAAGCAGGATCTGATCGTTTTCGACGCTGACCTGGCCGGTGCCACCAAGACCAGCATCTTCCAGAAGGTCTTCCCCGACCGTCACTTTGACTGCGGCATCGCCGAGGGCAATATGATCGCCGTAGCCGCCGGTGCCGCTACCATGGGTCTGGTACCCTTCGCATCCAGCTTCGCCATGTTCGCTGCCGGCCGTGCCTTTGAGCAGGTCCGCAACTCCATCGGCTATCCTCATCTGAATGTGAAGATCGGCGCTACCCACGGCGGCATCTCCGTGGGCGAGGACGGCGCTTCCCATCAGTGCTGCGAGGACTTCGCGCTGATGCGTTCCATCCCCGGTATGACCGTCATCTGCCCCGCCGACGGCGAGGAGACCCGTCTGGCTGTCCGTGCCGCCTATGAGATGGACGGCCCCGTATACCTGCGCTTCGGCCGTCTGGCTGTACCGGAATTCCACGAGAAGAACTTCAACTTCCAGATCGGCAAGGGTGAAGTCCTGCGGGACGGCAACGATGTTGCCATCATCGCCAACGGTTTGATGGTCTATGAAGCCATCGTCGCCGGTGAGGAACTGGCTAAGCAGGGTATCAACGCCATGGTCATCAATATGGCCACCATCAAGCCTCTGGATGAGGAGCTGGTGCTGGCAGCTGCCGAAAAGTGCGGCAAGGTCATCACCTGCGAGGAGCACTCTGTCATCGGCGGTCTGGGCGAGGCCGTTTGCAGCCTGCTCAGCGAGAAGAAGCCCACCGTCGTCCGCCGCATCGGTGTTAACGACGAGTTTGGTCACAGCGGCCCCGCCAAGGAGCTGCTGAAGCAGTTCGGCCTTTCCTCCGAGCATATCGTAGAAGTGGCGCAGGAGCTGTGCAAGTAAAGTATTTGACCGGGAAGCAGCCGCTTCCCGGTCTTTTTGCGGATTTTTTCAATTCCCCCTTGTAAAACGGCAAGTCTCTGGTATAATACTATTGACAGCAATGTCAAAAATCACACGCAACGGAGGAGATCCCCATGGCTAACAAATATGCAGGCACCCAGACTGAGCTGAACCTGGCCGCCGCGTTTTCCGGCGAATCCCAGGCAAGAAACAAATATACCTACTTTGCATCCAAGGCCAAGAAGGAAGGCTACGAGCAGATCGCTGCCCTGTTTCTGAAGACCGCGGAAAACGAGAAAGAGCATGCCAAGATGTGGTACAAGGAGCTGCACGGCATCGGCAGCACCGCCGAAAACCTGCTGACCGCCGCCGAGGGCGAAAACTACGAGTGGACCGACATGTACGACGGTTTCGCCAAGACCGCCGAGGAGGAAGGCTTCTACGAGCTGGCAGCCAAGTTCCGTCTGGTGGCCGCTGTGGAGAAGCACCACGAGGAGCGCTACCGCGCGCTGCTGAAGAATGTGGAGACCGCCGCTGTTTTCGAGAAGAGCGAGGTCAAGGTTTGGGAGTGCCGCAACTGCGGTCACATCATGGTGGGCACCAAGGCCCCCGAGGTTTGCCCCACCTGCGACCATCCCCGCAGCTACTTCGAGATCCACGCCGAGAACTATTGATATCCGAAAATCGCCCGGCACGCACTGTGCCGGGCATTTTTCTGCCTTTTTCTTCCATTAACAGATCAAAAGCTGAAAATAAAATGAAAAATTGTGGATTTTTCCCGAAACATAGTATACAATGGTCTCATCGCTTCCGTGACAGAAAGAGAGATGTGTATGAAGAATAAGTTCAAACCCACAAAGCTGGAAAAAGCTGGATCCTGTACGATGTAGGTAACTCTGCCTTCACCCTGCTGGTTTCCACATTGCTGCCCATCTATTTTAACGCATTGGCCACCTCCGCCGGCGTGGACGAAGATCTGTACCTTAGCTACTGGGGCTACGCAGGCTCTATCGCCACCATCCTGGTCGCATTCATCGGCCCCATCTGCGGCACTCTTTCCGACCGCAAAGGCTACAAGAAGCCCCTGTTCCTGGTCAGCGTGATCCTGGGTGTCATCGGCTGCGCCGCCCTTGGTCTGACCCAAAACTGGCTGGTCTTCCTGGGGATCTTTATCATCGGCAAGGTAGGCTTCCACAGCAGCCTGGTCTTCTACGATTCCATGCTGCCTGAGATCACCACCGAGGAGCGCATCGACAACATTTCCACCCATGGCTATGCCTGGGGCTATATCGGCTCCGTGATCCCCTTCGTGCTTTGCCTGGTGCTGGTGCTGGCCGGCGGCAGCTTCGGTCTGGATATGACCACCGCCATGATCATCTCCTTCATCATCACCGGTGCCTGGTGGATTCTCTTCACGCTGCCGCTGATGCGCCGCTATCAGCAGAACGCTTATGTAGAGCGGGGTGCTCATCCCATTGCTGACACCTTCCGCCAGATCGGCAATACCTTCCGCAAGGCAAAAGAGCAGAAGCACATCTTCGTGTACCTCATTGCGTTTTTCTTCTTCATCAACGGTGTATACACCATTATCGATATGGCTACCGCCTACGGCACTGCTTTGGGTCTGGACTCCACAGGCCTGCTGCTGGCACTGCTGCTGACCCAGATCGTAGCCTTCCCCTGCGCCATCCTCTTCGGCAAGCTGTCCGCCAATCATGACAGCGCCAAGCTGATGAAGATCTGCATCATCTGCTATACCTGCATCACCCTGTTTGGTGTGTTCCTGGTCACCCAGTGGCAGTTCTGGCTCCTGGCCGTAATGGTCGGTATGTTCCAGGGTGCCATCCAGGCACTGAGCCGCTCCTACCTGGGCAAGATCGTTCCCTCCGAGCAGAGCGGTGAATTCTACGGTTTGATGGACATCTGCGGCAAGGGCGCTTCCTTCTTCGGCATGGCCCTGGTAGGTCTGATCAATCAGCTCACCGCGGATCTGGAGATCGTGGTCTTCGGCCTGCGGCTGCAGAACGCCAACATCGCCGTCAGCTCTCTGATCGTTCTGTTCATCATCGGCTATATCCTCTTCTGCAAGGCAGATAAGCTCAACAAGGCCCGCAAGGCTGATTGATTCCCAAAAATATTCCCTATCTTTCAAAAAATGCCCACCATTTGGTGGGCATTTTTGTCGTCAAGGGAAATCTATATACTTACCGGATAATGATAGTCCCCCTTGGCAAAAGCGCAAGATGTCAATGGATATGACCGGTCATCGCCGGTCAGCCTTACCGGACAGCTCTCCATAAACCGGGGTTGCCATACCGAAACCGCCGGATACAGCCAATATTTGCCCGGTAGTGTATGCGGATTCATCGCTGGCAAAATATATCACCGCCTGGGCGATCTCTTCCGGAAAGCCCATTCTCCCCAGGGGGATATGCCGCAAAAACAGGTCGCGAAACTCTTGAGAAAGGTGCTTTTCTACCGCTTCTGTAGCCGTCATCCCCGGCAGCACCGCATTGCACCTAATTCGATGCTTCGCCTCATGCACCGCGATCAGTTTGGTCAGATAATTGATCGCCGCTTTGCTGGTGCCGTAGGCCACCTGGGAAATATCCGGCACAAGGCCGCCAACAGAGGAAATATTGATAATGCTGCCACCGTGATCGGCCATATATTTGACCGCAGCCTGGCTTGCCAGAAACACACTGCGCAGATTCACAGTTACCGTATCCAAAAACACTTGAGGATCGGTATGGGCAAAATCCAGATCCTTGCCGGGATTCGATGTGCCGAAATTATTGACCAGCACATCAATACGGCCGGCATCCCGAACCACATCCTCCACCATGGTGGAAAAGGTTTCCGGTTTTGTGGCATCGTTGTATACGCATTTGACACTGCTTAAGAGATCGGCAATTTCCTGCGCCCGCTCCAGATCCCGGGCGGCCATATAAACCCGCGCGCCTTCCTGCGCGCATTTTTTCACAATAGACAGGCCGATCCCACGGGTGGAAGCCGTTACCAGAATCACTTTATCTTTTAATCTCATACTATATCTCCTTTGCCGCCCTTGGTTTTGGAAGCAGAGCTACCGCAGCCACACCCAGGGCCACGCACAGGATCTCCGCCATCGCCAGGGAGTGTACAGATTGTACAGCAGCTGCGGGCGCCGCCATCCCCACTGCCATTCTTTCTGTTATTTGGTTGGTAAAGAACGGAACGAATACCGCCACGCCAAAAGGCGCTGCCAGATCACGGAACAAGCCATAGGTTCCCGTACCCGTACCGGCTTCCTGCGGCGGCAAGCCGGAAAGAACAACCTTCATAAAAATCGTACCGTTTCCACCCAGACCGAATCCCAAAATACCCAGAGCCATCATCAGCAGCAATGCGGAAGTAGCCTCCGTGAAGAGCAGCAGCATCCCGCACCCGATCCCAGTCAGGAGGAAAGATCCTGTAAGGACCTTTTTAGGCGCAAACCGATCCGCCAATGGACCTAAAATGACCGCACCCAGAGACATTCCAATATACATCACCGAAATCGCATAACCGGAAATGGCGGCGTTGTTCGGTCGGGTGTAATTGACAAAGACGATCGTATTGGTCATATTGGCCTGCAGCAATCCCTGGGTAAGAAACAGCGCGATCACACTCAAAACAAAGGCACTGCGCTTGATAAAGCTGCCGGGCAAAATGGGATTTCTGCTTCGTTTTTCCGCAACGACCAAGCCCATCAGGCTGATAACCGCAAAGGCCAGAACGCCGAGAAACGGCACCGATGTCCAGCCGAAGTTCTGCCCAAAGGAGGGAACGCACAGAAGCAAGCTAAAAAAGATCAAAACCAGCACCGCGCCGGGCACATCAAAGCTTTGAAGTGTCTTGGAGCCGGGCGGGGCCTTGCGTGCGGTAAAGAAGCAGGCCGTAAAGATGACAGCGCAAACCGCAACGCAAACCCACAACATGGCACGCCATCCGTAGGAGGAAACGATCAGTCCGCCAATGGTCGGCCCAAGGATCACCGACGCGCTGGACAGGAGCATATACAGGGCAAATCCCTTCGCGATCTTTTCCGGGGGAAATTCCGTTGCAATATAGGCAAGGATCACCGGACCCATTGCCGCCGTGCCGATCCCTACGGTAAAGCGCGCGATCAGCATAAACCCAAGGGTGTTCGCCAGGGCGGACAGTATATTCCCCAGGGTAAATACCGCGATGCCCAGAAGCAGCGTTTTCCTCCGCCCGATCACATCTCCGAGCTTACCCAGGATCGGGGCGCAGGCAGCCGTGGACATCGCCTGGGCAAGGGCAGTCCAGGTAGTATTGTTATAAGCGATGCCAATATCCTGCACAAATGCAGGCCCAAGAACGGTAGAAAATCCGCCTACCAGACCGATCAGCAGCGCTGCCAACGCATAGGGAATAAATCCGCGTTTATATGCCATTTGCTCACATCCTTTTGCAGATAGTATATCCCGCCTTTGTCACTTTATTGCCTCATCCCCCCTTTAAAAACGTTTTTTCTTTTGATATAATGATGTAAATTATCACTCCAAAACAGGAGGTATTCCGTATGACCCCCAAAGAACGCTTGATGGCCGCAGCTGCATCAGCTGCCGCTTGCTCTAAGTTTTCAAACAAACTAGACACTTGTAGTGATTGTTCGCTCACACCGCTTATGTCAATCTCTAAATTTAATGCTCTATTTATTTAATTTTCCATTCCGTCAATCGATAGGAATGCTGACAGAATTTCAGCAGTAATGGAATTCATTTCTTCTAAGCCACCATTATTCGCCTGTGTTGTGCGCTGGCAGATAAATTGCTCACACTCTGCGTAAGCCGTTGCAGATCAGTAATAAGGCCACCTACGTTCCATTGTGATATAGCTTCCAAGCTGACTTTCAGTGTATCCAATGTATCTATTAAAGCAGACAAGCTTACCTGTGACTCTTCTACATCGAGTTGTATAGCAATTTGTACAACTTCTCTATCTGTCACTTATTTCACCTCCAAAAAATAGCGCCACTCACCTTTGTTGGTGAGTGGCTAAATCATTCAACTGATAATTTTCTCGTAAAGATTAATTCTTTGTCACGCCGAGCCTGTGGGGCTATCTTGACCCATGATAATCGCTTGCAATGCATGATATATTCTATGAAAATGCTCATTGTCCGCATGAAAAAAAAGCGCCGTTGCCTCGTCTCTCATGGCTTTCCTATGTGTTGTTGGGATAGGAACATCGGCATTTTCGTTCCAACGGATAGAAATCCACCCTGGCACCAATCCTGCACCCTGTTCAAAATAAACTTCTGTTATTTGATCGTAGGAGATCCAATGCTCCTTAAATCTTCTGCTATGCTGAAAAAGCAGACCGTTATGTTCCAGAACAAACTTGCCTATCGATACTGGCTGTTCACCCAAAAGTGCATCAACCAGTCTCCGTTTACCGCCGGCAACACTATTTTCCGCTTTGCATAACTGAGCGCCGCAGAATGCGCAACAATTACCCTCCAGCTTCGTGCCGCCGCAATGGGGGCAGGGCATGCCGATCTGCCAAACCGCAGATTCATTTTGCGCCTGCTGCGGCAGCTTTGTGCCGCACTTGGGGCAGAAATTGGCATTTTCGCAGTTATTACCGCAATTGGGACAAAACATGGTCACCACACTCCTTTGGTTCCATTGTATCCCATCCTCGCGGAAAACGCAAGAGCCTCAGCCGCTCCTGTTTTTGTTTAACAAGATAATCGGCCTGCTGTCAGTATCAGTGACGGCAGGCCATGTGTATTAACTTGCTTTGTGCGCCAGAGGCTACTTTCAGTGGCGCTTCTTTCCAGCGGCAGTAGCGACCAACGCACCAAGGCCAATATAGCGCACCACTCTGGCGGGCAATCCATCATAACCCAGGAATTTCATGCGGTCTCCTTATTTCAATTGCTTGCCGCATACAAGGCAGCGCCGGTGGCAGCTTCCTCGTTGCACTCGGACATCACAAGCTTCTGGCCAAAGGCCTGAGAGAAGCAATTTTGCAGATGGATATTCTTACGCAGGCCGTTGCCGGAGCCGATAAGGGCCGCATCTTCACCGCCGGCATTGCGATAGCTGCGGTACATAGCATACAGTTCTTCCGTCATGCCCTCCAGCATGGCGAATACCAGATGTCTGGGGGTCAGGTTCTCGGTGCTCAGACCGGTGATGGAACCACGCAGAGTCGGATTCTGCCGGGTGCCCTGGAACAGCGGGGTCACCACCGGCACATCCTCCGGGCGTCCTTGCGCCAGAAGCGCCGCCATGGCATCATAACAGTTGTCCGGTGCAGCACCGGTCATAGCCAGCGCAGTCTCCCGCAGGAAGCTCTCCAGCAATGCATAGGCTCTGCCGCCGCACAGAGATGCGCCCACCAGCAGGTAGCCGCCGCCGGGGAACGGCCGGGTCTCCAGGCCGGGACAGTTCATGTAACGGGGCGTGAAAACGGAGAACTGGCTGCCGGTGCCAACATTGATCAGCATCGCATCGGTCTTGCCGCCGGTAGCGCCCAGGAAGCTGGCCTGGTTATCGCCGATGGCCACATACACCGGGATCTTACCCTGATAACGACCGATGCAGGGCTCTTCTGCCACTGCAGGGAGCAGATCTGCGGGAATACCGGCCTTCTCAAGGGCCGCAAGATCAAAGCAGCCCTTTTCCACATCAAAGAGGCCAAAACTGGCTGCATCGCTGGCTTCCGTCACAGGCGTGGTATGCCCTGCCAGCAGCATGGCAATGTAGTCATGGATGGTGGAAAACACCACAGCATCTTCCGGTACAAGGCCATGACGCAGATTGTAATAATGGGTCACCAAACCGTAGCCGGTAGCCACATGATAGCCGGTGACTCGACCAAGCCGAGCGGCATAAGTTTCACCACTCACCATTACCTGATCGCCACGGCCATCCTGCCAGATGTACAGGGGGCTGACAGGCTCACCTGCCGCATTCAGATACACGATACCATGCATCTGACCGGTGATGCCAATGCGCTCCACATCGGGATGCTTTTCCAGCAGTTCCTTCACCGCCTGCAGGGCGGTCTGCCGGATGTATGCCGGATCCTGGATCTTCTCCCAAGGGTTTTTCGTGGGCAAAAAAGATCCGTTTTTCAAAGTCAGGGAAGACAGCACAGCGCCATCTTCCACCACCACGGCGCTGACCGTGGTGGTGCCAATATCAAGACCAAGCAGTTTCATAATGTTTCCTCAGCAGCAGGTGGAACCCGGATCCAGGCGCAGGATGATGTCCTCCTGAATAGCAGGACTCAGATCCAGGAAGTTAACAAATGAATCTCACCATCTTGCACCTTGTTACAATAATTGTAACATAACTCTCATGACTATTCAACCTCATAGAAAAACGCTTTTCAGCCAAGATGTGGCGCTTCCTTCTTTTTTTGGCTGCGCAGGCAGGACTCAATTTACAAAACAAAAAAGCCATCCCGGTTGTGAAGTGACCCCAAAAAGTTAGACAAATATTTCTAACTCAAATTGTTTAAGCTGCCGAAAGGGCTTGCTGTCTGTGTAATGCAGGCGGTAAGCCCTTTAATCTTGCCTTAATTCGCCGGTTATTGTAGTAATCAATATAG
>JBGVJN010000105.1:0-12280 GCA_045129455.1 Faecousia sp. | reverse complement strand
CTTATCAAGGTTAGACTTTACAGACCCTTCGTTGCTGCTAAGTTCGTTGAGGCTATTCCCGCTACCTGTAAGGCACTTGCAGTTCTTGACAGAACCAAGGAGCCCGGCTCTCTTGGTGAGCCCCTTTACCTTGATGTTGTTGCCGCTCTCAACGAGTGCGGCAAGACCGGTATCAAGGTTATCGGCGGTAGATACGGTCTTGGTTCTAAGGATACTCCTCCTTCTTCTATCTTCGCTGTATTTGCTAACATGGCTGGCGAGCAGAAGAACCACTTCACTATGGGTATCGTAGACGACCTTACCAACCTCTCTCTTCCCGAGACTACTGCTCCCGACACCGCTCCCTCCGATATGATCCAGTGCAAGTTCTGGGGTCTTGGCGGCGACGGTACCGTTGGTGCAAACAAGAACTCTATTAAGATCATCGGTGACCACACCGACAAGTATATTCAGGCATACTTCCAGTATGACTCCAAGAAGACCTCCGGTATCACCATTTCTCACCTTAGATTCGGTGATAGCCCCATCAAGTCTACCTACTATATCAACAAGGCAGACTTCGTTGCTTGTCACAACAACGCATACCTTAACAAGTATGATATGATCAGCGACGTTAAGCCCGGTGGTACCTTCCTTCTCGACTGTCCTTGGACCGTAGAGGAGCTTGATGCTCACCTTCCCGCATCTGTTAAGACCTATATTGCACAGAACAACGTTAAGTTCTACATCATCAACGCTACCAAGATCGCTATTGACCTCGGTAATGCAAAGGTTAAGAACACCGTTCTTCAGTCCGCATTCTTCGCACTTGCAAAGATTCTTCCTACCGACGAAGCTATCGACTACATGAAGAAGGCTGCATATAAGTCCTACATTAAGAAGGGACAGGCTATCGTTGACCTCAACTACGCTGCTATCGACGCAGGTAAGGACGCTCTCGTAGAGGTTCAGGTTCCCGCAGAGTGGGCTAACGCAGGTCAGACTCCTGCACACGCTGCTGCTACCGGTACTCGCGCTGATCTCGTTGACTTCGTTAACGACATCGTTGTTCCCGTTGGCGCAATGAAGGGTGACAGCCTCACCGTTGGTGCATTCGCTAAGTATGCAGACGGTACCTTCCCCCAGGGCTCCGCAGCTTATGAGAAGCGCGGTGTTGCAGTTTCCGTTCCTCAGTGGAATCCCGAGCACTGTATCCAGTGTAACAACTGTGCATTCGTTTGTCCTCACGCTTGTATCCGTCCCTTCGCTATGACCGAGGAGGAGGCTGCAAACGCTCCCGAGACAACCAAGTTCGCTGCTAAGCCTGTTCTTAAGACTAACTACAAGTTCACCATGGCGGTATCTCCCCTCGACTGTATGGGTTGTACCCTTTGCGTTAAGGCTTGTCCTGTTAATAACAATCCCAAGATGGGTACTGCAATCGAGATGAAGCCTATCGCTACTCAGCTTGATCAGCAGCCTGCATACGACTACGCTGTTGCTAAGGTTTCCGAGAAGTCCGAGCTTATCGGTCTTTCCATCAAGGGCAGCCAGTTCAAGCAGCCCCTTCTTGAGTACTCCGGCTCTTGCGCAGGTTGTGCAGAGACCTCTTACGCTCGTCTTATCACCCAGCTCTTCGGTGAGAGAATGTATATCTCCAACGCTACCGGTTGTTCTTCTATCTGGGGCGGCTCCGCACCTGCTACTCCTTACACTGTAAACAAAGAGAGCGGTCACGGTCCTGCATGGGCTAACTCCCTCTTCGAGGATAACGCAGAGCACGGTCTTGGTATGTACCTCGGCCAGAAGGCTATCCGTAACAAGCTTATCGGTATGGTTAAGGCTCTCAACGCTCCCTGCGACGAGTGCCGTGCTATTATCGACAACTACCTTAACACCGTAAACGACGGTAAGGCTAACGAGGCTGCTACTAAGGCACTTGTTGCTCTCCTTGAAAAGTGGGCAGCTAAGGGCTGTGAGGAGTCTAAGGCTATCCTTGCTGAAAAGCAGTACCTCTCCAAGAAGGCTGTTTGGATCTTCGGTGGTGACGGTTGGGCATACGACATCGGCTTCGGTGGTCTTGACCACGTTCTTGCATCCGGCGAGGATGTAAACATCATGGTATTCGATACCGAGGTTTACTCTAACACCGGCGGTCAGGCCTCCAAGGCTTCCAACATCGGCCAGGTCGCTCAGTTCGCCGCCTCCGGTAAGGAGACCAAGAAGAAGTCCCTGGCTGAGATCGCCATGAGCTACGGCTATGTCTACGTTGCTCAGATCGCCATGGGCGCCAACCAGGCTCAGACCATCAAGGCTATCTGCGAGGCTGAGGCTTACAACGGTCCTTCTCTGATCATCGGCTACGCTCCCTGTGAGATGCACTCCATCAAGGGCGGCATGACCAACTGCCAGGCTGAGATGAAGAAGGCTGTGGATTGCGGCTACTGGAATCTGTTCCGCTTCGATCCCTCCAAGGAGACCGGCAAGTTCCAGCTGGACAGCAAGGATCCCAAGGATGGCTATCAGGAGTTCCTGATGAACGAGGCCCGTTACTCCCGTCTGACCCGCGAGTTCCCCGAGCGTGCCAAGGACCTGTTCGTGAAGAACGAAGAGGCTGCCAAGGAGCGTTGGGAGCATCTGAAGAAGCTGGTCGAGATGTACAAGGATTGATCTCTTCCCTAAAAAATGCCCGCCCCTGGCAACAGGGGCGGGCTTCTTACAAGGAGGCAGCTATGCTCTGCACTGTCATTGATATCCGGGGCGATTACGCCTTCGTCAAGTACGACGATACCGGCGTAGTCTCCGAGGTGGCCATTGCCCTGCTCCCCTTTGGAGTAGACACCGGCGACCGGCTGAAATTTGAAAACTACGAATTTACGGCAATTTAAAACGGGACGCGATGAACGCGTCCCGTTTTCTTTATTCTTCCTCGTCGGACTCTTTGGCCTGCGCGGCCTTATTGTTCCTGCGCAGCTGCTTGAGCAGATTGCGCTTTTTCTTATGCTTTTCCCGCTTCTCCTTAAACCGGGAGCGCAGCTCCGGAGGCTGAGCCTCCAGCTTCTCCTGAGGGATCTCTCTGTCCGCCAGACGCTTGGTGGTGATCTCTCTGGCCAGAGTGTACAGGACGGATGCCAGGGGGATCATGGCCAGCATGCCACCCACGCCCATCAGATCGCCGCCAACGGCCACCGCCAGCAGCACCCACATACCGGGCAGGCCCACAGAGGTACCCACCACACGGGGATAGATCAGGTTACCCTCGATCTGCTGCAGCACCAGGAACATGATCACGAACCAGAACGCCAGCACCGGGCTTTCCACCAGGATGAAGAACGCACCCACGATGCAGCCGGCAAACGCACCCACAATGGGTACCAGTGCCGTCACGGCGATGGTCACGCTGACCAGGGGCACATAGGGCATGCCGAAGATCAGCATGGATACCGCAAACATACAACCCAGGATCACTGCCTCCAGGCACTGACCGGAAATGAAGTTGGAGAATGTAGCGTTGGTCAACCGGAAGATACGGATGATCTCATCGCTGATCTTCTCCGGCAGGAAGGAGTACAGGACCCGTCTGCACTGGCGGGCCAGGATCTCCTTGCGGGCCAGACAGTACAGGCCAAACACGATGCCCATCACCGCATTGAAAATACCGGTGGACAGGCTGCCGATGGCGGAGATGGTCTTATCCATGATGGCGGCCAGGCTATCACCTACCACCGTCACCGCCTTCTGGATCAGCGACGCCCAATCCAGGGTGGCAAAGTCCGTATTTTCCATGACCCACTGCATCAGCTGCGGGTTGTCTTCCAGGAAGTCATTGACCCAGGTTTGAACACGGGTAAGGAATGCGGGTAGCTGGGCAACCAGGGATTCCACTGTGGTGATCACCTGTGGGACGATCAGATACATGACGCCCGCGATCACCAGCAGCACGCAAAGAATGGTAGACAGAATAGCCAGGCCCCTGCGCAGCTTACCGTTTTTTACAAATCGCATGCCTCTTTCGATGGCACGCATGGGAACATTCAGAATAAACGCCAAGGCAGCACCCACAATAAAGGGAGAGAAAACTGCCTTTGCGGCCTGCAAATACCCACCCAGCCGATCCGTTTCGTGGAGCAGCCAGTACAGCAGGATGCAGCCCGCCACACCCAGGAAGATGTTTCGGAATGTCTTCTTATTGATCTCCATAGTCATTCCTCCTTTTCAAGTCTATTATAGCGGAAAACCGATACCGATTGCAATGAAGATTTTATGAACAATCGGATCAATCTGTGATATTTCTCAATTTCTCGCACAGAGCATCCATGTTTTCCTGCTTCGTTGCCCAGCTGGTGCAAAAGCGCACCGCCCGGTGTGTTTCATCTACCCGTTCCTGTTCGGTAAAGGTAAATTCCCGGGCAAGCTCTGCCAGTACCGCATCCGGCAGAATGGGGAAGATTTGATTGGTCGTGGTGGGCACCAGCAGCGGATACCCCAGCTGCCGCAAAGTCTTGCGAAGCTGATCTGCCAACGCATTGGCATGCTTGCCCAGCTCGAAATACAGGCCGTCCTCCAGCAGAGTGTCAAATTGCAGTCCCAGCAGCCGTCCCTTGGCCAGCATACCGCCTCTCTGCTTGATCATGTAGAGGAAATCCTCTGCAATGGCAGGCTCCCCGATTACCACCGCTTCTCCAAACAAGGCGCCCACCTTGGTGCCGCCGATGTAAAACACATCGCAAAGCCGGGCAATATCTCCCATGGTCACATCGTTATCCGACGCTGTCAAACCGTAACCCAGACGGGCACCATCCATAAACAGATACAGCCCCCGGCTATGGCAGGCTTCAGAAAGGGCCGTCAGCTCCTCCAGAGTATAGATCGTTCCCAGCTCCGTAGGATTGGAGATGTACACCATCTTGGGCTGCACCATATGCTCCATGGCATCATCCGCCCGATGAGCATCCACCAATGCCGTCACCTGGGCAGCTGTGATCTTACCATCCGCGGAAGGCACTTCCAGTACCTTATGTCCCGTTGCCTCCACCGCTCCGGTCTCATGAACATGGATATGTCCGCTCCGTGCGCTGATCACACCCTGGTGAGGCCGCAGCGCCGCTGCGATCACTGTCAGATTGGTCTGGGTGCCACCCACCAAAAAATGTACCGTCAGGGTATCGTCCCCACAAAGGGCACGGATCTTTTGGGCGGCGCTATGGCAATATTCATCGGTACCATAGCCCGGGGTTTGCTCCATATTGGTCTGCTGCAGGCGCTGCAGGATCTTATCATGGCAGCCTTCGCTGTAATCATTGTGAAAGTAGATCAAAGGAATTTCCTCCACGCAATTTGATTATCCCTATTTTATCCCCTTTCCATTGTGGTGTCAAGGGGCGCATATTCTTTCCGCCGGTGTCATAGGCTTTCTTGGCAGCACACAGTATCGGAGGGAAGACTATGCCGGACACTATTGAGGAACGAGCCTGCGCATTGGCTGTGTACATGATAGAAACAGGTGCTACCGTCCGGGCCGCAGCCCAGCATTTCGGCATCTCAAAATCCACCGTACATAAGGACCTTCAGCAGCGTCTGCCAAGGTACAACCGAAATCTCTATGAACAAGTACGGCAGGTGCTGGATATCAATAAGCAGCAGCGGCACATCCGGGGCGGCTTGGCCACCCGGCGAAAATACAAAGGAGAAGACTAAACAGGGCGCTCTCAGCGCCCTGTTCTGTCGGATCGGTTTAAAGATCGTCTGCGTCCTGTACCGGGATCTCCACCGGATCTGCCGGGATTCCGGTATAGCTTCCCAGCGGATCCACCACAATATTTCCTACCGGCAGCGACGGTGCGACCAGGGGCGGAAATATGGGTGCTGCTGGGATCAGTTTTTTCTCATTCTTGTCCATTTTTTCACCTCCGGGAATAGCTTGCCCGCATCCTGCAGGATATTGCGCTTTTGAACTTCTTGTGGTATGATATTGCCAAAGGAGTGGGATGCTGTGTTTGATATCACATTGATCGCCATGGGCAAGCTGAAAGAAAAATTCTACCTGTCCGCGGCAGAGGAATACGCCAAGCGGATGAAGCTATACTGCAATTTCCACCTGATCGAATTGCCGGAATACAAACTGCCGGAAAATCCCTCTTCCGCGGAGATCGCCGCCGGGCTGGATAAGGAAGCGGAAGCTATCTTCCAGAAGATACCCAAGGGTGCATGGTTTTGCATCTTCACCCCGGAAGGAAAGACCCTGTCCAGCGAAGCCTTTGCCCAGCAGCTGAAGGATGTGAAGCTTTCCGGCAAGTCCAGCGCCTGTTTCCTCATCGGTTCTTCCTTCGGTATCAGCCCCAAGGTAAAGGAAAAAGCCGACTTCCGGCTCTCCATGGGCCCCATGACCTTCCCACACCATCTGGCACGGGTGATGGTGCTGGAGCAGCTTTACAGGGCAGAAGCCATCCAGGCAGGCAGCAAATATCATAAATAAGAAAAAGGATCGCTTTTCAGCGATCCTTTATTTTACCCTGCTTTCGATCAATTCTTCCTTTTCCGGACGGGGCAATGCTTTGATCTGCAGTTCCCTGCGAAGGGCCGCGGAGTGATCCGGGCATTCCTCGGAATATACCAGCTCCAGCGGTCCTCTGCCACGGGTATACTTGGCACCCTTGCCGCTGCGGTGTTGCTCCAGCCGGGCAGAAATATCCTTGGTGATACCGGTATACAAGCTACCGTCGCCGCAGCGCAGGATATATACCTTCCAGCTTTCGTCCATAGTTCTCCTTTCAAAGATGCAGGCCGGGGAAATCCCCGGCCTGAAAAGGTCATTTCCGGATCCGAAACCGCAGCTTCAGCAATCTGTCCAGCAGCACAAAGGTCACATTCCCCATCAGCAGCGTCACCAGAAGCAGCACTGTGCCCATTTCCTTAAATTCCTCCACCAACTGGGCCATGCCGAACACATGCAGCAGCACAAAATACATCACCAGCACAGAAGCATTGAACAGCACCAGCTTCCAGAGCCAGCCCATAACCACCTGATCCAGCTTTGGCTTTACGATGGGGTAGTACCCCAGGAAGACAAACATCGTCGCTGCTTCCTTGTCCGGGGCCATCAGCAGGCTGAGGATCGCCACCGCACCGTACCAGGCCCAGGCAATGCTGCTTCCGCAGGTACGGTACACCACCGCAAGGATCAGCATGCAAAGCATGGGGCAGACATAGGTCGCCGCGGGGATCATAGTTCCCAGAGCCATGATCACCGTAGCCAGCGCCGCCATCACGCCCCCAAGAGCCACCGGCGCCGCTTTACTTCTTGCCGCCATTGTTGGTCTTCAGGAGGTTATACTTGATATCCCACAGCTTCTGGGAAAGGTCCACATAGTATTTGTGAGGGTTATCAAAGCGCTTCACTTCGTCCCACAGGGTATCCACCTGCTGCAGGCAGTATTCACGGATCTGCTGCAGATCCGGGCTTTGGTACACCAGCTTGCCCTTTTCAAAAATGGGCACCTGCAGCTCTCTGGCGGTGAAATTGTACACTGTCTTGGTCTTCCAGGTAGCTTCGGGGTCGAAGATCTCCATGTCATGGCTATCGTCCACAGTCTCGTCATGCACGCACATATAGTCCGCAATGGCCTTGCCGGTATCGTTGCCATAGAAGCGGTACAGCTTCTTGAAATGGGGATTGGTGATCTTGCCAACATTCTCAGAGATCTTGATCTTGGGCTGCACAGTGCCGTCTTCCTTCTCCACGGCCACCAGCTTATACACGCCGCCGAAAACAGGCTCGGATCGGGCGGTGATCAGCCGCTCGCCCACACCGAACATATCGATCTGGGCGCCCTGGTGCAGCAGGTCCTGGATGATATACTCATCCAGAGAGTTGGACACGGAGATCTCACACTCGGTCCAGCCGGCATCGTCCAGCATCTTCCGGGCCTTCTGGGTCAGATAGGCCATATCACCGGAGTCCAGACGGATGCCGCACTTGGTGATGCCCCTGGGCTTCAGCACCTCATTGAATGCCCGGATGGCATTGGGCACACCGGACTTGAGGGTATTGTAGGTATCCACCAGTAAGGTGGCATTGTTGGGGTACATCTCGCAGTAGGCCTTGAAGGCTTCATACTCCGTATCGAACATCTGCACCCAGGCATGGGCCATGGTGCCGCCGGCACGGACGCCGAACAACTGGTCGGAGATGGTGCAGGCCGTGCCGTGGCAGCCGCCGATATAAGCAGCCCGGGCACCCAGAATGGCAGCATCCGAGCCCTGGGCCCGGCGGGAGCCGAATTCCAGCACCGTTCTGCCCTGGGCAGCACGGACCACACGGTTGGCCTTGGTGGCGATGAGGCTCTGGTGATTGACGCTGAGCAGCAGGAAGGTCTCGATCAGCTGTGCTTCGATGGCAGGGGCACGAACTGTAATGATCGGCTCCTTGGGGAACACGGGAGTTCCCTCCGGCACTGCCCAGATATCGCCGGTGAACTTAAAGCCCGCCAGATACTCCAGGAATTCCTCGGAGAACAGGTTTCTTTCCCGCAGGTAAGCAATGTCCTCCTGAGAAAAATGCAGGTCCTGAATGTACTCAATGATCTGCTCCAGACCCGCGGCGATAGCAAAACCGCCACCGTCGGGACAACGGCGGAAGAACAGGTCAAAATAAGTGATACGATCCCTGTAGCCCTTCTCAAAGTAGCCGTTGCTCATGGTCAGTTCGTAGAAGTCGCAAAGCATAGTAAGATTCAGTTTCTCTCCGGTTGCCATAGCAGACACCTCTTTCGTTGATTTACCTACATTATAATGACCTTTTTCCCAAATAGCAACCGCTTTTTTATTGACGGCAAACCCCTTTTGGATTATACTTTACTTAGAAGGAGTGATACCTATGGATATCAAAGTTGGAATGACCGCTCAGGTCGAAACGATCGTAGAAAAGGAAGATACCGCCCAGCTGGTAGGCTCCGGCGACCTGCTGGTCTACGCCACCCCCTGTATGGTGGCGCTGATGGAGGGTGCTGCCTGCGAGGCCATCGCCGAGGGTCTGGGCGAAGGCGAGACTTCCGTCGGCACGGAGCTGAACATTCAGCATGTGTCCGCCACCCCCGTGGGTCTGGAGGTCTATGCCAAGGCAGAAGTCACCGCCGTAGAGGGCAAGGTGATCACCTTCCAGGTGGAAGCCTTCGATGAGGCAGGTGCCATCGGCAAGGGGACTCACAAGCGTGTGGTGGTAAATTCTCAGCGTTTTCTGGAAAAGACCTACACTAAGCTGTAAGGAGAACGGATATGGAAGACTATGGCGCAATGATCCGCAGCACCTTTGACTATGGCAGCGTGCGGGATGCGGAAATGCTCTTTGAAACCTGCATCCGCAACGCCTTCCCCACCAATACCTTCCGCCGGCTGGAGCTGATCCGCTTCCTGCGGGAGGAGCAGTACATGGAAGGCCGCAGCTGGAATCATGTGTTTGAGATCCGCAAAAGTGCGCTGCAGGGTTCTCCCGTCTGGGAGGTACGCTGCCACCGGGTCACCACCGGAAAATCCCCGGATAAGCATGTGTACCTGGATTATTCCAGCCTTGGCTTTGTGGACTACATGAACTAAACGCAAAAACGAGATGTGCTTGTGCACATCTCGTTTTTATTTTCAGATCTCTTGTCTGCCCTCCAGAGCACGGGAGAGGGTCACCTCGTCCGTATACTCCAGCTGGCTGCCCACCGGCACACCGTAAGCCAGGCGGGTCACCTTGACCTCCATAGGCCGCAGCAGCCGGGAAATATACATCGCCGTAGCTTCGCCTTCCGTATCGGGGTTGGTGGCCATAATCACTTCACGCACCTGGCCGCTTCCCACACGCATCAGAAGCTCCCGGATCTTGATATCATCCTGGGTCACATGGTTCAGCGGGGAGATCACACCGTGCAGCACATGGTACACACCGGAAAATTCCCGGCTGCGTTCCATAGCGATCACATCCTTAGGCTCCGCCACCACGCAGATAATGCTTCTGTCCCGCAAATCATCGTCGCAGATGGGGCAAACCTCCCGATCCGTCAGATTCTGACACACAGGACAAGTATGGACGGTCTTCTTCGCTGCCATGATGGCATCGGCAAATTCCTGCGCTTCATCCTCCGGAAGGCTCAGCACATGGAAGGCAAGCCTCTGGGCGGTCTTGCCGCCAATGCCGGGAAGCCGGGCAAACTGATCCGCCAGCTCCTGCAGCGCCACGGGAAAATACTGCATGGTGCCTCCTTAGAACATTCCGCCCAGGTTCAGACCGCCGGTCAGACGGGACATGTTGTTCGCTGCCTCTGCATCGGCAGTACGCATCGCCTCGTTGACCGCAGCGATGACCATGTCCTGCAGCATCTCCACATCATCGGGATCCACTGCTTCTTCCTTGATCTTCAGATCTACCAGCTCATGCTTGCCGCTGACAGTGGCACTGACCATACCGCCGCCTGCGGTGGCAGTATAGGTCTTGGTCTCCTGCTCCTGCTGCATGCGGATCAGCTCCTGCTGCATCTTCTGGGCCTGCTTCATCATCGCAGCCTGGTTCATACCGCCGGGCATACCCCGGAAATTATTCTTAGCCATGGTAATTTCTCCTTGCTTAATTTTCTTTGATCCTTACGATATCGCTGTGGTCACGGCCAAAGGCCAGCAGCCGCTCCATGGCGGCATTATTGTCAGCGCCGGCGGTCTTGTCCACAGCCTTGGCACTTACCGGGCGGCCGAGGATGGCAGAGGCCTTGCGGCCCACCAGCATCAGCACCTCCGGCTTGTTGATCATTTCCAGCGTAAAGGGATTGGTGCAGCGCAGCACCACCTGGTTGCCCTGCAAAACACCCTGAACAGGGGAATTGGGGGTGGCCAGGAAGAACCCGGACACCGGAGGACGCAATTCCTGGCGCAGAGAAGCCACCAGCTCCGACCAGAAGCCCACAGGCGTCTGATCCTGTACCGGCTCCGGCGCAGCCATCTCCATCGGTGCATCCTCATCTGTCGGCATGGGCGGCCGCTCTTCCTCCGGCTCTTCAGCCGCAGGTGCCGGCGCTTTCACGACAGCTGCCGCTACGGTAAAGCTGCCGCTTTTCAGCTGCTCCTCCAGCCGGGTCAGACGGGCGTTGAGCGCCTTGGCGTCCAGCTGCAGCTCCGGCTGACAAAGGCTGATGATACAAAGCTCCGCATCCACACGGCGGCTGGCGCTGCGTGTGAAGGCTGCCAGGGTATTTTCCAGCTGCTCCATCATGCGGATCAGTTCTCCGCCGGAGAAGGCTTGGGTCAGCCGGGCAGCTTCCTTGTCCGATGCCACACCGGACAGCATGGTGATGCCCGCCTGGGGTGCGGTCTTCAGCACCAGCAGATCCCGGGTAAGGCAAGCCATCTCATCCAGCAGCGCGCCCAGATCCTTGCCCTCGGCATAGAGCCGATTGAAAAGCGCCAGGGCCTTGGCGGTATCATGGGCGGCGATGTAACCCATCAGCTCACCGCACTTCTGCTCCCCGGCAATGCCCAGGCAGCTGTATACCCGCTCCGCCGTCAATTCTCCGGTGGTAGCGGAGGCGCACTGATCCAGCAGGCTCAAACCGTCACGCATGGCGCCATCGGCCATGCGGGCCAGCACTCTGGCAGCGCCCTCATCAATATCGATATTTTCCTGGTAGGCCACATACTGCAGCCGGGAGGCGATATCCTCCTGGGAGATCCGGCGGAAGGAGAACCTCTGGCACCGGGACAGGATCGTCGCCGGCACTCTGTGCAGCTCCGTAGTGGCCAGAATGAACAGAAGATGCTCCGGCGGTTCCTCCACGATCTTCAGCAGCGCATTGAACGCGGAGATGGAGAGCATATGCACCTCGTCGATGATATACACACGCATCTTCACCTGCGAGGGCGTATACACCGCATCCTCCCGAAGGTCACGCACATTGTCCACGCCGTTGTTGGAGGCGGCGTCGATCTCCAGAACATCCATGCAGCTGCCGGCATCGATGGCCTTACAGGCTTCGCAGCAGTTGCAGGGATTACCGTCCCTGGGATCCAGGCAGTTGACCGCTTTGGCCAGGATCCTGGCGCAGGAGGTCTTGCCGGTACCACGGGAGCCGGTAAACAGGTAGGCATGGCCCAGCTTGCCGGTGGCGATCTGGGTCTTCAGCGTCTGGGTCACCGCCATCTGACCTGCCACATCATCGAAGGTCTGGGGGCGGTATTTACGGTATAATGCCTGATAAGCGGACATAAAGCCCCCTCCTTTCAAAATTCGGCATAAAACGACTGACCGGCTCATAACAAGATCGCACACCCACAT
>JBGVJN010000104.1:0-8183 GCA_045129455.1 Faecousia sp. | reverse complement strand
CTGAAGATCATTCACGCCCTGTGTAAGCCCAAGTTCTTTATCCCTGTCCACGGCGAGCAGCGGCATCTGCAGATCCACGGCAAGCTTGCCGTGACCATGGGCACCAGCCCCAAAAATGTGTGTATCGGTGAGATCGGCGATGTGTTCGAGCTTTCCGCAAAGGCCTGCAAGCATAGTGGCACCGTTCCTGCCGGCAAGGTATTCGTGGACGGCACCGGTGTGGGCGATGTGGGCAGTGTGGTGCTGCGGGACCGGAAGCATCTGGCCCAGGACGGTATGATCGTGGTCTGCCTAAACCTTTCCAGCCAGGATGGCTCTGTCATCACCGGCCCGGACATCATCACCCGTGGTTTCATCTATGTGAAGGAATCCGAGGATCTGATGGAGGAGCTGCGGGCTGTGGCAATGGAAGCCATTGAGCGCTGCGGCCGCAAGCGCACCCGGGATTGGGCCGCCATCAAGACCGCCATCAAGAACGATCTTTCCGGCTATCTTTACAAGCACACCAAGCGTAATCCTATGATCCTTCCTGTGATCATGGAGATCTGAGCTTAAGCCGCCCTTGCAAAAGGGCGGCTTTTGTGGTTTAATGGAAGCAGGATCCCAATCTGCATCTCAGGAGAAAACCTATGCGCTATTATTTTGCCCCCATGGAGGGGATCACCGACAGCATCTACCGTCAGACCCATCACAAGTACTATCCGGGTCTTGACCGCTACTATATGCCCTTTCTCTCCCCCACCATCCACCGCACACTGACCCACAAAGAGGATCGGGAGCTTCCCATGGCGGACAGTGTACCTTTTTGCGCCGTGCCTCAGATCCTAACCAAAGTGGCTGAGGATTTTCTGTGGGCGGCAGGCATCTGCCGTGACCGGGGCTACGAGGAAGTGAATCTGAATCTGGGCTGCCCCTCCGGCACCGTGGTATCCAAAGGAAAAGGCAGCGGTATGCTTCGGGACATCGACGGGCTGGATCGGTTTCTGGAGGATATCTTCGCCGCTTCTCCCTTGCCCATCTCCGTAAAGACCCGGCTGGGTCTGGAAAACGGAGAGGAATTTTCCAGACTTCTGGACATCTTCAACCGATATCCTATCCGGGAGCTGACCGTACATCCCAGAGTGCGCAAGCAATTTTATGACGGCAGCGTGGATATGGCGCTGTTTCGCTATGCTGCGGAGAATTCCCGCAATCCCCTTTGCTACAACGGCGATCTGACCTCCCTGCAGCAAATCGAGACCTTCCGACAGGAATTTCCCGGGATCGAAGCCGTAATGATCGGCCGCGGGCTGATCGCGGATCCCGGTATGCTTTCTCCCGGCACCGTCGCCATACTGGAAGCCTTCCACAACGAGCTGCTGGAGCGCTATCTGGAAGCCTTCGGTGGCAGCCGCAATGCCATGTTCCGGCTGAAGGAAAACTGGCATTTTCTGATCACCCAGTTTGAAGGCAGCGAAAAGCTCTGGAAGCAGCTGCGAAAAACCACAGATCTGGGCGAATTCCGGGCCATCACCACCCAGATCTTCCACACCCTGCCATACAAAAACGAGCTTGCGTAACGCAAGCTCGTTTCTTCTTATCCAATGACACGCACTCGAAGCACACCATCGATCTTCTCCAGCTGCTCCACCGCATGGGCAGGGGGCGTGCTGTCCAGATCCAGCATGGTGTAGGCATATTCCCCACGGCTGCGGTTGAGTAGATCGGAGATATTGATATTCTCCCGTGCCATAGCACCGGTAAACTGGCTCAGAGAATTGGGGATATTCCGGTGGGCGATGGTGATCCGGCAGGGCTTTCTGCACGGGCCCATATCGCAGGCCGGGAAATTGACGGAATTGACGATATTTCCGTTTTCCAGATAATTCATCACCTGGCGCACCGCCATCTTAGCGCAGTTGTCCTCCGACTCCTCTGTGGAAGCGCCCAGGTGAGGAATGGCGATGACACCGGCCATAGAGGCGGTCTTGTCATTGGGGAAATCCGTCACATACCGGCGCAGTTTCCCCGATGCCAGAGCTTCCGCCAGAGCATCGTCATCCACCAAAGCATCCCGGGCAAAATTCAGCAGGATCGCCCCGTCCTTCATGGCGGCAAAGGCCCCCCGGTCGATCATGCCCCGGGTACTGTCCAGCAGCGGCACATGGATGGAGATGATATCGCAGCTGCGGTAGATCTCCTCCCGGTCCTTGACCCGGATAATGTGGCTGTCCAGATGCCAGGCCGCGTCGATGGAGATATAGGGGTCGCAGCCGTAGACCTCCATGCCCAGCTTTCTGGCCGCATTGGCCAGTGGTCCGCCGATGGCACCCAGACCGATGACACCCAGCCGCTTTCCCGCCAGTTCAAAGCCGGCGAAGCGGGATTTTTCCTTTTCCACCCGCTTGGCGATATCGGGCTGGTCCTTGGTCTGCTGCACCCACTGAATGCCGCCGATGATATCCCGGCAACCAAGGAGCATACCGCACAGGGCCAGCTCCATGACACCGTTGGCATTGGCACCGGGGGTATTGAACACCACGATGCCCGCCTCGCTGCACTTTTCCAGAGGAATATTATTCACACCCGCACCGGCTCTGGCCACCGCCAGAAGTCCGTCAGGCAGCGCCAGCTGATGCATGGCCGCGCTGCGCACCATCACCGCATCCGCGCCTGCGAGGGTGTCTGTGGTTTGATAATCCTCAGTCCACAGCGCCGTCCCCTTGGGGGAAATGGAATTGAGATAATGGATCCGATACATACGCTGCTCCCTTCTTAACAGTTGCCCATGATGCAGCACCTGGCTGCCTGGCATTTCCGTGTTAGCGTTTACTTTGCTCGAACTGATCCATAAACTGCACCAGCTTTTCCACACCCTCCATGGGCATGGCATTATAGATACTGGCACGCATACCGCCCACAGTGCGATGACCCTTCAGATTCACAAAACCGGCTTTTTCCGCCGCTGACACAAATTCCTTATCCAGCGCCTCGTCTCCGGTGACGAAGGGTACATTCATCAAGGAACGGCTGTCCTTCCGGGCAGTGCCACGGAACATCCGGCTGGAATCCAGGAAATCATAAAGAAGGGCAGCCTTCTTTTCATTGTAAGCCTGCATTTCCGCCAGACCTCCCCGGTCCTTCAGCCACTGAAACACCTTGCCGCAGATATAGATACCGTAGGCCGGGGGTGTATTGAACAAGGAGCCGTGATCAGCATGGGTCTTATAACGCAGCATGGTGGGTGTACCGGGCAATACCTCCTCCCGGATCAGATCCTCCCGGATGACGGCGATGACCACACCCGCAGGGCCAATATTCTTCTGCACACCGCCGTAGAGCATACCGTAAGCGCTCACATCCACAGGACCCGAAAGGAAGCAGGAGGACACATCCGCTACCAGAGGCTTGCCCTTGGTGTCGGGCAGCTGGGAAAATGCGGTGCCGTAGATGGTGTTATTCTGGCAGATGTAGACATAGTCCGCCTCATCGCTGATAGGAAGATCCGAGCAATCAGGGATATAGCTGAAATTTTCATCCGCCGACGATGCCACCGCATTGGCCTGCCCATAGAGCTTTGCCTCCTGCCAGGCCTTCTTGGCCCACTGGCCGGTGACGATATAGTCCGCCACCTTATTTCGCATCAGATTCATCGGCACCATGGCAAACTGCTGATAAGCGCCGCCCTGCATAAACAGCACCTTATAGTTTTCCGGGATTCCCATCAGCTGCCGCAGATCCTCCTCGGCAGTATCCAGGATCTTCTGGTAGGCGGCGCTGCGGTGGCTCATCTCCATCACAGACATACCCGTTCCGTTGTAATCCAGCATTTCTTCCGCGGCGCTGCGCAAAACCTGTTCCGGTAACACCGCCGGACCTGCGGAAAAATTATACACTCTCGCCATAGGATCGCCCCCTTTATATTTGTCCATATAATATGGACAAATGTATTTTATACATGATACCATTTCCCTTTCTTAATTACAATATGCGAAATTCATAGAAATGTTTCGGTTTTTCGGTCCTTTCCTATGCATAGTTCCTTGACAAAAGGAAAGAATCCTGCTATATTCCAAAAAAATCGCCTGGAGGGTGCTTTTATGAGCGGATGTGACCATTGCTGCGGCAGCTGCGAGGTATGCGGAAAGTGTGCCGGCTCCATCGTACTGAACGCGGGGGAACTGAATATGCTGGAAAAGCTGCGGCAGATCCCTTTCCTGCCTGTGGCCCGCAGCGCAAGTAGTCTGGATCCCATCTATCTGGAGGATACCGACTGCTCCGTGGAAGAGTACACCATGATCCTGCGCTCTTTGGATAAGAAGGGTTTGATCAGCATCGATTTTGATCAGCCGCTGACCCACTTTGCGGGCCAGGCCTATGCCGCCTATCCCATCCGGGGCAGCTTTGCCCTCACCGCCCGGGGGCAGGAAGTGCTGGATGTGCTGGAGCTGCAGGGCTTCGACGACAACTGAATTTTTCAAAAAACAGTTGACGAATCTAAAAGAATCCGCTACAATGAATGCTGTACTTGAATAGAAAAGCTGTGAAGGGAAGAGTAAGCCCGCCGAAGCCGTCCAGAGAGCCCCGTTTGGTGTGAAGGGGTACGGATAAGCCAGCCGAACATGGTCCCGGAGCTGCGTGGGCGATAGGTAGTCCGCGCCGGGTGCGCCCGTTAGTGCGCAGGAGTATGCTGGTACTCCCAAAGGCAGTTGCCGTGAGGCATCTGTGAATCAAGGTGGTAACACGGTTATTTCAGCCGTCCTTGTGTACGCAAGGACGGCTTTTGTCGTTTTTTAGGAGGGATCTACTTGGAAAAACTCATTGAAATACAGCACCTGTCCAAGACCTTCGGCTCCGGTGACACCCAGGTATCTGCCCTGTCGGATGTGAATCTTTCCATCCAAAAGGGTGAGATCTTCGGTATCATCGGTCTGTCCGGTGCCGGTAAAAGCACACTGGTGCGCTGCATCAATCTGCTGGAACGGCCGGAGAAGGGCGCGGTACTCTTCCGCGGACAGGATCTGATGGCCCTGGCGCCGAAGCAGCTGCGCAAGCAGCGCAGGATCATATCCATGATCTTCCAGAGCTTCAATCTTCTGGAGCAGCGCACCGCGCTGGACAATATCTGCTTCCCCATGGAGCTGGCCGGCGTGCCGAAAAAGCAGGCAAGGATGCGGGCAATGGAGCTGCTGGAGACCGTAGGTCTTCCCGACAAGAAGGATGCCTACCCCGTGCAGCTTTCCGGCGGTCAGAAGCAGCGCATTGCCATTGCCAGAGCCCTGGCCTCCGATCCGGAGGTACTGCTGTGCGATGAAGCCACCTCTGCTCTGGACCCCCAGACCACCGACAGCATCCTGAAGCTCCTGCAAAATATCAGCCGTGAGCGGGGCATCACCGTGATCATCATCACCCACCAGATGTCCGTCATCGAGCAGATCTGTCACCGGGTCGCCATTCTGGACGCAGGCACGGTTGCTGAGATCGGCACCGTGGAGGATGTATTCTCCAATCCCAAGAGCGACGCCGGCCGACGGCTGGTCAGCCCGGATATGGCACTGCCCATCTCCACCTGGGAAGGCCCTGTGGCCCGGATCGCCTTCAACGGCAACATGACCGAAGAGCCAATCATCGCTTCCCTGGCCATGGATATGCAGGTGAAGGTGAGTATCCTGGGCGCTGACACCCGGAATGTGGACGGCAAGGCTTTTGGCGCCATGCTCATCAGCCTGCCGGAGGATGCCGGGCAAAGAGCGTCCGTTATGAAATATCTCAACGCCATTCCCGGCGTGAATGCTGAGGAGGTGCAGTGATATGATGGAGCTTATCGCAAGCTTGTTTGATATCGTCGACCCGAAGATCCTGCAGCAGATGCAGATCATCGACAAAGAATTCCTCTTCGCTACCTGGGAGACCCTTTACTCCCTGGTGCTGCAGGTGGTATTTTCCTATGCCATCGGTCTGCCCCTGGGCGTGCTGCTGGTCACCAGCGAAAAGGGCGGCATCCACCCCCTGCCCTCTCCCTTGATGAAAATCACCAACACCGTGATCAACCTGCTGCGCAGCGTGCCGTTTTTGATCCTGATGATCATCGCCCTGCCCCTGTCCAAGCTGCTGGTGGGCACCAAGATCGGCACTATGGCCACCGTCCCGCCCATGGTCATCGCCGCCTTCCCCCTGGTGGCCCGCATGGTAGAAAGCAGCCTGCGGGAAGTGAACCACGGTGTGGTGGAGGCTGCCCAATCCATGGGTGCGTCCACCTGGCAGATCGTGACGAAGGTGCTGCTGCCCGAATCCCTTCCCAGCCTCATCTCCGGCGGTGCCATTACCATGACCACCATCCTTGGCTACGGCGCCATGGCCGGTATCATCGGCGGCGGCGGCCTGGGCAAGATCGCCATCAACTACGGATATTATAATTTCAAGACCATCGTCATGTGGGCGGCGGTCATCGGGCTGATCGTTCTGGTGCAGATCATCCAGTCCGCGGGAACCAAACTCGCTACAGCCTGCGACAAGCGGCTGCGTAACAGAAATTGAATTGGAGGAAAATGACTATGAAAAAGATCCTTGCTCTGACCCTGTGCCTGATCCTGGCCCTGGGTATCTTCGCCGGCTGCACTCCTTCTGCCGCTGATGACAAGACCATCACCATCGGCGCTTCCCCCACGCCCCACGCCGAGATCCTGGAGGTGGTAAAGGCAGAGCTGGCCAAGGATGGCTGGACGCTGCAGATCACCGTATTCAATGACTATGTGCAGCCCAACACCGCCGTGGATGACGGTGAGCTGGATGCCAACTACTTCCAGCACAAGCCCTACATGGACACCTTCAACGAGGAAAACAGCACCGCTCTGGTGAGTGTCGCGGCCATCCACTACGAGCCCTTCGGCATCTATCCCGGCAGCAAGTCCAGCCTGGACGATATCGCCTCCGGCGACAAAATCTCCATTCCCAACGACGGCTCCAACCGTGCCCGCGCGCTGCTGTTGCTGGAGGCTGAAGGCCTAATAAAGCTGAAGGAAGGCGTGGGCATGGAGGCTACCATCCTGGATATCACGGAGAACGCTCTGGATCTGGATATCATCGAGATGGAAGCCGCCCAGCTGCCCGGCACCCGTGACAGCGTTGCCTACGCCGTCATCAACGGCAACTACGCTCTGGGCGCAGGTCTGAATGTCAGCACCGACGCTCTGGCTTCCGAGGATGCCGCTTCCGTTTCCGCTTCTACTTACGCAAATATCCTGTGCGTCAAGGCAGGCAATGAGCAGACCGACAAGACCAAGGCCCTCATCGCCGCTCTGAGCAGCCAGGCCGTGAAGGACTTCATCAACGACACCTATAAGGGTGCTGTCGTTCCTCTGACCTGATACTCTTCCAAAGGGTGCGCCGGAAGGGGTGCCTTCCATAAAGCAGGTTTTACCTGCCACAAAAAGGCAAAAGGAGTACGGACGATTTTCGTACTCCTTTTTACATGCCTCGCATAGCAAGGTATAATGTGTTACACCTTATAGATGCACTGTCGGGCGGTAATGAGCCTCCCTTTACACAAGGGAGCCTCTGGTTTGTGCGCCTCAAAAGTCCGTCTGCTTTTCCTGACAAGCACTGCTTTTGTGGACACAAAAGCGAAGCCCCGCGCGAGGCGGGGCAGGAAAACTTATTTCGCATACTGATTTAATTTTTCGATGATTGAAATGAAACGAGGCTCCTGACGGATGCAATCATATCTCTTGTTTTGCATTTTATCTAACCTATAGTAGCATTGCGTATGCTCTGTTAGTTCATGGAAATCCTTGCTTTTCTCAGGATAGATTTGAGTATCAACAAAGAAAGATGTGAAATGCTTACCGCGGTCCTTCTGATAGGATATATCGTAAGCTACAGCATGATAGCACATCTTTTCGAGAGAATCCATAGCATCCTCGGTTTTGCCAAGCGACATCTGGTAGGTGGAAATTATCCAATAATTGAAGGACAACTGGCTATGGTGGTACATGAGATTGTCGCCGTAGATCAAGAAATATAGTTGGTTTGAAACACGGAGCATTTCTATTTTATACTCCCAAGTAGACGGGTCGTTTGGAAGATCTTCACTCAGCACAAGTGTCTGAATGGCACTGCCGAGCCCTGCCACCCGTTTATCGATTTCATCCTGAATATAGAATTTGGTTTTTCCGTCACCAATTCCGTTAGACAGTGCAATTTCA
>JBGVJN010000103.1:0-10404 GCA_045129455.1 Faecousia sp. | reverse complement strand
TCCTCCGTCTGATGGAAGCCGTAGAACAGGTAGCCGTTGGCGAAGTCGGAAAGTGTCTTGCCGTCGGGCAGCAGTGCCGCCTTGGTTTTCCGGAAATTTTCCATCCGAAGCTCAAAATCGGGAGCAAAATCCGTTAGCTGCGGATCCAGTTGTGTGATCTTCAGTGCCATAGAATCACCCTTTCGTATATTATGCGTTGATTATATCACAGCTCAACCGGTTTCTCAAGGGGTATCTTTTGGTTTCTGTGCTGATTGGGACTGACGCCGTAGGTCTTTTTGTAATGCTTGGAAAAATTGGCAAGGTCATAGCAGCCGCACATGGCAGCGGCGGCGGTCACGCTATGTCCCTGCTCCAGAAACTCCTTCGCTTTACTCATGCGCAGCCGGGTAAGGAACTCCTGGGGCGGCATCCCATAGGCATCCCGAAATACCGCCGTCAGATGCCGCCGGTCGATATGCAGATGCTTAGCGATCAGCTCAATGCTCACATGGCGCATATAAAAGTTTTCAAGATACGCCTTGGTATAGGCAGCATAGCTCCCGCTTCCCTTTCTACCGGCATTTTCTGAAAGCAGCCAGAGAAACTCATAGGTCAGTGAAAAGATCTTGCCGGAAGCATTCTCATCAGCCCAGTGATCCCGGATCCATGTGAAGATGTGCTGCACCGGGGGCTTGCGGATCACCGGCTGCGAAAGGCAGGAAAGCTCCTCCCGGCAGTGAAAGCACAGCCAGCAATACTCCCAGGGATCGGTATCGTCCGCGGCATAAGTGGTGACCTCCCCGGGGCGGATCACGAAAATATCGCCCTTTTCCACGCCGTAGCACTGAGCGTCCCGGTAATACTTCCCCCGGCCTTTGAATACATAATGGACAAGATAATTATCCCGCACCGCAGGGCCGAAGGTATGCCCGGGCTCACAGGCCTCCCAGCCGTAGAAGACCGGATATGTATCGTGCCATACCTGCGGCGGGATCAAAGAATGCGGCATATACTTCCCTCCTATTCTTCTTCCATTTTACCAAATCTATCTGCCATTTTGCAATGGTATTTTTCCGTATTTCTGCTAAAATAACAATATCAATCAACACAAAGGAGAACCGATATGCTGAAGATCGCTTTTATGGGTGCTGGCAGCACCATCTTTGCCCGGAATGTTCTGGGCGATGCCATGTCTACGGAGGCCCTGTGCCGGTGCCGCATCGCGCTTTACGATATCGACCCGGTCCGTCTGGACGAAAGCTGCCGCATTTTGTCCACCCTGAATAAGAACATCAATGAAGGCCGCGCAGTCATCGAGACCTATTTGGGCGTGGAAAACCGTAAGGAGGCGCTCCGTGGCGCGACCTTCGTGGTCAATGCCATCCAGGTAGGCGGCTATGAACCCTGCACCGTTACCGATTTCGAGATCCCTAAAAAGTACGGTCTGCGCCAGACCATCGCCGACACTCTGGGCGTAGGCGGCATCATGCGTGCCCTGCGCACCATCCCCGTGATGGAAGACTTCGCCCACGATATGGAGGAGGTCTGCCCCGACGCGCTGCTGCTGAACTACACCAACCCCATGGCCATGCTCACCGGCTACATCTCCCGTTACACCGGCGTCAAGATGGTAGGTCTGTGCCACAGCGTGCAGGTATGCAGCGATATGCTTCTCAAGAGCCTGGGCATGGAAGACAAGCTGGAGGGCCGCAAGGAGCTGATCGCCGGCATCAACCATATGGCCTGGCTGCTGAAGATCCAGGATCGCTACGGCAACGACCTGTACCCCGAGATCAAGCGCAGAGCCTGGGAGAAGAACCACAGCGGTGAGAAGCACTGGGATATGGTGCGCTATGACTATATTGACAAACTGGGCTACTACTGCACCGAATCCAGCGAGCATAATGCTGAGTATAATCCCTTCTACATCAAGTCCCGGTATCCGCAGCTGATCGAGCAGTTCAACATTCCTCTGGATGAGTATCCCCGCCGCTGCATCAACCAGATCAACGAGTGGAAGGAATTGAGTCAGCGACTTCTGTCCGATGACCAGCTGAGCCATACGCGCAGCCATGAGTACGCTTCCTACATCATGGAAGCCGTAGTCACCAACCGTCCCTACCAGATCGGCGGCAATGTGCTCAATACCGGCCATCTGATCGAGGATTTCCCGGAGCAGGCGTGTGTGGAAGTCCCCTGCCTGGTGAACAATACCGGCATCCATCCCACCTATGTGGGCCACCTGCCTCCTGTGCTGGCGGCTATGAACATGACCAATATCAACACCCAGCTTCTGACTGTGGAGGCTGCCCATACCCACAAGAAGGAGGATATCCTCCGTGCGGTGATGCTGGATCCCCATACCGCCGCAGAGCTGTCCATCGACGATATGGCCAAGATGGTGGACGAGCTGATCGAAGCTCACGGCCCCTATATGGCTATGTACAAGTAAAAAATACCGCCCATCGGAAGATGGGCGGTCATTTTTATGCAAATACGGTCTTCAGCCACAGACAGGCAGCATCCAGCCAACCATTGGCCTGGGCGATCTTCTCCGGCAGAGGATTGTTGGTAGTGTCATCCACCGTGGCCAGGCCGTGCCAGCCATCGGGGTAGATATGTACCGTAAAGGGCACCTTGTTCGCTGCCAGCGCCTGGGCATACAGGAGGCTGTTCATCACAGGAACGCAGTCATCCGGTGCCGTGTGCCACAGGAAGGTGGGCGGCGTATTGGGGGTCACCTTCCGCTCCAGGGAGAACATCTCATGATCCTCAACGGTCAGCTTCTGATGGCCGGAAAGGTTGCGGAAGCTGCCCGCATGGGAATGCCTGGGATCGGAGGTGATCACCGGGTAGCAAAGGATCGATGCGTTCACGGCCTTGCTTTCCGGGAACACTTCTCTGACCTCCGGGCAATCGAAGCAGTTGGTATAGTGGCCTGCCAGATGGCCGCCGGCGGAGAAGCCGATGATAGCAACATGGTCAGTTTCGCACTTCCAGGCGGCAGCGTTGGCATAGATCAGCTCCATGGCAGCAGCCGCTTCCCGGATGGCAGTGGGGAACTTATGGGGCGCGATGGAATACTTCAGCACGAAGGCATTGTACCCCTCAGCGGCAAACTTCAGCGCGATGGGTTCCCCTTCCCGCTCACTGACGAAACCGTAGCCACCGCCGGGGCAGATGAGAATGCACTTACGGGTCCAGTCCTTCCAGTTCATTTCGGGAATGGGGCTGGGCAGATATACGGTCAGCACGGGATCGCAGCCGTTCTCGCCCAGGAAGGGATACACTTCCTTCATGTGGATATCAAATACCTGCATTTTTTCTTCCTCCTGTTTTTAAATCAGCTGCTGCTCATTGATGATCAGCTTAAATTCCAAACCTAATGTATGGGCCGCCTGGCGGCAAAGGAGCATGCGGTTCATGAAGATCTCGAAATAGTCCATCACAGAGCTGAAATGGGTATCGACGGAAAGCTTCAGCTTTACGATGGTATGGGTACTGTTGATCTTCAGTTCCGACTTGGTAACGGAGTAATTCACCCGGTCATGAATGTCGAATTTGGAAATATCCTTACCACGGACACGGCTGCGGCGTACATCGGACTTGTCCGCCAGGATCAGCGCTGCCGCAATGGGATTCACCGGCACGCCGGTGCCTTCGTCATGGTTGCCGATGGCCGCCACGATCAGCGCGATCTCCTCCGGCGGAAAGCCCATCCGATCCAGGATACGGAAGGCCAGCACCGCACCGCTCTGGCTGTGCTCCACACGATTCACAAGATTGCCGATATCATGCAGGTAGCCTGCGATCTTTGCCAGCTCCACCATTCTCTCGGGGTATTCCAGCTTTTCCATAATATAGCCGGCCATTTCAGCTACAACGCCCACATGGGCAAAGCTATGCTCCGTAAAGCCAAGCACATCCAATGTGGCATCGGCATGACGGATATAAGTCTTTACGGCTTCATCGTGCCGTATCTGCTCGTAGGTCATATATTTCACCTCGCTGGTATTATACACCCACTTTTTAAAATTTTCTACCCTGCATCGTAATTTTTCCTGAAAAACCGCACAAAAAGCACCGAAACAACGATGCGTCGTTATTTCGGTGCATTTTCATTTATGGATCTTAACCTTCCATAGCACGGACAACATATTCCCCTACCTGCTCCGGTGCGATCCCCAGGACCAGTGCAAATTCCACGCTGAGAAGCCGCTGGGCATCCCGCAGGAAATTTTCATCACAAAGGTGGAACTTCCTTCCCGCAGCTGCCTGGGTAGCCTTATGCCTGTGAAGCGTCGCTACCATGCGGATCAGTGCTGCCCGGTCGCCGCTGTTGATCAGCTCCCGGTAATGCTGCTTGCGCTGGTTTTCATCGCTGATCCAGGCATCGGCCCGAACCTCCTCGGAGCGAATGAGCGCCTCCAGTTCTTCTCTGGAGAGGATCGGGCGGAGCTTTGCCGCCGCTACCGGATTGCCCGCCGGCACAAGGAACTTTGCGCCGTTTTGATCCCGGGGCTGCAGCACATAGTACTGCACGGTCCTGCGGTCGATCTTCCGCTCTTCCAGACCGATAATACTGCATACACCGTGGATGCCATAAAGCACGGTATCGCCAACCTGATACATCTGCCACCTCTCCTTTTGTGAAGAACTTTCTACTTCATTCTATCATAGGAAAAGCAAGAAATCATGTTGGCAATTTACCAAAAAATACTACCTTTTTTTCGTGTAATTCTTTGTAATCCCTGTCAAAACAGCGTTTGTACCCCGTATTTTTCCATCCAATCGTTGACCTGAAGGAAGTACGCTATGGTCTGTGGGCGGCGCATCAGCTGGCCGTACCAGGGCCATGGCGGATCCTCATCCAGGATCCTTTGCAGCTGCTGCCTGTTCACAAGGGAAAACACCGGCGCATCCTTCTTTTCCATGAGCATTCGCAGCCTTGCGCTGACCAGCTCCAGCCATAGTGGGTCATGGGTCTTGGGGTACGGACTTTTCTTTCGCCACAGGACCTCCTCCGGCAGCCAGCCCGACATGGCATGGCGCAGCAGCCCCTTTTCCTTCCCCTGCCAGTCCTTCATCTCCCACGGTACCCGATACAGATACTCAGCGATCCTGTGGTCGCAGAACGGAACACGCACCTCCAAAGCGCTGAACATACTCATCCGGTCCTTCCGGTCCAGCAAGGTCTGCATGAACCAGCGCACATTCAGATTCATCATTTCCTTCATCCGCCGCTCTGTGGTAGAAGTTCCCGGGAGGATATCACTCTGACGGCAGGTATCCAGATAGCACTGGCTGACAAATTCTTCCCCATTAATCTCCCTTTGCAGATCTTCATGCAGCAGCATACACCTGTGCTGCGTATTCTGCGCCCAGGGGAAGCCTTCCCGGCTGCGGATCTGTGGATCCCGGTACCAGGGGTAGCCGCCGAAGATCTCGTCAGCGCATTCGCCCGACAAGGCCACCGTCACACATTCCCGGATCTGCGCGCAAAAAGCCAGCAAGGAAAAGTCCACATCCGCCATACCGGGTAAGTCCCGGGCAAAGGTGGCAGCTTCCATGGCCTCCAGCAGCTCCTGCGGGGTAAGGATGCACCATCGGTGATCCGTCGCCTCCCGCTGACACATGGCTCGGATATAATAAGGATCAGAATTGGGCTGAAATTTACTGGGCGTAAAGTAGCGGTCATTATTCTCATAATCCAGAGAAAATGTTTTGAGCATTTGCCCACGGGTACCCATTTCCCGGGCGCATACGGCGGTAATCAGGCTGGAATCCAGACCGCCGGACAAAAATGTGCCGATGGGCACATCCGATACCATCTGCCTGCGGATGGAATCCTCCACAAGATACCGCACCTTTTGCGCCGTTTCCTCAAAGGAATCGGTATGCTCCCCGTCCTTAAGATACCAGTAGCGCTTCTTCGCAAGCCGCCCTTGCTGATAAACGGCACATTGTCCCGGCTCCAGTTCCTCAATGCCCCGGAAAACGCCGCTGCCGGGACACCGACCCGGCCCCAGCAGCAGGATCTGGGCTGCCCCTTCCCTATCCAGTTCCGGAGAAACTGTGGGATAGCGCAGAATCGTTTTGATCTCCGAGGCAAACAGAAAGCCATGGCTGTGGCATTTATAAAACAGGGGCTTTACCCCCATCCTGTCACGGGCAAGGAAAAGCTTTCTCTCCCGGCAATGCCAGACAGCAAAGGCAAATATTCCATTCAGCCTTTCAAGGCAGCCTTCTCCCCACTGGGCGTAGGCGTGGAGCAGTACCTGGGTATCCGACCGGTCCTCAAAGACATGCCCCAGACCCAGCAATTCCTTCCGAAGCTCATGGGTATTATAAAGCTCCCCATTATAGGCCATCACATAATGCTCACCGCCAAAGGTCAGCTCCATCGGCTGCCTGCCTCCGTCCGGGTCGATCACTGCCAGCCTGGCATGGAGCAGGCAGCAATCCTCCCGATGAAACGCACCGCTGCCATCGGGTCCTCTGTGCTTCATGGTATCCAGCAGCGCCTTTTGCAGCGGCAGATCTACATCAAGGCCGATGATACCCGCGATCGCACACATAAAATTCCTCCCTTCTGGGTCATTTTATGCAGTTCATGCAAAATTAGGAACGCATTTATGCGGGAAAGCAGGAAATACTGGCTTCAGGGGTGATATGATGAAGAGCAATAAGGACATTCTTGCATCTGTGCTGAAGACCGCTCAGATGGGACAGACCGGCATCCGCAGTGTCATGAAGGCCAAGCCCAGCGAAGGTCTGAAAAAGGCGCTGGATTCCCAAAAGGATGAGTACAACGCCATCGAAGCGGAAGCGCAGGCCATCGCGAATCGCCGGGGCTGGGTACTGCCGGAGCTGCCTTTCATGGCCAAAGCCATGTCGGACATGATGAGCCGTGCCATGCTGATGTATGACGGCAGTGACTCCAAGATTGCGGCCATGACCATCCAGGGCAATATGCGCGGCGTGATCAAAGGGCTGAAAAATCAGCACCGCTATGCCGGCAAAGATCCCGGGATCTCCGAACTGGCCCAGAAGCTTCTGGACTGCGAGAATGAGAATATCCGGCAGATGGAAGCTTATCTGTAAGCGCAGGGAGCGTGGGCTCCCTGCACCTTTTTTATTTCAGCGCATATCATAATTTGAAGAAGATAAGGAGGGATGCTTTATTTCCATTGGATACATACAAGCCAGAGCCTTCGAAAGCTTCGCCCAGCTGCCGCTGAAGGATGTGGCTGTTACCGTCACCGATAAAAACGGCAGTTTGATCGGTATGATGCTCACAGACCGCAGCGGACTGACCGGGCAGATCCAGGTCACCGTGCCGGATAAGGCAGACAGTCTGACCCCCAACAACGCTCAACCCTTTACCCTCGTGGATCTTTCCGCCCACCTGAACGGCTACGAGCTGATCCGGGCAAGAGATCTTCAGCTTTTTGCGGACACCGTCACCTACCAGGAGCTGGAGATGACACCCTTGCCGGAGCTGCCGGCCCAGTGGAGTCAGAGCCAGACCTTTGACACTCCGCCCCAAAATCTGTAGGAGGTAAGCTATGCCCACTGTGATCCCCTATATACCACAGAGAATCACCGTGCATCTTGGCCCTCCGGGGGTCAATGCTGCCAATGTGACCGTTCCTTTTGCTGATTATGTGAAAAATGTGGCATCCAGCGAGATCTACCCCACCTGGGATGAGAGCGCTCTGCGAGCCAACATACTGGCCATCGTATCCTATGCGCTGAATCGGGTATATGTGGAATTCTACCGCAGCCGGGGCTACGATTTCGACATCACCAATTCCACCGCCTATGACCAGGCATTCGTGAACGGAAGAAGCTATTTTGAGAATGTCTCCCGGCTCGTAGATGAGCTTTTTAACGATTATCTGCGCAGGCCCGGCTTCGTAGAACCGCTGGCAGCCAAATTCTGCAACGGAACCACCGTCACCTGTGAGGGTCTGAGCCAATGGGGCAGTCAGAACCTGGCACAGCAGGGGCTGACCTCCGACCAGATCCTGCGCAACTATTATGGGAATATCGAGACCGTGGTCAACGCCCCCATCCGTGGGATCACCTCCTCCTACCCCGGTACACCGCTGCGGGTAGGAAGTACCGGACCGGAGGTAGTCGTAGTGCAAGTGGAACTGAACAGGATCGCGCAAAATTACCCTGCGATCCCAAAAGTTCCGGAGGTGGATGGCATCTTCGGCAGCCGCACGGAAGCCTCGGTCCGGGCATTTCAGCGGATCTTTGGGCTGACACCCGATGGGATCGTGGGACCGGGTACCTGGTATGAGCTGGTAAGGATCTACACCGCGGTGACAAATCTTTCCGAACTGCGCAGCCAGGGGCAGCAGTTTTACAGTATCAGTTGGGAGTATCCCAATTCCATCTATGAAGGTGATACCAGCGATAAGGTGCGGCATCTGCAGTATATGCTTTCCGTTCTTTCGGCCTATATTCCCCAGATCCCGCCTCTGGAGGTGGACGGAATTTTCGGCACTGCCACACGAAACGCGGTCCTTGCTGCCCAGCGCTGGTTCGGACTTCCCCAGACCGGGTATGTAGATGCGCAAACCTGGGATAATATCTATGATCAGTTCGCGGGGATCGAAAGTAGAAGCCTGCGTGACCCGGAGCAGTTTCCAAGAAACCGTGCTGCGGCGGTGCCTGCCTTTGCCTCCAATACCACAAGGGTGAACCAAAGTGCACAATCCTCGACCATGACCCAGTTCCCCGGCAGGAATCTTCGCCAGGGGCAGCAGGATCCCATCGTGCAGGAGGTGATCAGATGAGACCGCCGGAATCCTTTGTAGGTCAGCCCATCCGAAGTTTGCAGACCATGCTCAGAGTCATCGCCGAGGATGACACCACCCGGCCCTCTGTGATCCCCGACGGGATCTATGGCCCGCAGACCGTCCGGGCCATTGCCGATCTGCAGCGAAGGGAGGGGCTTCCCGTGACCGGTGAGACGGATCAGGATACCTGGGAGGTGATATATGCCCTCTATGAACCGGCACTGATCCGCCTGGATGCGGCGCAGCCGCTGAACATCCTCCTGGAGCCGGGTGAGGTGATCGAAGCAGGACAGACGCATCCCAATATCTACATCGTCCAGGGGATCCTGCTGGTCTTCTCGGAAGCTTACGGTGCGCCAAAGGTCAGCGCCACGGGAGTACTGGACGCCGAAACATCCCTTGCCTTGCGGGAATTTCAGCGCGTGAATGGCCTGCCGCAGACAGGTCAGCTGGATAAGCTTACATGGCGGCTGCTGGCGCTGCAATATCCCCTGGCCGCGGATACACTGCTGGGATAGCAGCAGATTTGAAAGTATCTGACAATTCCCGTTAATTTTACATTTATTTTACATCTGACCCTTGATTATAGCTGAAAAGCGACCTATAATAAACCAATGAAAGATCTGCAGTTTGCAGATCCCCGGAGGAGCAAAGATGATCGTAAAGAATTGGAAAAAGGATATCCTCACGATCCCCAATCTGCTGAGCCTGTTTCGGCTGATCCTGATCCCGGTGTACATGGTGATCTACCTGAACGCGCAGAACCAGGCGGATTATTACCTGGCAGGCGGTATGCTGGCGGTATCGTGTCTTACAGATCTGGTGGACGGCCAGATCGCCCGACATTTTAATATGATATCCACAGTAGGCAAGATCCTGGATCCCCTGGCAGATAAGCTGACCCAGTTTGCGCTGATCGTATGCCTGGCTGTCCGGTATCCCATTTTGTGGCTGCTGATCTGCCCGTTCGTAGTGAAAGAGAGCTTCCAGCTGATCGCCGGTTTTCTGACCCTGCGCAAGGGCAAGATGCTTACCGGTGCGCTGTTCACCGGAAAGATCTGCACCACCCTTCTGTTTATCACCCTGATCGTTCTGGTATTGTTCCCCGGCATGAACCCGGAGCATGTAAGCATCCTCACCGGCATCGATTGCGCAGCGCTGATCATCGCCTTCCTGGACTACGCGAAGATGTACGCCACCCACGGCTCCATGATCCAGAAGCTGGAGAAGGACGAAGAAGAATAATAACTACAGCGGCAACCCACCGGGCTGCCGCTGTTCCTTATTTCCCCGGAAAGTGACCTGTCACGGGTACGCCGTCGGCTTATCCGCAGAATCCTCCACGGCATCGGCTTGCCCTGCCCTTTCCGTATCTCTGGGTACAGTATATCACGGGGGCATTAAGAAAGGTGAAGAATCCTTGAAAGGGCTGAGAAAGATCTGTAAATAATTCCTTCAGTGCCGGGATGGCAGGCGGAAAAAACTTTTCTCCCTAAGCAAAAAAACGGTTGACAAATTTCGCCTGCCGTGCTATCATAGCTAGGCAGTTGAGCGAAAGCTCAAAAGAAGAAGTGCAAATGGGCGAGTGGTGGAATTGGTAGACTCGCTA
>JBGVJN010000102.1:0-13733 GCA_045129455.1 Faecousia sp. | reverse complement strand
AGCCATGGCTTAAGCCAATGGAAACATCTTGTACAAAGGGTTGCGTAGATTTATGTGGCGGAATAGTTTTGAAGCTGTCCGAAATATAGAGTTATGTAGAACTTTGTGGGCTTATGTGCGTCGGAGCACCCAGATCCCCACGATGAAGCCCTTGGCTGAATAATCGCCTTAAAAACTTCGAGAAACTCCAAAAAAAGTGATAAAAATAACCGTTTCTAAGGCTTATTTGTGGATGCGATTGACAACCGCAATTGGTTTTACCAATAATTTACCAAAAATGCACGAGAAAAGCACTGCCAAATCGGCAGCGCTTTCTTTCGTTAAGTCCTATTCTTTTGCCATACCTCATGAACTGTTTCTGCAAAGATTGTGCGAGAATGCTTGTTAGGATTATCGTTCACATTCTTCTTGTATAAGTAATGGTCACAAACCTGTTGCCACAATCTGTGCTCTTTAATCCAGTCGATTTTTGAGGGGAGTTCTGTATATCCTTTAGGTTGATATTCCCACGAATAACTGTTTTGCTTTTTGTTATAGCGGATATACTGTTGCCTTCCGTCATCGCATTCATATACGATACAGAAATCGCAACTGTGCAGAATACAAGAACGTGCTTTGTCCTTTACTTTGATTGTGAGAACGCGTGTGGAATCCTTGGTATAATCGTATCCGAAAATGGGAAATCCATAGGGGTTGGTAACTCTGTCAAGAGCCTTGTGAAGGATGTTTCGTATTTCTTCAGCGGAATAGTCTTCGTCAGGGTCGTTGACTTCGATATTCACATCAAAGTCAAAACCAATATTGGAGTTCCGGTCGCGGGTTATCATCCTTCGCTTGCTGCTGCCTACAAAATGATACTGGAAGGTAAAGTGTTTTCGGACTTCGTTTTGCAGCCGGTGAATGACATCCAACAATTCATCTCTGACGGGTTCCCATTCGTAATTAGGGACATACTCAAAATCGTGCATAAGCAATAAAACCTCCTGCTTCCTTAGAATAAATCGGAACAGTATATCACAGATGATTTTTTTGTCAATAGAAAATTATCACTTCACAGAGAATTTTCCGCCCGACGAGCCCTGCTTTTTGCGCGTCTTTGGTGGTTAAGGTTTATGAGAAGGGGTGTGACCGTAAAACTTTTTATAAGTCCTGGAGAATGCGGCGGTGTCGCTGTAGCCTGTCAGCTCTGCTGCCTGGGCGCAGGAATAGCCCTGTTCCAGCAGGCTGGATCCATAGCGCATGCGGGCCTCCAGCTGGAATTGCTGCATGGTGGTTCCGGTCTCCTGGCGAAACAGGCGTGCCAGATACCGCCGATCCAGATTCAGCTCCCGGGCAAGCTCGTGGACCGCGCCAACGGCCATACAGTGGTTTTTCAGATAAAGCTTTGCCCGCTGCACATAGGGATGCTCCGCAGTTCCGGGAAACAGCTGGCACAGCAGCAGATGAAGCTGCGCAGTTAGGTAGGATTCCTTCATTTCCCCATACTCCTCCACATGATCCATCGCAAGGAACAGATCTGTCTGCCGATCGATGACCAGGGGAAGGGAATACAGCTTGTCGCACAGCATTCCCCGCAGCGCCACCCAATGAAAGAACCAAGGTTCATTCCGGTCTGCGACGATCCGGGTGGAAGCGCCGGGGCGCACCAGGAAAAATTGCTTTCCCTGGAGGTGGTAAGTCTCATCGTCCGAAGTGAAGGTGCCTTTTCCTGTATCCACATAGTAGATCATCCAATAGTCTCTGACGACCGGGCCGAAGCTTTGCTCCGGCCCGCATTGCTCGTGACCGTAAAACAGAGGCGCAAGATCCTGAAAGCCACGCTTTTCCATAAGAGATACCCAATACATCGCTGCACCGCCTTTCTTAAGTTACATTCTATCAAATTATGGTTACCATTTGCAAGCGGGAATTTTAGATTTTTATGCTAAAATTTTCATGTAATGATTGGATGCAGTTGTTACTGTTAACCATTAAGGAGGCGCTGAAATGAAAAAGAACAAATTACATTCTGCAATTTCCTGTTTCCTTGCGATCGCTTTGTTGTTTGCCATGCTGCCGCCTATGGCGGTGCCGGCACAAGCCGGCGGCAGCCTTCCCAGCGGTGTTGACCGGGCCAAAGTGGTCTGGGATCTGGAAAATGCCCCGGATAATATGACTGATTGGGCAATTGACCGCTTCAAGGAAGAGTGGGGTGGTGACTACGGCGTGTCCGCCGGCCAGTGGACTCCCAAGGGTGTCAATGGTAAGGGCGTCAACGGCAGCCGTGCCCTTCAGTGGGATGTACATGGAAATGCGTGGGGCTCCACCAGCTACATCGTCCTTTCCAAGGATTCCACCGCCGTGACCGATTGGACCGGCGCGGAGAATCTGTACTTCTACATCGATGCTTCCGAGCAGCCCGCGGACTTCAAGGCGGATCTGCTGCTCTACACCAAGAGCAACGGCATGATCGAGATGGTTAACGGCGCCCCCTATGCCTACTGGAATGGCAGTAAGTGGGTGGATGCCAATATTGATGACTACCACCATCTGTCCATCTCTGCCGGTTATGTGGGCTGGATCCGGCTGCCGCTGGCTTCCGTCTACAATAACCCCAGCCTGAACGAGGTGCAGCGCCTGGGCTTCCTGCTGGAACATCATAAGGTTGGCGCGTCCGTTTATTTTGACCATTTTGCGGTGGATAAAGCTGTGGCAGGTGACCCGATGGAGATCGGTACTGCCGTTACTGTATGGGATATGGAGAATCTGCCCGACAGCTTCAACGACTGGTGCATCGACAAGTACGTGGAGATCGGCTGGCGCCAGGATGGTGAAGTGGGTGTTTCCGGCGGTTTCTGGACACCCTCCGGTCAGAACGGCAAGGGCTATAAGGGCAGCCGTGCCCTGGCATGGACCCAAAATTCCTACCTCTGGGGCAACACCAGCTATATCGTCCTGGCCAATGACAAGACCGCGGTGACTGATTGGCGGGGTGCTGAGAATCTATACTTCTACATCGATGCCTCCCAGATCACGGAGAATTTCGCTCTGGATATCCTCCTTTACACCGAAGGCAGTGGTGAGCGGGAAATGATCCCCGGCGCTGCCTGGTACTACTGGAGCGGCACCAAGTGGGTGGCCTCCACCATCGATGAGTGGCACCACACCATCATCAACGCAGGCTATACCGGCTGGATCCGGCTGCCCCTGGCGCAGGTCTACGGATCTGTGGATATGAGAAACATTCGACGCATCGGCTTCCTTGCCGAGCACCACATGGAGGATGCTGCCGTGTACTTGGATCACTTTGCTGTGGATAAAGTCACTTCCGCACCCAGCTTCAGCCGTACTGAGCTGAACCAGAGTCTGACCGATATCAATTTGATCCCCGATGCTCCTGTGCAGGACTCCGCTGACTATTTCTGCACCTGGAATACCCAGGGCAATACCTGTGGCCCCGCCGGCGTTACCGTCCGGGATATTCTGACCCACGAGACCCTCTTTGGCGAGGATGGCTGGGCATATCTCTACACAGAAGAGGTCCGCAAGGATCTGATCTTCGTGCTGGATGACGGCTGGGATCTGCCGTACTCCGAAAACGGCGTGGACAACGGCGATTTCTATGGCTCCTTTATCCTGGATGAAACCAAGTTCCCCGGTTACGGCCAGGACTATGCCGAAAGAATGAAGACCCTGGTGGACAAACTGAAGGCCGCTGGCTGGAAGGGTGTCGGCGTTTGGGTCTGCTGCCAGGAGGACGCTGCCCATAAGCCTACCAACGGCACTTGGGACAAGGACTACTGGAACGAGCGTATTTTGTGGTGCAAGGAAGCGGGCATCACCTACTGGAAGATCGACTGGGGCAACTATTATCCCAATGTGGAGTGGCGCCGCTTCATCAGCGACACCGCCCAGCGCATCCATCCCCAGCTGATCATTGAGCATATCACCGGTGATGTAGGCACCAATGATCCTTTGGGTGCCGGTACTGTCCAGAAGAATTTGGACAAGATGGTCACCGTTGCGGGCTTCTCCGATGTATTCCGCACTTATGATGTTACTACCCAGCTGTCCCTGGTCACAACTATGGAGCGTGTAGCCCGTCTGCTGGAAGCCGGTCATACCCTGCAGGGTGAACATATGGGCCTGGTCAACTGCGAGGACGAACTGTACCTGGCGGCGGCCCTTGGCCTCAGCGCCGGCGTTATGCGCAGCAAGTTCACCGGTATGAGCGCTCTGGAAGAAGTGACGAGAGGTATCCTGTGGCATCGGCTGGCCCCTTCCTTTGAGCTTGCGGGCTATGATGTGCAGGTCAGTGACACTGTGCTGAGTGATGCCTGGTACTTCAATAACGATACCTGGGATGCTACCATCAACGGCAAGACCGTGACCCAGTATGCTCCCGCTGCTGTCAGCCGCGGTATTGCGCTGCCTGTGGTCACCTCCGCCGGCGAAGTGCCCTTCCTGGCTGCCAGCCGCAATCCCGTCACCGGTGCCATCAGCATTGGCTCCTTCCGCCGTACCAGCGTGGGAAGTGCCAATCATCTGGTGTATGCGGATGTTTCCCTGAATGTGGGCAAGCTTACCGGTCCCATCGGCATCTTTGGCGTCTATGAATCTCTGACGCTGACCTTCGATGAAAATATGGAAGGCCGCCGGATCCTTGCCCAGGATCTGATGTCCAAGAAGGCCTTTGATATTACCCGGTTTGTTTCCGTCAGCGGCGGCACTGTCAAGATCCAGGGCGACCTGCTGAAGTATATCGGCCTGTACAGCGGCAATGTGAACGATACCTCTGAGCCGGGTCTGGTGCTGCAGATCGGCGACAGCGCTGATTATGCCGAGATCCCGGCCATGAACGAGCGCACCGAAGGCGGCGAATATACCGTAAAGCTGCCCACCGGCACCGGCTTCACCGTCACCGGCAATGGCACCACCGTCCGTCACAGCAAAGATTTCACCTTCTCTGTGAAGGTCAGTGTGGAAGGCAAAGCACCTGTGGTCAAGGCCAACGGCGTGGAGCTGATCGGCCGCAACGGCGTGTATACCATTGAGAATGTGGTTTGTGATCAGCAGATCACTGTCACATTGGAAGATGTGCAGCCGCCGGCAAAAACTGCTGATCCGTTTGTGTTCTATGCGGTGATTCCGCTGTGCGTGCTCTCTGCGCTAGTGATGTATATTATGATCTGGCGGAAAAAGAAAGCATAAGGAATTGTATATAAATCAAAAGGCTTCCTCCTCGGAGGAAGCCTTTTGCCAAAATGAAAATCATTCCAGGAAAAATCTGCAATTGCAAAGCGGCTTTGGGTGTGGTATGCTGAATTTGCGGAGTTTTCCGTGAATTCAGCTGCAGAAGGGGAGATGCTGCAATGATCAAAAATGTGGTATTGGATATCGGCAATGTAATGGTGACTTACTATCCCGATATCTATATTGCGCAGTTTGTGGACCGCAAGGGTGAGATCGACTACTTCAACCACATCTGCTTCAAAAGCCCTGAGTGGAAGGCTGGCGATATGGGCGCCATGTCCCGGCTGGAGAGTATCGAGGCTATTTGCCGGAAGTATCCCCAGGATGAGGCTATGATCCACACGGTCATGGATCACTGCGATGAGATGCTCCGGGCATCCAAGACGAATACCCGGCTGCTGAAAAAGCTGCACGATGCAGGCGTGGGCGTCTATTACCTTTCCAACACCAATCCCCATGCCTTTGCTTACATGACCTCTACCCATGAATTTTTCCAATACATGGACGGCGGCGTGGCCTCCTTCCAGGAGGGCGTCATGAAACCCGGTAAGGAGATTTTTGAGCTGTTTTTGGAGCGCTATGAGAAGGATGCGGCACAGTGCGTCTTCGTGGATGACACGCCCATCAATGTGGAAGCTGCCCAGGCTGTGGGTTATGAAGGCATTATTCTGAAAAATATCGACGATCTGGCCAAGGAACTTTGTCGGTATCCGGAACTGGCGCAGATCATCAACGGCTAAGGAGGAAACGCTATGGAAACCTTGTGGGAACGCTCGCAAAAAAATGTGATGATCACTGCCCACGGCGGCTACAACAGCGGTATGATGTCCTTCAATTCCATCATTGGCTTTGAGGCGGCGGTCCATGCCGGCGCGGATATCGTGGAGCTGGATGTGCTGCGCTCAGCGGAAGGAAAGCTTTACAATTTCCATCCCGGCACAGAAATGGCCATGCTTCACAAGGCCTGTGACCTGCGTAAGATGACCAACGCGGAAATTGAGCAGCAACGCATTGCCTCCAACGGCCTGCCCATCCCCACGCTGGATGAAGTCTTCGAGGTGCTGAAGGGCCGCTGCTACATCAATACCGACAAGGCCTATTCCTGCTTCCCGGAGCTGGTGGAGTGCATCCGCCGGCATGATATGGTAGATCAGATCATCCTCAAGGGTGAGGTCCGGAACACCTGGATCTATGATGCCACCGAGGAGCTGGCGCCGGACATTCCCTTCCTGGCGGTGTCCTATGAGACGGATACGGCTATGGAAATGTGCAAGGGCAGAAATATCAACTATGTGGGCAGCGAGGTGGTCTTCGCCAAGGACGATGCTCCTGTGACAGATCCTGCCTTTATTGAGATGATGCACAGGAATGAAAAGCTCCTGTGGGTCAATCCGATCCTTTTCAGTTTTGACCGGCCTCTGGTGGGTGGACATGATGACAACATGTCTATGCTTGGCGATCCGGATAACGGCTGGGGTTGGCTGGCGGATCAGGGGTATGATATCCTCCAGACCGATTGGGTCACCGATTGCATCACCTATTTGAAGTCCGCGGGGAAGTATTACAGATGATGGAAAACATAACTGTCAACGGCGCTGCCTATCCGGTCATAGCTCTTCTGGGAAAAGGGAAGGGCGGCTATTCCTATCTGGTGGAAAAGGATGGGCAGCAATTGGTACTGAAGCAGATCCACCATGAACCCTGCAGCTACTATACTTTTGGAGATAAGCTGCAATCGGAGCTGCGGGACTACCAGCGCCTGTGCCGGGCCGGGATCAGAATGCCGAAGCTGCTGGCGGTGGATGAGGTCAATGAGAGGATTCTGAAGGAGTACATCCATGGGCCTACCGTCTATCAGCTGGTGAAGGAGGATGCTCCCATGGGCGACCTGCTCGCACAGGTCCGGGAAATAGCCGGGCAGGCGATGGCCTCCGGCCTCAATATCGATTATTTTCCCACCAATTTCGTTGTAAACGAGGGCGTGATCTACTATGTGGACTACGAGTGCAACGAATATATGGAGCAGTGGAATTTTGAAAACTGGGGCATCAAGTACTGGTCGAAGACGCCGGAATTTCTCGAACACTTGAAAAATAATCCATAAATAAACGGCAGGTGATACATTTTCTATCACCTGCCGTTGCTATGTATTAGTTCTGTACGAAGGATACGGCGTAGTAGCCGTTGGTGCCTTTTTGCATTGTGAGGGTGGCCTGGCCGACCTTTTCGCACATCTCATCGATAATGTCGAAAATAGCCCGGTAAGTGCCATTGCCCGCGTCGACTACATTGGAAAGCTCGAAGGCATAGCCGCCGCCGGCGCCAAGGGGAAGGGACACGGTGACGGTATCGGTAGCCGCGTCATAGTACTCCGTATCGTAAGGGTCGGGGGTACCGTGGTTATTCAGAACGGTCCAGTCGGGGGTGGCGTTGAAGGTCGCAAGGCTGAAGCTTTCCAGTTCGCTGCGGTCAAAACGGAACAGGGGATACTCCAGCTCGGTGCAGCGCTTCTCCCAGTAAAGTCCCAGATAGGTGCAGAAATGCTTCTCGCTGGGGTAGAGATTTGCGTAGGAATCGAAATAGCCCACACTCAGCCAGATCAGACGGCGCAGCTCGATGGCCCGTTCGGTGATAAGGCGCATGGCCTTCTCTTCTTCGGTCTCCAGACGGGGCAGCTCTTCTGTGATGGTATCGCCGCACACAGTGCAGACCTGCTGCTTCTGGCCGGCAGCCTCGGTGGTAGGCTCCTGAGTCACCACCCAATCGCTGTAGGTATGCTCCTTGGGATCGATGGCTTCGGTGTAGCGGTCACCGCAGGTGCAGGTGCCGATGATCTCGCCGCCTTCTGTGCAGTTGGGGATGTTTTCTGTGATGGCGTAATCGTGGACGTGCTCCGTGGTCTCCGGGGGCGTGCTGTCATCCGCGCCACAGGCGGAAAGGGAAAGAATAGCCAAAGCTGCGAGAATAAGACAAAGCAGTTTTTTCATAGGGGAACCTCCGTTATCATATGCTATAATGAACATACCATGTACAGTGCAAAAAAGCAAGAAGCTTTGGCGCAATAGGAAAAAATAAACATTTTTTGTAAATGAAGTCTTGACAAATACGGTCACTGAGGCTATTATATACGGGAAGTTAGCGTATGCTAATCGATGATTTACAACATTGGACCGGGTGATACCTATGACTTTGATTTCCGCGGAAGAAGGAAAAGAATATATCATTCAGCGCATCGACACCGACGATGAGGAGCTGGATGCGTTCCTGTTCTCCCTGGGGTGCTACTCCGGTGAGCCCATCACTGTGGTCTCCCGCCGCAGAGGCGGCTGCACGGTGTCCATTAAGGACGGAAGATACAACATCGACAATCAGCTGGCAGAAGCCATCGTCATTGCTTGAGCATGGTGGCTTTCAAAGACGGCTGATCGTCTTTTAGCCCATTGGTTAGCATTGGGTAACTGACATTGTATTTACGCAGGCTTTGCCTGTGCAAATAACCAAAAATATGAAAGCAGGAGAAAACTATGAGGATCGCATTTGCGGGCAATCCCAACAGCGGTAAGACCACCATGTACAATGCCCTCACCGGCCGTAACGAAAAGGTTGGCAACTGGGCAGGCGTTACCGTTGACAAGAAGGAAGCCCCTATCCGCAAGCACTACGCAGGGGAGAATGAGCTGACAGCCGTGGACCTTCCCGGCGCTTATTCCATGTCCCCGTTCACATCCGAAGAGAGCGTCACCAGCGCCTATGTGAAGAATGAGCATCCTGATGCCATTATCAACATCGTGGATGCCACCAACCTTAGCCGCAGTCTGTTCTTCACCACCCAGCTTCTGGAGCTGGATATCCCCGTGGTGGTGGCGCTGAACAAGGCGGATATCAACGAAAAGAAGAAGACGGAGATCAATGTTGCGGCGTTGTCCGCTGCCCTGGGCTGCCCTGTGGTGGAAACTGTTTCCACGACCAACAGTGATAACGGCCTGGCGGAAGTGGTCAAGGTAGCTGCCGCATTGCGCGGAAAGGGCCAGAAAGCTCCCTACATCCAGGGGGATGTGGATCTGACCGACAAGAAGGCCGTGGAGGCTGCCGACAGAAGGCGGTTTGCCTATGTCAATCAGCTGGTTGCCGCGGTGGAGAAGCGCAAGATCCGTACGAAGGATAAGAATTTTCAGGATAAGATCGACGCGGTGCTGACCCATCCTCTGGTGGGCTTGCCCATCTTTGCCGTCGTGATGTTCCTGGTGTTCCAGATCAGCCAGGCCTGGCTTGGTGAGTGGCTGGCAAATGGCTATGAGCTTGAAAACGGCACTGTGATCCCTGGCCTGGTCACCTTGATCGACGCTTTTAAGGAATGGGTCATCGGCCTTCTGGAAGTCGCCAACGCCAATGCGTTCCTTACCGCGCTGCTGACGGAAGGCATCATCGGCGGTGTCAGCGCTGTGGTTGGCTTCCTGCCTCTGGTCATGGTTATGTATTTCCTCATTGCGCTGCTGGAGGATTGCGGCTATATGGCCCGTGCCACTGTGGTGCTGGATCCTATCTTCAAGAAGGTGGGCCTTTCCGGCAAGTCTGTGATCCCCTTTGTCGTCGGTACCGGCTGCGCCATCCCCGGCGTTATGGCTGCCCGTACCATCCGCAATGAGCGTGAGCGCAATGCCACCGCCATGCTGGCGCCCTTCATGCCCTGCGGCGCGAAGCTGCCGGTCATCGGCCTGTTTGCCGGCGCTTTCTTCGATGAGGCCAGCTGGGTTGGTACATTGATGTACTTCGCGGGTATCGTGCTGATCCTCCTGGGCGCCCTGCTGGTCAATAAGATCGCAGGCTATAAAAACCGCAAGTCCTTCTTCATCATGGAGCTGCCGGAATACAAGCTGCCCTCTGTGAAGCGTGCCTTCACCTCTATGTGCAGCCGTGGCTGGGCCTACATCGTCAAGGCCGGTACCATCATCCTTCTTTGTAATGCTGTTGTTTATATTATGCAGTCCTTTGACTGGCAGCTTCAGCTGGTGGAGGAGGGAATGGAGAAAACCTCCATCCTGGCATCCATTGCGAACCCTGTTGCCGTTGCGCTGGTCCCGATCGTTGGCATTACTGCATGGCAGCTGGCTGCTGCCGCTGTCACCGGCTTTATCGCCAAGGAAAATGTGGTGGGAACACTGGCTGTCTGCTATGGCTTTGTTGTGAATGAAGATCTGGAAATGGTCGGCTCCGGCAATGAGGTCGCCGCTGCTATGGTGGGTATGACCAAGGTTGCTGCTCTGGCTTACCTGATGTTCAATCTGTTCACGCCTCCCTGCTTTGCGGCTATTGGTGCCATGAACGCTGAGATCAAGCAGAAGAAGTGGCTGCTGGGTGGTATTGGCCTGCAGCTGGCAACCGGCTATTCCGTTGGTTATCTGGTCTATACCATTGGCACGCTGATCACCGCGCCCGAGACACTGGATGCCACTGCTGCCATTGGCGGCGGTATCGCCGTGGCCGTAATGGCGGGCATCATCGTTTTCCTGTGCGTCAGAGCGGATCAAAAGGTCAAAACTGAGTATGCCCTCAGCGGAAAGAAGTAAGCTATGAATACTGTGGATTATGTGATCATCGCGGTGATCGTTGCGATCCTGGCGCTGGCGAGCTGGTATCTCTATAAGTCCAAAAAGAGCGGCAGGAAATGCGTGGGCTGCCCGGATGGCGGCTCCTGCAGCGCCGGCGGCTGTAGCTGCGGCTGCGGTAAATAAGTTTGATACGCATCTTTGCTAAATTTCCCCAATATAGCGAAACCGGCACCCGTGATCGGGTGCCGGTTTTGTATTTCTCAGTAAGTAAAGGAGAACAGATAGTTCAGATACCGCTCCGCAACTTCTACCACGACGATATCCGGATCGATCTGTGCCAGATATTCCGGGGTGTACATGTAGTTGTGCAGAATGTAGCTGGTTTCAAATTGGGACGAAATGAAAGGCGCCATAGGCACGGTAAAGGAATCACGGATCATAAACAGCTTTCTGGGATCCTGCCCCGGAGAACTGTAGCGGATCACATCATAATTGTCCTCCACAGGGAAGGATTCGGACACATTTCCGCAGCCGGGATAGCCGCCGATCTGATAGTCCACATCATCGTTCATATATTCCTTGGAGGCCATCATTTTTGCCAGGTCTCCGGCAGGTCGGCCGATGGTGTTCAGCTCCAGCGCACTGATCTCAGGAAGCCGGATGTCCATTGCGCTGAGCAGCTCCTTGCTGCCCAGATATGCGCCCAGATTGTTCCAGTGGGTATCGGTCTTCAAATAGACATCCGTTTGAGGATCTGCTTCCATGGCACCCAGCAGCGCATCCTTGGGATAGACGATGTTCAGATCCGTATTGTTCCGAAGATAATTTACCAGATGATCCGCCTTGGTCACATCGGCTACGGGAAATTCTTCCGGCAGGTAATCCTTGCCGTAGATGCTTTCTTTGTTGGGTACGACCATCAGCACAAAGCTTCGGCCTTCGGCTTCCAGCTTATCTCTGGCTGCCGTTAAGCTTGCCGCCACTTGAGCCAGCTCTTCGCTGGTGTAGTAATTGGTGCCGGCGGCGTCTGCCATGGGATCGCCGTCGGTACCGGCGGCGTTGTAAAACAGCCACCCATCTTTACCGATCACGACCTTCTTTAGGGGGGATTGATGGAAAATGTGCAGATCGATGGCGGCGTTCGCTTCGATCAGAAAAGAGCGGAAGGGCAGGTTGTCGTTGAAGAATTCCTCGTATTCCTTGGGGAACTGGGCGATGGAGGAGAGGCTGAATTCTGGCGCTTCCGCAGTGACACGGTTTTCGTAGTTTTCCTGGTCGATGTACGGCCCCAGCAGGGGATAGATCACAGAAGGCAGGATGCAGACCGCCAGGAAGAGGACCAGATAGAGGATCCATGTATTCTTTTTCATTGCAGCTCCTCCATCAGAAACGGAAATAGATAAACGGATTGTAAGTACCCGCGGCCAGCAGGATCACGCAGTACACCAGCGCTGCCGCAAGGAATACAAACTCCAAAGAGCTGTATTTCCACTTGGCTTCCAGCTTGGACAAGCGCTGCGCTAAAAGCTGCACGATACCGCAGCCAAAGAGTGCGCAGAAAAGGATCGTGGCTTCTTTCAAGGTCAGCCCGATGCGGAAGATCATCATATCCCGGAAACCAAAGTTCCAGGGGGCGACCATGTACAGAAGATATTTGATGCCGTTGGTCAGAGATTCGCTGCGGAACAGTACCCAGCCGAAGACCACCACCAGCAGGCAGTAGATCCAGCTGATCAGAGGATGTTTGGAAAGAAATTTCTTCAGCTTGACCCGCTCAAGGATCTGGAAGAAACCGTGGAACAAGCCCCAAACGATAAAATTCCAGCTGGCACCGTGCCACATGCCCGTGAGAAAGAACACGGTGATCAGATTGCAGTAGGTGCGCAGCGTTCCTTTTCGGTTTCCGCCCAGGGGGATATACACATATTCCCGGAACCAGGTGCCCAGGGAGATATGCCACCGCTGCCAGAATTCGTGAATGGAACGGGAGAGGTAGGGATAGCGGAAATTCTCCAGAAAATCGAAGCCGAATATTTTGCCCAGACCGATGGCCATGTCGGAATAGCCCGAAAAATCATAGTAGATCTGCATGGTATAGGTGACCGCACCCATCCATGCCGTGACGGTGGTCATGTTGGATAAAGAAATGCCAAATACAGAATCCGTCAGCTGGGCCATGGTGTTGGCGATGATGACCTTTTTGGCGAGGCCGTAAATAAACCGGCGAAAACCCAGGGCAAAGTTTTCGGCGGATACTGTGCGGTGGCGGATCTGCTCATCGATATCGGCGTAGCGCACGATAGGACCTGCGATCAGTTGGGGGAAGAAGGAAATGTACAGGGCAAGATTCAGAATATTGCGCTGCACCTTGCAATTTCCCCGGTACAGATCCACCACATAGGACAACGCCTGGAAGGTGAAGAAGGAGATGCCGATGGGCAGCGGGATATTCTGTGGCGCGATCAGCTGGGTGCCAAGGAGGCGGTTGATGCTGTTGGCAAAAAAGTCGAAGTATTTGTAGTAGCCCAGAAGGAGCAGGTTTACTGCGATGCAGACGCCGAGAAGTATACGCCGACCACGGTTTGCTTTCTCCAGTAGCATGCCAAAGCTCCAGTTGATCACGATGGAAAAGAGCATCAGCAGGATATAGATCGGCTCTCCCCAGGCATAGAAAAACAAACTGGCGACCAGCAGCAGATAATTTCGGAATTTTGCCGGAAGGATGAAGTGCAGGATCACCACCACCGGCAGAAAGGCAAGAAGGAAAATGTTGGAGCTGAATTGCATAGACAAGATCTCCTGAGAAGAATTGTTGGAAAAATGTTGATATTTTACCAAATTATACTAAATGTACGAAAAATAGTCAAGGCGTGAAGAATGTTGTCAGCTGCCCGGCAGGAAGAAGAATTTCAGCCCAGGAGTTTTTGGATATTGGTTGCAAAACAGAGAAGC